>JAZBPC010000052.1:0-9635 GCA_036351455.1 Desulfuromusa sp.
AAGAGGCACAACTGGCAGCGACTTCAGAGGCTCATCGGCTGGAATTGCAGGCTCTCGAGTTTGCAAAAGATCGGCAGGGTTTACAAACAGAGGTTGATTACCTGAATAAGCGTCAGGCTCTGTTGGCTTTTGATCTCGAGCAAATTGATGAAGGGCAGGAAGCGCTGCTGCGGGAAAAAGAACAGTTGGCTCAGGGGGGGCAGGAGACAGAAGAGCGACAAAAGCAGTTGGAAGCTGTTTCCAAACAACTTCAGGGTGAAATCACCGAACTCCGTGCTACCCTTGATACCTTCAGGGAGGGATTAACGAAGCAACGTGTTGATCTGGCCTCTTTGCAACAACAGCAGCGTGCTGTAAATGAAACTCTGCAGCGGATTGAAAATCAGCAACAGGATATTAACCAGCGCACTGTTCAACTTGAGCAGCGTCGGGAGACGGGAGTGGATTCTCAGCAGCAGATGGAAGAAAAAGACCAGCGTTTGTTAGTTGAACTTGATCTGCTTCTGAATCGACGCACCGAGCAGCAGCGGGAAAATGAGGTTATTCGTGATCGCTATGAACAGCAGCGCCTTCAGGCCGAGGAGTTCCGTGATCAGTTGCGGCGGGTGCGCTCTGAAGCTGAAGAATTGCGCAAGGCGGTTTCTCAGCTTCAGTTGCGACATCATGAACTCCAGGTCGATGTTGAGCACGTTCGCCAGGGAGTGCTGGAACGATACCGAGTGGATTTGCTTGAGCATCAGGTTCCAGAAGCAACGGAGGACGAGCTGGAGCGTCAGCAGCAGCAACTGAAACGGTTGCAGCAGCGGATTGAATTATTGGGTGAAGTTAATCTCATGGCGATTGATGAGTATCGTGAGCAAGAGGGGCGTTATGATTTTCTTTTGCAGCAGCGTGATGACTTAAATCAATCGCTGGATGATTTGCAAAAAGCGATCAGCCAAATCAACCGCACAACTCGGAGACGTTTTAAGGAAACTTTTGAATTGGTGAACGAAAAATTCAAGCAGGTTTTTCCTCGACTCTTTATCGGTGGCCAAGCTGAATTGAGATTAACCGATGAAAGTGATCTGCTGGAGACCGGTATCGATATTGTTGCTCAACCGCCGGGGAAACGTTTGCAAAATGTCAATCTCCTGTCCGGAGGGGAAAAGGCTTTGACAGCGGTCGCGTTGATTTTTTCACTGTTTTTAATCAAGCCGACCCCTTTTTGTATTCTTGATGAGGTCGATGCTCCACTGGATGATGCCAATATTGACCGGTTTGCTGATATTGTTCAGGAAATGACAAGTCAGTCACAATTTATTATCATCACCCATAGCAAAAGGACGATGAGAATTGTGGATACGATGTATGGGGTCACCATGCAGGAACCAGGAATTTCAAAGTTGGTTTCTGTGAGAATCAACGATTTTCAGCTGCGGGAAGATGCTGCTCTTACAGGTTGACATCTTTTTACTCTTTTCATAGTGAGGGCCGTTATGCCATTTAAATCATTAATGAAGCGATTATTGGAAGATATTCCCGGTGCTCTTGGCGCTATCATAGTTGATTGGGAGGGGGAATCCGTTGACCATGTAGCGCGCATCGATGACTATGATATCAAAGTTCTGGGGGCTCATAGTGGTATCATTCTTAGTCAGCTCAGAGATGCACTGTCAAGGGTCGATAGTGGTGAGCTGGATCAGGTTGTCATTCGTGCTGGGGAAGATAAAATTTTAATCTCGCCTTTAACCGAAGAATACTTGTTGATCCTGCAGTTGGGGGGGGAGGCCATTGTTTCTCGCGCTGCATATAAGATGCGTCTCTGTGTTGATGAATTGCGAGATGAGTTTGTGTTCGATTGATAGCGGTTGGTTTCGATTTCATCAGCTGTTGTCATGATTATGACAGGTTTTCTTCTGTCTGTATTTTAACTCTTGTAAGTAATTTGTTTTTCTCTGGATTGTTAAGGATCTGAAAGTTATGGAATGGTTTAATCTATTGAGTTGGGACAATATTATGCAATGGCTCAATACTTTTGTTGCCAGTGTTTCGCCGTTGCTGGCTTCTGCCGGTGTCCCTGAAGAATATAGGTCTTTGGTTGCTTTTGGCGTTTTATATCTGGGAGCAACAATTGTTGTTCTCTTACTTGTTTTTATTCTTTTAAAGATATTTAAAAGCTCCAGGAAAACCTCAAAAGAGGGGGGTGCCGTTGAGGAAGAGGGCTCTTTTGTCTCTGAAGTTCCTGTTGCCACTGCTGAACCTGAAGAGGTGGTCGAAGATGAGTCTGAGTCCGAAGTTGAGCCGGAACCGGAACCAGAGCTAGCCCCAGAACCGACTTTGGGGATATTTGAACGATTTAAAGCTGGCTTGTCGAAGACGCAATCTTCACTGGTAGGTCGAGTTGATAGCCTGCTGCGGGGTCGAACCAGTATCGATGCTGATTTGATAGAAGAGCTTGAAGAGATCTTGATTACTGCTGACTTGGGAATGCAGACGACGCAGCAATTGATAGATTCTCTGGAATCGAGCCGGACCAAAGGTGAACTCGCCTCTCCTGATCAGGTGCGCCAGTTGTTGATGGAAGAGTTGGCAAAAATACTCAGTTTTGACAGTAAACCGCTGGATGTGACCAGCGCTTCACCGTTTGTTATCATGGTCGTTGGGGTCAATGGTGTTGGTAAAACCACGACAATTGGTAAATTGGCACATCAATTTGTTCTTGAGGGCAAAAAGGTTGTTCTTGGGGCTGGGGACACTTTCCGTGCGGCTGCAGCAGAGCAGTTACAAATTTGGGGGGAACGGGCTGAAGTTGAGGTTATCAGCCACGCTGAGGGGGCTGATCCCAGTGCCGTAGCTTTCGATGCGGCCAAGGCAGCTGTTGCCAGGAAAGCGGATATTCTACTACTTGATACAGCCGGGCGTTTACATACCAAGGTCAATTTGATGGAGGAGTTGAAGAAGATACGGCGGGTTCTTGACCGGGAAATTCCTGGCGCTCCGCACGAAGTTCTTTTAGTTCTTGACGCAACGACTGGCCAGAATGCATTAACACAGGCAAAATTATTCAATCAGGCTGTTGATCTTGATGGGATTGTGTTGACTAAGCTTGATGGAACAGCTAAAGGGGGAATTGTTGTGGCTATTGCAGCAGAGCTTCAGGTGCCTGTGCGGTTTGTTGGTATCGGTGAACAGCTTGATGATTTGCGCCCGTTTGACGCTGAAATGTTTGTCTCGGTACTATTTGATCGATAGCAATAAAACATGGGCGGGGAGGTTTAAACATGGAAACCTTAGATCGACTAGAGAGTGCAATTGAAACGTTGCTTGAACAGAATCGTCATCTTAAGTCTGAGAACAGGTTACTCCAAACTGAAAAGGTGACGTGGCAAAAGGAACGTTTACATATCCTTGATGAGCTTGATCGCATACTTAACCGTCTTGACGCTGTTCAGGAGGAATCTTGAATCCTAATGTTAAGGTCACCATTCTGGGGCGAGAATATAAGTTGCGCAGCCAGGAATCAGAAGCTCAAATTCAGCGTGTTGTTGATTTTATTGAAGAAAAGTTAGCAGAAACGGCTTCAAGCCAGTCTGTTGATACCAGGGATTTGATAGTTTTAACTTTGCTGAATCTGGCAGGTCAGTATCTTCAGTTATCCGACCAGCAGACTCAAGGCGGGACACAGCAGGAAAAACGACTTCAACAGTTGATTGAGTCTTTAGAACATGCGGCAGCTGATAATTCTGGTGTTGATAATTCTGGTTGCTAAAGTTGATAATTTCAATGTATTATCGAACACTAGGTATGTTTTAAAAAAACCTCTGTGATCAGAGTTTGTAGATAAATTGGTTCGGCACAAAATATTATAGACACACACCTGGTTGATGGGTGTTTAAACCCTTGTTTTTTTTGCAAGGAATTGTAATCCTTCTGAACTCTCAGTTTTTTTGTATGGCGTGTTTCCATGGATTGTTTTGTTGGGCCGTCATCAGGGTTTCAGGAATAAATGGTTCTACCCGTGTAATGCCAAATATTTGGATTGTCAATTGATGTCTGTTTTACCTTTCTTTTGTGCCCTCCCGGTTTATCTTTACCTCTGAATAAATATGTTTCCCTTTTGGATACATAACTATGGGAAAAGCATTATTTCGTAAACAGTTTTTAAGTCTTCGTAGGCAGCTTGATTTATCGGTTCATTTACGCTTGAGCCAGCAAGCACAGCAGCAATTAATAGCTTCTGAGTGTTTTGCCAGGGCAAAGACTGTAGCACTCTATAGTCCAATCAATAATGAAGTGGCTACGGAACAGGTTTTTTTAGAAGCCAGAAAAGGGAACAAACAAGTTTACTACCCGCGTGTTGATGGCGATGACCTTGCTTTTTTTGAGGTGCGGGAGACTTCTGAGTTGTTGCCAGGGGGCTTTGGTGTCGCAGAGCCAGTCACAGGGCGGCAAATATCTGTTACTGAGCTTGACCTTGTGGTTGTTCCTGGCGTCGCATTTGATTTGAGGGGGCACCGTCTCGGTTATGGCCGCGGGTACTATGATCGGCAGTTAGCTCAAAAAACTCAGAAAACAGTTTCTGTTGGTCTGGGCTTCGAAAGTCAGCTTTGTAGCCTTTTGCCGATAGATGTTCATGACCAGGCCTTGGATTTTATTGCAACTGAAACAAGGTTCATTTCCTGTCAAGGTTGAGTTGGCAGTGTTACTATAATCTGTAACGAGAGGATATTAAACGTGCAGACTGATATCATTACTATCATATTCATTCTAGCTGCTTTGGCAGTGGGAGTTCTTCTTGGAATGGTTTTACGGCGTAAGCTGTCTGAATCAACAGTCAATAACGCTCTGGTTGAAGCTGAAAAATTAGTTAGCGATGCTGAGAAGGAGGCCGATGCTCTTCGCAAAGAGGCTACTATCCAGGCTAAAGATATCGTGCTTCAAGCGAAGACCGACTGGGAGCAGGAAGCTAGACAGCTGCGTAAAGAGATCCAGGTCCAAGAAAACCGTCTTCAGCAAAAAGAGGAAAACCTCGAGCGTAAGCAAGACCATATTGAAAAAAAGAGTGAAGATCTCAACCAACGAGAAAACCAATATAGGCAACAGAGTGAGCAGCTACAAAAGAAAAGCAATGAAATCGATCAGATTCATGCCGCTCAGCGAAAAAAACTGGAAGATATTTCCGGTATGACCGCTGAACAGGCTAAGCAGAAGCTGGTTGATTCAATGTTGAGTGAAGCGCGCCATGATGCTGCTAAAGGGATTAAGAAGATTGAAGAGGAGGCCCATGAGGTCGCTGACAAGAAAGCCCAGAAAATTATGGCTTTGGCGATTCAGCGTTACGCTGGAGATTTTGTCGCTGAAAAAACTGTCAGTGTTGTTCCTCTCCCCTCGGATGAGATGAAAGGCCGTATTATTGGTCGAGAAGGGAGAAATATCCGTGCTATTGAAGCGGCGACTGGAATAGATTTGATTATTGATGATACTCCAGAAGCTGTTGTGATTTCCGGTTTTAATCCTGTCCGCAGAGAGGTTGCGCGGATTTCTCTAGAACGACTTATTGCTGATGGCCGAATTCATCCCGCCCGTATTGAGGAATTGGTTGAAAAAGCTCAGGAAGAAGTCGACGAGGAGATTCGTCAGGCAGGTGAGCAGGCCACCTTTGATGTCGGGGTGCATGGTATTCATCCAGAGATTATTAAGTTGCTTGGGATGCTGAAATATCGGACTTCTTACGGGCAGAATGTTCTGGTTCACTCGATAGAGGTTGCCTTCTTGTGTGGGATGATGGCCTCTGAGCTTGGGATTAATGTCAAGCAGGCCAAGCGAGCCGGGTTGCTCCATGATATTGGCAAAGCTGTCAGCCATGAGATGGAAGGTTCCCATGCCGTTAACGGCGGTGACCTCGCGCGTAAGTATGGTGAATCTCCGAAGATTGTTCACGCCATTGCTGCTCATCATGAAGATGAAAAGCCGGAAACCGTTCTGGCTATTCTAACCCAGGCGTCTGATGCTCTTTCAGGAGCCCGTCCCGGAGCACGCAGAGAAACCCTGGAGACCTATGTCAAGCGGTTGCGCGAACTGGAGCAAATAGGGACGTCCTTCGAAGGTGTCACAGGCTGCTTTGCGATTCAGGCTGGTCGTGAAATCAGGGTGATGGTCTCAAGTGATCAGGTTTCGGATGATTATTCGCATGTATTGGCAAAAGATATTGCCAGTAAGATTGAGCAGGAGATGACGTACCCTGGCCAGATTCGGGTCAATGTTATTCGTGAAACCAGAGCTATCGAATACGCTAAGTAGCTACTGGCTCCGGAATACAGCTAAAGCAGGGCTCGTATCACTCTTCCACATTGGGGAATTGTGGTTCGAGTCCTGATTTTATATGAGGAGCATTCTGTGAAGCTGTTATTTGTTGGTGATATTGTTGGGCGAGCCGGGAGGAAGGCTTTGACCGATCACCTTGATCGATTGATTGATAAGCACTTCGTCGATATGGTTATTGTTAACGGAGAAAATGCTGCTGCTGGTTATGGCTTGACCGCCTCGGTATTACGCGAACTGTTCGATGCCGGCGTCGATGTTGTGACGTCCGGAAATCATATTTGGGATAAGAAAGAAATCATGCCGGTGCTTGAGAAAGAATCGCGATTGTTGCGCCCGGCAAATTATCCCCCCGGTCTCCCTGGTTATGGTAGCGGTATCTACGAAACAGCGGCAGGAATCAAGGTTGGTGTGCTAAATCTTGAAGGGCGGGTGTTTATGAAAAATCTCGATTGCCCTTTTCGTGCGGCCGATTCCTTAGTGGCAGAGTTGAAACAAGTCACCCCTATTATTTTTGTTGATTTTCACGCTGAAGCGACCAGTGAAAAGCAGGCCCTGGGATTTTATCTGGACGGACGGGTTTCAGCAGTTGTCGGAACTCATACCCATGTACAGACGGCAGATGAGCGAATTTTACCTCAAGGAACAGGATATCTCACTGATGTTGGCATGACTGGCAGTCAGGATGCTATCATTGGGAACCAGAAAGAAAGTGCTATGGACCGCTTCCTGACTCAATTACCGGTCAGGCTGGAAGTTGCCAAGAAGGATCCGCTTCTTTGTGGGGCGTTGTTGACTATTGATGAAAAGACAGGCCGCTGTGAGGCGATTGAACGCATCCAACAGGGCCAGTGAAGTCGAGCAACTAAAATAAAGAAGAGCAATCGTAGCGTCTCCCCGGTTGTTGGTGCACCCAGGGGACAGATATAATCAATAAACACTGAATAGAGAAATACTGAAAATGAATTTTGTCGAAGAATTGACTTGGCGTGGCATGATCCACGACATCACCCCCGGGACGGAAGAACAACTGCAGAAAGAGATGACCGCGGCCTACGTTGGTATTGATCCGACTGCTGATTCACTGCATATCGGCCATTTGGTTAGTGTGATGATGCTTAAGCATTTTCAGCTCGCCGGGCATAAGCCGATAGCGCTTATCGGTGGTGCGACCGGGATGATTGGTGATCCCTCGGGGAAGTCGGCGGAGCGTAATCTGCTTGATGAACAGACCCTTCGTCACAACGAGGCTTGTTTGAAAAAACAACTGGCGAAGTTTCTCGATTTTGATTCGGCTGCCGGCAATGCCGCTGAGTTGGTCAATAACTACGACTGGATGAAGGATTTCAGCTTTTTGGAGTTTATCCGCGACATTGGTAAGCATATTACGGTCAATTATATGATGGCCAAAGACAGCGTCAAGAAACGTCTAGGCGATGAAGCAAAAACAGGGCTGTCCTTTACCGAATTTACCTATCAGTTAGTTCAGGGGACTGACTTTTTACATTTGTATCGCGAGAAGAATTGCCGCTTGCAGATGGGTGGCTCTGACCAGTGGGGAAATATCACGACGGGGACGGAGTTGATCCGCCGCAAAGAAGGTGGTGATGCTTTTGCTTTGACCTGTCCACTGATTACCAAGGCCGATGGCGGAAAATTTGGCAAAACAGAGAGCGGTAACGTATGGCTTGATCCAAAATTGACGACTCCATACAAATTCTACCAATTTTGGCTCAATGTTTCCGATGCTGATGCTGAAAAGTACATTAAAATCTTTACCCTCTTAAACAATGAAGAAGTCACGGAGCTTGTCAAAGAGCAGGAAGCCGCACCGCACCAGCGACCGTTGCAGAACCGCTTGGCAAAAGAAGTCACCTGCATGGTTCACAACGAAGAAGAATACAATATGGCTGTGGAGGCTTCACAGATACTTTTTGGTAAGGCTACGACTGAAAGCCTGGCAAAGTTGGATAGGGAAACCTTTTTGTCGGTATTCGAAGGGGTTCCGACTTATGCAGTTGATCGCTCCAAGATCAAAGGCGGTGTGCCGATTGTAGAATTACTCGTGACAGAAACAACAGCTTTCCCGTCTAAAGGGGAGTTGCGCCGGACGATAAAAGGAAACGGGCTCAGCCTGAACAAGACCAAGCTGTCTGATCAGGAATATCTGGTCACCGAAGCAGATCTGATCAACGATTCATATATGTTGGTCCAGAAGGGTAAGAAAAATTACTATATCATCGAGGTGCTGTGATCTCGCTGATTCATGTATAAGTCGTTTGTCTGTTTTTATTGTAAAAATAATTTTAAAATAACGACGACAGATTAGGGGCTTAGTCAGGTCTGAGAAAAGGTTCGAAAAAAACTTAAAAAAACAGTTGACGGTATGTGTCTGATTGTATATAACTGCGCACCGTTGCTCGGGACGACGGATTTGATTCGACGTTGAGAGCAGCAGAAAAAAAGTAAAAAAAGGTAAAAAAGAAATTGACAGGAAGGCGTTGTTTGGATAGACTCCTTGCTTGTCGCTTCGCTTTGGCGGGGCAAAAAAACTGGTCTTTGAAAACTAAATAGCAGATGTAGTAAAGAGCTTGTAAGGGTTCAAGTTAATTGAACAAACATGGATACAAAACTTCAGAAATATAACTGGAGAGTTTGATCCTGGCTCAGAACGAACGCTGGCGGTATGCCTAACACATGCAAGTCGAACGCGAACGGAATCTTCGGATTCCAAGTAGAGTGGCGCACGGGTGAGTAACACGTGGATAACCTGCCCTAGAGTCTGGGATAACACTCCGAAAGGAGTGCTAATACCGGATAAGACCACGCCTTCCTCGGAAGAAGTGGGAAAAGATTTATTGCTCTAGGATGGGTCCGCGGTCCATTAGCTAGTTGGTGGGGTAATGGCCTACCAAGGCTGCGATGGATAGCTGGTCTGAGAGGATGATCAGCCACACTGGAACTGAGACACGGTCCAGACTCCTACGGGAGGCAGCAGTGGGGAATTTTGCGCAATGGGCGAAAGCCTGACGCAGCAATACCGCGTGAGTGATGAAGGCTCTCGGGTCGTAAAGCTCTGTCAGAGGGGAAGAACCTCCTGTCGTCTAATACGCGGCAGGCCTGACGGTACCCTCAGAGGAAGCACCGGCTAACTCCGTGCCAGCAGCCGCGGTAATACGGAGGGTGCAAACGTTGTTCGGAATTATTGGGCGTAAAGAGCATGTAGGCGGTTGTTTAAGTCTGATGTGAAAGCCCGGGGCTCAACCCCGGAAGTGCATTGGATACTGGCAGTCTTGAGTATGGGAGAGGTCGGTGGAATTCGTAGTGTAGCG
>JAZBPC010000053.1:0-5416 GCA_036351455.1 Desulfuromusa sp.
AACGATGGTGCTGAAAAGGGCAACCCAAAAGGCGGTCTGAAAACTTGTGAAAATTGCCCGGAGGTTCTGATCGTCATTAAAAATACCAACCCGCTCTGGCCCTGTGCCGACAAACCAGTCGAGACTGAAACCATACCAGGGTAACGACGGATAGTCAGAATTATTGAACGCCAGAACACAAGTAACTAGTAACGGCGCAAACAGGAAAACAAAATAGCAAATAATAAATGTGCCGTAAGTGAAACTATAGCGTTTGGAGTTCGGCAGGGATCTGATCATGATGCCACCTCCCCAAGTTTCTGTCGAGACAACTTCAGGCCAATCCAGATAATCAGTGAACTGAGCAATAACAGCAAAAAGCCAAAGGCCGCACCCTGATTCCAGTTGAAGCTGGCGATAAACTGATTATAAATCTGCTCGGTGAACCAGAGTGAATTCTTGCCACCCATCAGGTTTGGGGTAAGATAGTTCCCCAGCACTAGCATAAAGACAACAATGGAACCGGAGGTGATCCCCGGTTTACAATGGGGAATGATGATTCTAAACCAGATCACCAGTTTGCCGCTGCCCAAATCATGAGCCGCCTCAATGAGGCTGTCATCAAGGCTCTCCATCGCTGAGATAATCGGTACCGCCATAAACAGCATCGAGGTGTAAACAAGCCCCATGATCATTGTGGCATCGTTGTAAAGCATCTCAACCGGTTTGTCGATCAAGCCAAATTTAAGCAGAAAATGGTTGATAACCCCCGACTCGCGCAATAGAATCATCCAGCCATAAATCCGGACCAGCTCACTCACCCAAAAGGGCAGCAATAGCATCAATACCATCGCCCCTTGAAATCGAGGTCTAACCACTTTGACGATGTAAAATGCTACCGGCATAGCAAGAAGGAAGGTGATGAAGGTGGTAATAATAGAAAAGATTGCTGTACGCAGGAAAGTGTTCCAATAGATGGGCTCAGTGAAGAAATTGCGATAGTTCTGCAGCGTCCAGATCGGATCGCCATAATCATTTTCACCGCCAAAGCTCATCAGCAGCAGATCGATGTGTGGAAGAACTATCAGCAGTAGCAGCCAACAAAGAACCGGGGTCAGAAACAACCAAAGGGCAGTCTTTGAGGATTTTGAGATCACCATGATCAATCCTCCGCCGCGAAGCAGACACCGGCTTCCGGGTGCCAACCGACTTCGATCGACTGACCGGGCTGAATATGATCAAAACTGCGATTTTGCGGTAAAGAAACCAGCAATTCATGGTCTTGGGGAGTGACTGTCAACAAGCGACTGTTGGCTCCATCGAACAGGATCGTCTTCACCGTGACATCAAAAATATTCAGACCTTCCTTATCCGCAGGTTGAATACGAAGAGTCTCCGGACGCAAGAACAAGTCGGCTCGATGACCAACTGTAACAGTCCCCTGCACCCTGCTGCGAAAGATAAAACCTTCGTCAGTACGGATAATGGCATCATTCCCGGTGATTTCAGTAATTTCACCAGACCAAAGGTTGTTATCACCGACAAACTGAGCAACAAAAGGAGTCAAAGGCTTGCTGTAGAGTTCTTGAGGTGTCCCCAGCTGCTCAAACTTACCTTTATTCATAACTACGACACGGTCCGACATCACCAATGCTTCAGACTGATCATGGGTGATATAAACAAAAGTTGTTCCGACCTTTGTCTGCAGCTTTTTCAACTCAACTTTCATCTGCTCGCGTAATTTCAGATCGAGCGCTCCCAATGGCTCATCCAGTAGCAAAACAGAAGGCTCAAGAACCAGGCAACGAGCTATAGCCACTCTCTGTTTTTGCCCTCCGGAAAGCTGCCCGATCTGATGCTGGCCATAATCCGGCAGGCCAACCCGTTCCAGGATAGCTTCTATTTTCTTCTTAATTGTTGCGCTATCAACTTTACGCCGGCGGAGACCAAAAGCAATATTTTCTGCAACATTCATCATTGGAAACAGAGCCAGATGCTGAAACACCAGATTAATCGGGCGCAGATTTGGTCCAACCCCGGACATATCCTTGCCACGGATCATGATACTCCCCGAAGTCGGCTCTTCAAAACCGGCAATCATTCTTAACAGGGTTGTTTTCCCGCATCCCGAAGGGCCAAGAATGGAAAAAAATGAACCTTGCGGAACATCAAAGGACACTGAATCAACAGCAGTAAAATCGCCAAACTTCTTGACCAGGCTGGAAACAGACAAATCATTATTCATGGACATTCCTAATAAATGCTTTTTTGACGTTCTGAGGATTTCTAGCAAGGGAAAAGGGGTGACCGAAGCCACCCCTTTAAAAAGTATTGTTTATTAACTAGTTAGATGCCTTTATTTTGTCAAGAACTTTACCTTCCATACCTTCCAGTTGTGCTGGAACAGGCGGGTACCACTTAATATTGTCGATAGCTGCCTGTGGGAAAGTACGCTCAAAATTTCCACGAACTTCCGGGGAAACAAATGCGTTTGCCCCTTGAGAAGCAGTGCCATATTTTTCTGTGGTAGTAAAGTAACCGGCATTTTCCGGTTTGAGCATAAAGTTAATCCATTTGTATGCAGCATCAAGATTTTTAGCTTTTGATGGAATAGCAAAAGTATCAATCCAGCCCAATGCGCCCTCTTTAGGAGCAACAAAATCGATGGCAGCGTTACTTTCATGAAGCTTCCAGCCACCTGCATCCCAAGCCATAGCAACGAAGACCTCTTCAGAACGCATTGACTCTAGTAAAGCATCACCATTAGCCCAATAGTTCTTCACCAGAGGCTTGGCGGCAATCAGGGTTTCGGCAATTTTATCGAGCATCGCCTTATAAGCCGTAGCATCAGAATAGAGCGCAAAGGGGTCATAACCCAAGGCATAACCCATAGCAATCAGGGTCGGGCGCTTCAGGCGATAGCTGACACGTCCTTTATATTTTTCATCCAATAATGCTTTCCAGCTGTTTGCACCTGGTGCTTTTTCTGAGTTGACAATCATACCGGAAGTTCCCCAACAGAATGGAACAGCAAATGAATCTCCACCAACCTGGGTATTCTTTTTGACCGCATTGAGCATTGAAGAGATAAACAATCCGGAGTCGATTTTTGAGTAATCTAAAGCTTGATAAATTTTATATTTTTCCTGAACGGATGAAATCCGATCCTGACTCGGTTGCGCAAGGTCAAATCCAGCTCCACGTGTCGCTCTGAGCTTCGCAATCATCTCCTCGTTGTTGGAATAGGTCACTTCAACATTAATTCCAGTTTCTTTTTCGAACTTGTCCACCAGAGCTTGCGGTGCATACCCTTTCCAGGTCAAAAGACTTAATGTTTCAGCCTGTGAGAACCCGGCTAGAAAAAATACAGCCAACAATGCCAATATTAATCCTTTTTTCATTTCATCTCTCCTCACTGTTTGAATAATAAAAAGTTGCTTGCCATTTTAAAAGCCCTAACAAAAATAATAATTACAACAAAATGAGTCCGAATTGTTAGGGTTTTGTGAAAATTTCTTCTGTATTGAATTATTTAACATTATTTTTCATCTTGCCTTATTTGTTAAAGCTTCAATAATTGTAGCATCAGGAGCTGGAATCACAACTGTTTCCAACAAATTTCGCTCAAGAACCTGCCGGGCAGCAGCAACAGCCTCTTCAACCTCGGCAATTTCACCATTTAAAATAAAATAGGACTTACCTGAAATCCCTTGGCCGATAACCAGACGAGCAAGCTGAACAGAAGCTTTCTTCAGCGCCTGGTCAGCAGCAATAACTCCAGCTGCGACTGTTTTGCACTCGACAACCCCGATAGCATCGCCAGCGGGGATATCCCTGCAACGGCCAACTCCCTGAAGCAGATCAGGGTGAACATTGGAAATGACAAAGCTCCCAACCAAGGAATAATCTGAATCTGCAGCACTGGCAACTGCGGTTTCGACAGCAGAACGAGTTCCGGAAATCTGGATAAAATAACGACCTGCACAAATAGTGGAAGCTTTCACCAGTATGACATCGGCAGCTTTAACCATCGTGTCCGCCAAAAATATACCGGCTGCAATAGTGCGGCTTTCAACCAGACCCAAGCTATCCAGATTCATGACAGGCAACCTCTAAACCATTTCATTCAACAGTTCAGGCCGGGCATTGGGGATTACCACTTTGTTAACCAGCATCCCCTTAGAGCCTATCTTTTCCGCCCCTGTCGCGATTGCACTGGTGACAGCGGCAACATCCCCGGTCAGGGTACAGAAAGCCTTGCCACCTAAAGCCATTGCCAACCGAATTTCAATCAGCTGGACATCGGCAGCCTTACAAGCCTCATCAGCTCCCTCAATAAGCGATGCTACAGAAAATGCTTCAAGGATACCAAGAGCGGCAAGTTCCGGTGGGGTATTTGTACCGCTGAGGGCCGGAAAGATATCAGGATGAACATTCGGCAAAACAAACGTATCAATAATTGACTCTTCCAGATCCTCATTGACAACAGCAATAGCAGCCTGAACAGATGCGACATCGCCACCGATTAAAACCATATATTTGCCGGAGCAGATTGTCCGTGAAAGAATCAGTTCGATGGCTGATGTTTTCAGCATCATGTCAGCGGACTGCATGCCGGCTGCAATACTTGAAAGTTCAACTAAGCCGATGGCATTCATACTGTTTCTCCTCCTGATGCAGCCATTGCACCAACGATAATGCGGATATATTTATCTGTTATCTCTGCAACTTTACCTGACAGTGGCGCATGGATTCGGGCCCCCAAACTGTTTCCCTCAGGTTCGGCAAGCAGGTCATTTGCCTGGACAATAGCCCCCACCGATACCACCGGAACAGACGGCTTGCCGGCATGCTGCTGCAATAGAACACGAATCTCTGCAGGGGCCGGGAATCCATCAACGAAAGGGGTAGGAACTTCATATTTGGCAATCCGCAAGCGCTGCAATAATGATTTGGTCGGCACCCGGCGATAGTTTTTCATCGAATGAATTTTGGGGGCCTTTTCCTGCCGATACGAATTGCCGCTCACGCGCATTGAACTTTTCGCCTGTTCACAGGCCTCGCGGGGGAAAAGATCTTCCGGACAAGCGTAAAGAGTACAGAGTCCACAGGCGCAGCAGTAAGTTGCAAACTTATTCCAGTAATCCGCACCGCTTGTGCTAAAAGCCAGAGAGCGCATCACTTTATGGGGTTGGACGTCATACCCAAGAAGGTAACGGGGACAAATTTCGGTGCAGGCCGTACATTGATCACAAGCCGATTTGCCAATGCGATTCATCTGCTCAGTGGTACGGGTTTTTCGAGACACAAGATAATGGTCACTTGGCAGAATAATCAGACCGGCACAGGTTTTAGTGACAACATCATCCAGATCTGTGGTAATTCCACCCATCAGCACCCCACTGATGAGCATAACAAAATCGCTCTGGGTTGCCCC
>JAZBPC010000054.1:0-3949 GCA_036351455.1 Desulfuromusa sp.
CGCCCTGGCCCGGTGGAGATGGTCTTTAAGTCGATATTATACTCGTTGAAGTAGGACGATAGCGCCGTTCTCCACGCCGTTTCACGCATGCTATTCGGCTCGGGCGGTGTGTGGGAAAAGAAGTTCACATTGAACGGTCTCGTGGTCTTCGTCTTGATAGTTGCCAGCTCGTTACGCATGGCTTCCGTACTGAGCATGCCGCACGGGAGTGAACCGAGTCCACCAGCGTTGGAAACTGCGATGGCGAGTGCGCTACCCTGCACACCCGCCATTGGTGCTTGAATGATTGGGAGTTTTATGCCGAAAAGTTTCTGCAAGTTCATTTGCGTCCCTCCTTCGGGAAGTACACTTGCTGCACGCTAACGGTTCATGATAACCGGCGGCGACGCGAATATTCAGCCACCACCCAATTTTAGATGTTGTTTTTCAATTTTGCACAGACGTATTTTCCTCCCGCGTGGATTAGATTGTTATGCTTCTTTTAGTACTTTGATAGTGATGTCGTCCACTATGCCCATGACCTTTTCTCTGTACGCCAGCATGTGAGGCGCTTTGAGATGGTCGCGTAGAGCGTCCAGGGACTCCCACTTCTCAATAATTGTGACAACATTTTCGTCTAAACTCTGTGGTGGCAAACCGGCGTCTATGTCTACCGTTGGGAAATACTCGATACATCCTTTCTCTTGCCTGACGCACGGTACATTGGATCCAAAGATTTCAAGAAACTCAGAAACCCTTCCCGCCTTCACACGTATCGATGCAATTACATTGATCATATTAATTCTCCTTCTGTTTCGAGAAGCATAACGTCCAGTTCAGCGGCGCGCAGATGCGTCCGCTGAAACGCATTATTTTACGCCCCCTCACGGAACATTTCAATATGAGGGATTCCATCCTCATCGTAGGGCTCAGATACAGTCTTGAAGGCGAAATCCGAGTAGAAACGTTCGAGATACTTCTGAGCGGATATTCGTATCGCAGCCCCTGGATACTCCGTGGAGATTTGCTTGAGTGCCTCCGAAGTCAACGCCTTGCCAAGGCCAGTTCCCCTTGCGGAGGGTGCAGTCAATACCCGCCCAATTGAGAGCTCTTTAAACTTCTTTCCTGGCCATACGACGCGGAGATAAGCAACAAGCTTGCGCCCATCGGATCCTGCCTTCCATCCCACGAGGTGCCAGGCCGTCTTGTCCAAACCGTCGGCGTCTTGATAAACACAATTTTGCTCTACAACAAACACCTCTTGGCGCACTTTCAATATTTCATAGAGGTCCAGGGTCGAAAGGTTCTCAAAACTAGACCATTGCCACTTAATCATCCGCAATTCTTCCTTCACTGTAGAACGGTTCATGATAACCATCGGCGGCGAACTGTTTGCCAACCACCGTAATTCAAGGTTTTAATTTTGCACAGACGTATTTTCCGCCCGCGTTGATTGGTTAGAGAGCCTTTGCTTGGGACCAAATATCTTCGTAATTTCTGAGTTTTTCGGGAGTTTTTCGGGAGTTTTAGGGGTCTTTGCTTGACTCTTATTGCTGATCATAAGTTTCTTTATTTCTGCAACCTGTTTTCGCGACTCTTTATCCTGACGCAGTAGTGCTTCGCTCTGGCAACAATGCTGCATATAGTCCTGTACTTTTTCAGCCCGAACTCGGTCCCGATCCCTCTTAGACTCAAATGGTCAGTTTTCTGGTAAAGACAATGGCGATATTTGACTGCATCCGAAATATTCTAACTTTAACTGAAACAAAAAACGCCATATCCCTGAAAAATATTCAGAAACACGGCGTCAATTTTTTCGTTATTGTGCTGTCGTTCCACATGATCCCACCCTCCAGAAGAAATCGTCAGTTATTAGTAGCGGGTGAATGGTTCTTTGTCAAACAGTTCGCTGGCTTTTGAAAGTCTCATTGTTCAATCATTTCTGATAATATAAAGCGTTACTGATCTGTGCCAGATTTCGTCCATTCCAATTTCTTTGACAATGTCTTATAAAGGCTCTTTCCTGTCACGTAGTTTAACCCTGTTCAACGAAGTTTATGATTTATGATGGATCAAGAAGCACAACAAAATATCCGCAACGCCACAATCCACAGCTTTATTGATGGTGTCACCTCAGGCAAACAAACGGTTGAAGTCTTAGGATTGCATGGCTCAGCTGATGCTTACCTGCTTTCGCAACTGATTAAGGTAAATTCCGGCCTTCTGGTGATCCTTTGCGCCGAATTGGAAGCGGCACGTCAACTTGTGGCAGAACTGCAATTTTTCCATCCCCAGCCCAATGATATCGCCCTGCTGCCACATTGGGAGCTGAATCCTTACGATCCGTTGACTCCCCACCCTGAACTTGAAGCGATTCGGATCACCACTTTGGCCGGATTGAACCGGGGGAAAGTAAAAGCGCTGGTGCTGCCGGTCCGCTCGCTGATGCAAAAGGTGATTCCCCGTCAGGTTCTCGACACCATTTCTCTTCAGCTGCTGCTTGAGGAAGAATATGACCGCAAACAACTCCTGAACTCTTTGACCCAACTGGGTTATCAGCCGGTTCCTCTGGTTGAGGAGCGGGGCAGCTTTGCCGTTCGTGGCGATATTATTGATCTGTTTCCACCGGATGCACAACAACCTGTCCGTCTTGATTTTTATGGCGACTTTATTGAAAAAATGCGTCCGTTTGATCCTGCCAGTCAACGCTCTGGCGATACGACCCTGAAGGCTCTGACGCTGATCCCTTCCAAGGAGATGATTCTCCACGGCCCATTTCTGGAGACCCTCGGACAAAAATTGAAAGATCGCTGTGACGAGCTGGCGATTCCACGGACCGATCGTGAAGCGATTATGACCGAATTGCGCGAGGGGATTCTTGCACCGGGGCGGGCATTTTTACTGCCATTCAACTATCCGGAACTTGACCGGTTGGAACAATATCTGGATAAACCCCATTTGGTGATGGTTGATCCCCCTGCGATTGAGCAAGAGATTGATCTGTTTCACCGCGATATTCGTGATGGGGAAAGCCGGATGCTGGAACAGGGACTCCCTCATGCTCGGCGTCAGGATCTCTACCTTGAACCGGACCAGTTACACTCTTTGTTGCATAATCCACAGCGGATTGAACTGTCACGTTTGCACGTGATTCAATTTGACGATGAGCGACAGCGTTATCACTTCAACTGTCAGGGGAATGATGCTCTACGCGTGAAGCCTACCTCCGATCAGGATGGTCTCGAACCTCTTCTGGACCGGTTGCAGCACAATAAAGTGAAGAACGGCAAAACCCTGCTGGTCTGCAATCAATTGAGCCAGGCAGAAAGACTCCATGATTTACTGGATGCGCACGGGCTTGATCTTGAAATTGAAACAAGCTTGAATTTCTCTTCTTTGACCGCAACAGTACCAAAAATAACTGTTGGTGATCTGGGACAGGGTTTTTATCTCCCCGATGAAAAGCTGAATATTATCAGCGAAGAAGAAATCTTTGGTCGCCGCAGTCACCGCCAGAAAAAAACCGGGAGACAACGGGCCCGGCAATTGATGACCAGTCTGGCGGAATTAAAAAACGGTGATTTTATTGTCCATACGGATCACGGCATCGGTCGCTACCTTGGCTTGACCCACTTGAAAACAGGAGCCATAGAGGGTGATTTTTTAAACCTTCAATATGCGGGAAACGATAAACTTTATCTGCCGATTGAACGGATTGAAAAAGTACAAAAGTACCTTGGCGGTGAAGGTTATACGCCCAAGCTGGATAAAATGGGCGGGCAGGGCTGGGCTAAAGCTCACCTTAAGGCACGGGCTGCGGTTGAAGAGTTAGCGCGCCAGTTGCTGGAACTTTATGCCAAACGGGAGCTGCGCCAAGGTTTCTCCTATTCTCCACCGGATCAGTTATTTCGTGAATTTGAGGCCACCTTTCCTTATGAAGAGACGGTTGACCAGCAGCAGGCTATCGACG
>JAZBPC010000055.1:0-13552 GCA_036351455.1 Desulfuromusa sp.
ATATGCTCCGCCAAGCTTTGTTCCGTTGTTTCGATAACTATCTGCTCCTCTATTTGCGACTGCCGGATGATTCGTTGCTGTGGGTTTCTGTCAAAGGATTCGGTTTCCACATTTTTCAATAAACGGAGAATTTCATCTTCATGCTTCCAGAGGTATGAGCCCCGCAGGGTCACGATCCCTTCAGGATAACTCTCTGCAATCTTTCGACAGGCTGGGCAGGTGACCCAGTGAACTCGTAGGTCTGACTTGAGCTTCTGGTAGGTTTCAGGGACGTTCAGCCAGCGCTTGTGATAAAGATAGCTTTGGCAATCTTTGCAGAGAGCCGGCTCCTTCAAAGCCTTATCTGAAGCGAAGGGGTCATGGCTGGTGCAAGGTTTTCCCCGTTTGTCATTGATTCCAAATTTTTCAACATTTTTCTGCATACTGTTGACCCCCTTTCTTCTCCGGTCGGGTTGTTTCACCGCGATGTAACGCACCATGATTGACTGGCAAGGCGTAGGATACTTCTTCCAATTTGTCATAATACGTTAATTGTAGCCTTGAAAAATATTTTCAGACTCCTTTCAGAATATCTTAAAAATTGTTGGTCGCCCTCACAAGGTTCGCAGTTATTTGATATGCTATTGAAAAACCTATTTTAAGAATACAACAAGCTCCTAAAGTTGCAAATGAACCTCCATTTTTCATCGGTAAATTGATCACAACAATTATAGAGGTTGGTGAACTATGGCATCTTTAAAACGAATTGAACTTGATGTCCTCAAGCCCCATCACCCCAATAGTCTGGACTTCAGTTCTACGATCGCTGACAAGTCCCCCGGCGCACGGATAGAACTCACGGTTGCAGAGGTTGATGAGAAAACGGAAACAGTTGTTATTGTTATTGAGGGTGCTAATCTGAAGTATACAGCGATTGTCGAAGCGATTACAGAGATGGGTGGATCGATACACAGCATTGACAGGGTTGAGGTAGAAAGTGAATCTGGCTAGATAAAGAGGATTAATACCGAAGAGCATGTTAAAGCAATTTGCATTATTGTTGGAGATAACTCGCTCGCGCAGTCTTGTGCGGAGATACTTTGTCGTTAACGGTTTTGACGGTGCTCTGACGATGCTTGGCATAATCACGGGTTTTTACGTCAGTGATCGGGCAAATTTGCCAGTTATTGTCAACTCGTGCTTTGGTGCCGCTGTTGCTCTCGGAATGAGTGGACTAACCAGTGCTTATATCAGTGAAACTGCGGAGCAGAAAAAAGAACTTCGGACCCTGGAACAGGCAATGTTAAAGAATTTGGATGATTCAGCTTATGGGCAAGCAACACGCATGCTCCCTTTTTTGATTGCTTCTGTCAATGGGCTCTCACCGCTAGTGATTTCATTGATTATTATTTTACCGATATGGGCTGCAACACTACCTTTAGAATTACCATTTGACCCATTGGAATTGGCTTTGATGTTGGCTTTGGGCATTCTATTTCTGCTAGGAGTCTTTTTGGGGCGGACCAGCGGAACGAATTGGTTTTGGGCTGGATTGAGAACTCTGTTTATTGCTACGTTTACTGCATGTTTGATCTATTTTGTGGCTTCTTATTGAATCAAAAATTGACATGATTTTCTTTAGATTATCTATTCTAGGTTGAGACCTGTCCAAGGCTACAGTTTGTGTCTTTCTCTCCTTTTCTTGTTCGCTGATAGTTATGTGGCCTTGCATAAAAATGGAAGTGTTGAGAGATAAATTTTTAATACGAGCAGGAATAATATACTGTTCCGAAGATTAAGGAGCAGGGTCGCGTGTTTTGTCTATAATGAGTGGTAAGCTTGTTATAGAGACTGTCTTTAAACCTTAAGTTGTAGGCTGGAAATGGTCACAGAAAGTCAAACATATTCCCTGCCAATCTTGTCGCTGGAAAATCCGCTGGTCTTTCCCTATCTCATCGTGCCGATCTTCATCGACGGACCGACATCAGTCCAGGCCGTTGAGGTAGCGTTAGCAAGTGAAAGTCGGATGATTGGCCTTTTTTCCACGAAGAATTCAGGGTCAGAACTCCCTCAGCCTGATGATCTATACGAATATGGAACGGTCGCCACATTGCAGCTGGTAGCTAGGTTCGGCGAGAAGCTACAGGTCATCGTTCATGGGGTGGAGCGCATTACCGTTACACATTTTATCCAGAATCAGCCATTTTTAAAGGCTCAGGTGCAGCCGTTTCCGGTGACAAGGATCCACAATGTTGAGACAGAGGCGCTGCAGCGTGAAGTGCTGGCGCATATCGAGCACTATTTCACCCTAGCTCACCCTGGAAAAGAGCTTCAGTTCCCCAAATTACTTCACCTCGAAGAAAACATCCTGCAACTTGTATATCCGGTTGCCAAGCTATTGCAACTTGAACTTGTACAAGAGCAAGAGCTGTTGGCTGCAGTAACGGATAGAGAAGCGATGATCCTGTTTAATGGTTACCTCACTCATGAAATTCAGATTCTGGAAATTCGTAAAAAAATCTCCGATCAGGCCCGGGAAAATATGAGTAAAGAGCAAAAAAAATATATTCTGCGTGAACAGATCAAGTCGATGCAGCAGGAACTCGGTGAGAGCTCAGAAGAGGGGGCTAGCCAGGAGTTACACAAAAAGTTCGAGAGAACTGAGTTGCCAGAAAAGGTCAAAGTAGAAGTCGAGAATGAGTTAGCGCGACTGGATAAATTACACCCGTCTTCAGCAGAATATCAGGTAGCCTCCGCTCATCTGGAGTTGATTCTTGAGCTCCCGTGGCAGAACCAGACCACAGACAATCTCGATTTAAACAATGCGCTGCAGGTGCTTGATGAAGATCATTATGGGTTAAAAGAAATAAAAGAGCGGATCATAGAGCAACTGGCAGTCATGAAACTTAATCCACGAGCCAAAGCTCCGATCCTCTGTCTGGTCGGACCACCGGGGGTTGGTAAAACCTCGTTGGGGCAATCGATCGCCAGGGCCCTGGGGCGCAAGTTTGATCGTTTTAGTCTCGGCGGGATGCATGACGAAGCTGAGTTGCGCGGTCACCGACGTACCTATATTGGAGCTATGCCCGGTCGGATTCTCCAATCAATTCGCCGCACAGGAGTGAAAAATCCATTGCTGATGTTGGATGAAATCGACAAGTTAGGGCATGACTTTCGCGGTGATCCAGCCGCCGCCCTAATGGAAATCCTTGATCCTGCTCAAAATGATACTTTTCACGATAACTATTTGGACCTGCCCTTTGATCTTTCTCAGGTTTTTTTTATCACTACGGCAAACACGATCGACAATATCCCCAAACCCTTATTGGATCGTATGGAGACTCTTCGGTTGAGCGGCTATAGTGATGAAGAAAAAATGGAGATAGGACATCGTTATCTGCTCCCTCGGCAACGAGACGAGGCTGGATTAACCGTCGGCCAATTTACTGTTCCGGATGAGACCCTGGCCAACATTATTCGGCGCTATACCCGTGAGGCTGGAGTGCGTGAATTAGAACGTATGCTGGGGCGGTTGGCTAGAAAAGTAGCGGTCCGCTTTGCTAAAGGCGAGACCACCCCGGTCTGTACTGCCGTTCTCGACTTGCATGAGCAACTTGGACCTGAGCGGTTTAACGTTGAACAAATCCGCAAGGAACTTTTACCTGGAGTTGCCACCGGACTAGCCTGGACGGAATCTGGCGGCGACATTCTGTTTATAGAAGCGATAGCACTTCCTAACGGAGAAAAATTAACCCTGACCGGACATCTAGGCGAAGTGATGAAGGAATCGGCTATGGCCGCCAACAGCTATGTCCTCTCTCATGGTCAGGATCTTGGCATTTCCAAGAGTTTCCCCTCGGTGCATCTACATGTCCCCTCCGGTGCTATTCCGAAAGACGGTCCTTCGGCCGGAGTCACTATAGCCACTGCGCTGGCGTCGCTCTATCTTGATCAAGTGGTGAGAAGTGATACCGCAATGACTGGAGAAATAACCTTGAGTGGACTGGTACTACCGGTCGGTGGCATTAAGGAAAAAATTCTTGCTGCTCGCAGGGCTGGAATCGCCAGGGTGATTCTGCCGCGTGAGAATATAAAAGATCTCTCCTCATTGCCGGATCAGGTAAAAGATGACATGGAATTGATTTTTGTTGATCGAATCGAAGATGTTTTAAAAGAGGTGATTCCAAGCTTGAGCCAGAAAAAAGTTGCATACGATCTCTGATTGCGAAGAAAATATATGTCCAATTTTTTCCTATCGCGGACGTTTCTAGGATTTAGATCTCTCCGGCATGAAATCTTGTTTCAACCGGGAGCAGATTGCACGATTACCTGGGTAATCAAGCTCAACCTGTATAACACAGCTATTCTTGGACAATACCGTCAGATCACCTCCGGCGGCATATCTGTGCCAAAAAGGTCTCGGTTATGACAATATGGGGGATATACAATTATCAACAACATCTCATATCCCCTGCGCCTTTCCGGAAATTTCAGGGTATCTTGAATTGACAATTCGCCAGATCACATAGATTTTCTGAGTCACAACTGCGATGAGTTGATTTCCCCATATATTCTGATACAAGTTAATTAAAGAGTTTATTGTTAAGGCAAGAGAAAGGGATTTTATGAGTTATAAAACGATTCTCGTTCGTGCTGACTGCGGTAAACGTACTGATGTATGTATTGAAGTTGCCATCCGCATGGCAATGCAACATGACGCCCATCTGATCGCACTCTACACACAGGAGCCATTTGTTATTCCTGCTCATTTGATACAAGCTGGGCAGGAGGTCATCAAAGCCCAGAAGAAGTTCGCAGATGACGAAACAGCCAGGATTAAATCAGTTTATAAAAATAAGACTTTGAGCATGGGTTTCAAAAATACTGAATGGCTTTACACTCTCGGCTTTTCAGCAGATATCTTAGTGCAGCAGGCTCGTTACGCAGATTTGGTTGTTGTAGGGCAAGCAGATTCTTCTGATAAATCAAATGCAAATAAAGACTTCAACGCACAGTTAGTGCTTGCTGCCGGTCGGCCCATATTGATTCTGCCCTATGCAGGCAGTTTCCTCAACATAGGAAGTCGCATTTTAATCGCTTGGAATGCGAGTCGCGAGGCAACGCGAGCTATCACTGATACGCTTCCGCTACTAAAGCGAGCGGATAGCGTGAATCTAATAGCACTTTCCCCTAAGCACGACGCTCAGGGCCATATCCCAATTGATGATATCGTTCTTTATCTTGCACGTCATGGCGTGAATGTCGAGGTATCGAAAGATCATGTCACCGATATTGATGCTGGTAATGCAATCCTGTCTTGCGCTGCAGATTTTGGTTCGGACCTCCTCGTTATGGGCGGCTACGGCCGTTCCCGGTTGAGAGAATGGGTGCTTGGTGGGGCGACCCGAACAATCCTGGAATCAATGACGTTGCCGGTACTGATGTCCCACTAACATGCTTTTGCGGTACAACCTGATTTACAACCGACGGGCAGGTCAGCTTGATCTTAGCCCTCTCCACCTCAATATAGCACTCAAAAGACGCCTTGATCGATAAAATCAAACAAGTGACAGCATCCTGAATTCTCAGTGATTGCAGTTAGCTTGGCGACATTAAAAGATTCTGGTTATCCACTTCCTTTCATTTTTGGGATGGTTAACCGTCAGAGGTGCGATGAGTTCCTGCATGGATATTCTGAACACCTGATCTGCTGCACGAAAGGTGACTCATGACCAAGCTGAGAACAGGACGACGCAGGTATTATGATATTTTTTCCCATTTTTATGATGCTTTTATCCGCATGCATTCCCGGCAGGATGAAGATGATACCCGGGGTTTTTTGGTCGATGCAGCCCACCTGAAGAACAAATCCACACCCCGTATTCTGGATGTTTGTTGCGGAACGGGATCGGTCATTCTAACCTTCGGGAGGCGCTATCCCAAAGCTGTGACGATCGGCTACGATTTCTCCCACGGCATGCTACGTAAAGCGCAAGAGAAAAACGTGACAGGCCGGGTCGCTTTCGCCGAGGGGGATGCGGCGTTGCTCCCCTTTGCCGATGACAGCTTTGACGTGGTGACCTGCTCCCATGCCCTTTATGAATTGAAGGGAGAATCCCGGGAAAAGGCTCTGCGCGAAATGAAACGGGTGGTGCACCCCGAGGGAGATGTGCTGCTCATGGAGCACGAAATTCCCCGGCACCCAGTTGTTAAGCTCCTCTTTTACCTCAGAATGCTTTCCATGGGTGCAAAAGATGCTCGTCAATTTATGCAAGCAGGGATGGAACCGTTGAAAAAAATATTTACCCGTGTCACGTTAAGCCATTCTCGGACCGGCAAGAGTAGATTGATGCGTTGCCAAAAGTGAAATCGAATTACTACGGTTAGTTAAGTACCTTTTAGTGCTTGATTCTTTGGCACACAGACACACAGGGGAGATCGCGGGTTCAAACGCCTTCCTCCTGATAGCCTTTGGGGATACGGACCACCAGTACCGGGATTGTGGCTTGGTGTAAAACTTTCATGGTGGTGGTGCCGAGCATCGCATCAGATAAAACGGAATGACGATGTGAGCCCATAACGATCAGATCGACATTTCGCTTTTGAGCCTCTTCTATAATGGCTTGCTTGGGTGGATGTCTCACGACTGTCATGCTGGCGACCCGATCTTGTCCAAGGGGATCGCCGGCGATTCCCTTAGCACAGAGCTGATCTATACGGTTAAGGATGGTTTTTTCATCTTCGGCCAAGATATCTTCAATTTCCTCATGAGAAATGTAGCATTCACTCAGCTTTTGCAGTGATATGGGTAGAGGCTCGCGACCATGGATGACATGAATGTTGGCATCGTACTTCCGTGCGAGACTCAGGGCATAGCCGAAAACGTATGGGTCGCCGCTTCCTAAGCCCGTTGCGTAGAGAATGTTCTCAATCTTCGGGTCCATCTGCCGCTCCTTTGTTGTGTCGCTCAGCTTGATTTAGGAATATGACCAAGAAATTCATCCATCTACTATATTTATATCGCAGATTCAGGGAAAGAAAAGGGGGAATGAGCAGTTATTTTCGGAAGAAGTCGGTTGATAGCTTCGGCACCGAGCATCGACGCCATTTAACCTGTCTCGGGTCTAACCTCAAGCACAATCTTGAAGGTCATTGCTACCTGTTCAGATGACAAAGCTTATGAGGTCGTCGTATGGGACAAGCGCCGAATCATTATTGACAGCTACAAGTCCTGGAAGCCTTAGCCATCTCTTGACCACTACCGGTCGCTGGCATACAACTAACTATCTGGCTGGAAATGAGAGCTTGCTTTGCCTAAAGATAATTTGGTCAGATCCGATATTTCAAAAAAGAAAAGCTTTTATGGAGATTTCCGGCAGATTTTGCGTCTTACATTTGGATATCCTGCCCCCGACTAGTTCGGCTGTTTTTCTGCTTTCAATAAGCGCTATCTTTTAAGGAGTTAGTCGATAATATAACTTCATGTTTACAGCGGCTAAAAGCCGCTGTTTGACAATACAAAAAGATGCGTTAAACCTTAGTTCCGACATGTCGTCTACTTAATATAAAATCATATCGATCTGGCTGGAGAGGTTCACAACAAAAACTTTCCCAGATATTCGGTATATGGTAGCTTTTACAAATCTTACCTCGTTGCAGGCTTTTATCGTTGGGGAGCTTTGGATGAAGACAGCAAAGAACAGCGACTTAAAGCCCTCCATCGAATCAGCAAGCACAGCAAAAGAAACACCACCGCCTGACTGCTCCAAAACCGCAATGGCATCTCAGCTATCCAACGATCACGATCGCATTGACTTTCCTGTCGTTTCCATAGGCGCTTCAGCCGGTGGTTTGGAAGCACTAAAAGAATTTTTTCAAGTTATGCCAGCAGATTCCGGCATGGCATTTGTTATTGTTGTTCATCTTTCCCCTGACCATGTCAGTCTGCTCCCCGATCTCTTGCAAAAAACAACCTCAATGTCAGTTTTACAGGTGACAGACAACTTGAAAGTTGAACCCAATCGGGTTTACGTAATTCCACCAAATCAGAGGATGGCCATTCTCAATGGCAAGCTCCAACTATTGGAGATAGTTCGTTCAGGCACAAACCCTCTTGCCATTGATCAGTTTTTACAGACCTTGTCTCAGGACCAGGCTGACAATGCTGTTTGTATCATTCTTTCCGGAACAGGAACCGATGGCACCTTGGGACTGCGGATGATCAAAGACCGAGGCGGGATGGTTATGGTGCAGGAAGCCAACTCAGCCAGATATGATGGGATGCCACAAAGCGCCATCGCTACCGGATTGGTTGACTTCATCCTTCCCCCAGCTTTAATGCCACAGCAGCTACTCACTTATGGGCAACAAAAAACTCGAAACCCGGTTAGCAAGCTTCCCGTTCAGGCGGATCATGTCTTGCTGGCGTTACAAAAAATTTATGTTCTGCTACGGGCTAAAACGGGCCATGATTTTTCCTCGTATAAAAAAAATACCATCTGCCGCCGGATTGAGCGCCGCATGCACTTCCACCAGATCGATGAAATAGAAGATTATGTTCGCTACTTGCAGGAATCAAAAAATGAAATAACCATTTTATTTAAAGACCTGCTGATCGGAGTGACCCGTTTTTTTAGAGACTCGGAGGCTTTTGATCTGTTACGTGACAAGTACCTGCCTGTGCTGTTGCTCAACAAACCTGATGATGCGACCTTTCGCGCTTGGGTGCCGGGCTGTAGCAGCGGTGAAGAAGCCTATTCCCTGGCGATTATCCTGCACGAGTGTATGCAACTCAGTCAGCGTTATTTCAATGTGCAAATCTTTGCTACCGACATTGATGAGCAAGCGATTGATTTTGCCCGGGCCGGGTTGTTCTCCGAGTCTAGTGTAGTTAACATCAAAAAAGAAAGGTTGAGTAAGTATTTTAGCAAGGAAGACAGTCATTACCGGATTAAAAAATCCATCAGGGAAACACTTATTTTTGCGACACAAAATGTGATAAAAGATCCACCGTTTATCAATTTGGATTTACTCTGCTGTCGGAATCTTCTGATTTATTTTGAAACAAAGCTGCAGAGAAAACTTCTCCCTATTTTTCATTACAGCCTCAAACCGGAGGGGATTCTTTTTCTCGGCACCTCAGAAACAATCGGTCAGGCGACCGATCTGTTTCAACTGGAAGAACGAAAGTGGAAGATCTTTAAGCGAAAACCGGCAACAGCTCTACAGCTTGGGGTGCCTGATTTGATGCCCCCTCAGCCAATTGAGCACCCACACAAAAAAAATACTATCACTCCAACTGAGAAGATTGACAACATGGATACATTATCATTGGTAGAATCTCTGCTGTCCCAAAGTCAATTACCCCCATGCGTCATCATTGATGATCAGGCCGACATCCTTTATGTCCATGGGCGGATTGGCCGCTATCTGGAAACCCCGGAAGGGAAAACCAGCATTAATGTTTTAGAAATGGCTCGATCGGATCTAAAAACTGCATTAAAAACTGCGATCCGCAAAACCAAAACAGAGCGGCGGGAAACGATTATCAAAAATCTGCAGCTTAAGAAGGAGGGCGTACCTGTAAAGCTCAACTTAATTGTTCGGCGCTTACCCGAACATCAAACCGGTCAATCCGGTTTGATGTTGGTGACCTTTGCTGAGGTCACTGCTGCTGATAGCCGGATGAGTGACAAACCAAAACGACAAAGTCACTCTAATAAAGGTCAAGAGCTGATTAAACTCGAAGAAGAACTTCAATTTACCAAGGAAAGCCTCCAGTCAACAATCGAAGAGTTGGAGACTTCAAACGAAGAGCAGAAATCGTCCAATGAAGAACTGCAGAGCACCAACGAAGAGCTGCAGAGCACTAACGAGGAATTGGAAACTTCCCGTGAAGAGCTTCAATCCCTCAATGAGGAATCGGTCACCGTCAACAGTGAATTACAAACGCGGATTGAAGATTTATCCAGCGCCAATGACGATATAAAAAATCTTCTGGCTGCGATAGAAGTTGCCACTATCTTTCTGGATATGAAGTTGTGTATCAGGCGTTTTACCCCGGCAGTCACAGAATTAATCCCGCTGACTGCAACTGATATCGACCGGCCATTGGTTGATCTGGCCAGCAAAATTAAAGATGTAGATCTGGTCAGCCTATCACAAAAAGTCCTTGAAGATCTGGCGATGAGAGAGCTTGTTGTTGAGAGCTTATCAGGCTGTTTTTACCAGATGCGGATGCGGCCTTACCGCACTATCAATAATGTGATCGATGGTGTGGTGATAACCTTTGAAGACATTACGCAACTCAAAAAACTCTACCAGGGAGCTCAGCAGCTTGCCGCAGTCGTTAAAGATTCGAATGATGCCATCACTTTACTGAAACCCGATGGAAAAATTATTGCCTGGAACAAGGGTGCCGAAAACCTCTATGGCTATTCTGAGACAGAAGCTTTGCAGATGAATGTGACACGGCTTTTACCCGAAGATGATCCCGATTGGCTTAAAAATCTGCTCAATGAGAGTTTTTCTGAAAAAAATAAGCCTTGTATCATGCAAAGGCTCGCAAAAGACGCTAGAATTGTATCTGTGTGGCTGACTGTCACCTTGATTCGAGATAAAAATGGCCAGATTGAATATATTGCCACAACGGAAAGAGACCTGAGCCAACTTTCAGGGGCTGCATTATCCAACCTTATGAGAGGATTTGATGAAGAAAAAGGAGACAACAGTAACAGATAAATTCAATGAACTAAGAACCAGAGCCGAACAGCAGTTAGCAAAACAAGAAGGTGAAGGGGCAGTGACAATGTCTCCGGAAGAGCTGTTGCAGACAGTTCATGAACTGCATACCCACCAAATTGAGCTTGAGCTGCAGAATGAAGATTTGCGCCTGGCTTTGAGCGAACTGGAACAATCCCGGAAAAAATTCAATGACCTCTATGACTTTGCCCCGGTTGGTTATCTGACCATCAGTGATAAGGGGGTGATTCTTGAAGTCAATCTTACTGCAGCCGAAATGCTTGGAACTCCGAGAAGCAAGCTACTGAAACAGCCCCTGTCTACCTTTATTCACAAAGAAGATCAAGACAACTATTACCGTGGCCGTCAGAATCTCCTGAAGACAAAAGAACCGCAACAATGTGAAGTGCAGATGCAAGGCAAAGACGGCCAACCATTCCATGCTCAGCTTCAAAGTTCAATTCACCATCAGCTTGATGGTAGCAGCGGCCAATATCGTACAATTCTCACAGATATTAGTGACCGGTATGTCTATGAAGAGGCGCTGCTTACAGCCAAGAAACATTGGGAAAAAACCTTTGATGCCATGAGCGATGTCGTCACGATTCAAGATCGCGAATTTCACATCGTCCGTGCCAATAAAGCCGCCTACCAGATGTTTAACGCCGAATTAGGTGAGCTGGTCGGAAAAAAATGTTATGAGGTCTTTCGCGGTGTTGCTGAAACCTGCGAGAACTGTCCTCTGGTTGAAGATAACAAAGAAGATCTGCCTCACATTGGGAAAATTTACCATGAACATTTGGGGAAAACCTTTTTAGTCTCGTCCGCCCCGATAAGGAATGACGGTGATGACATTCAATATCTGATCCACGCAGCCAAGGATATCAGTGAAATAGAGCGGCTAGAAAAACTCCTGCGGCAAAAGTATAAAATGGAAGCCATTGGCCTCTTAGCTGGTGGGATCGCCCATAATTTTAACAATAATCTGAGTATCATTCTCGGTAATATTGAACTCACAAAAATGCGCTTGGCGCCGGATAGCGGAGTCATTTCTTTTTTAGATAATGCTCTAATTGGTATTGATCGTTCCCGCAATCTGGTACAGAAAATTCTCCACTATAGCACCCAAAGCACTGGCAATCATGCGCCGATGAAAGTCTCTCTGGTTTTTGATGAAACCATGAAGCTATTACGGTCAACTCTCCCTGCAACCATCATTTTTCACGTCAAGATAAAACCTGAAGCCATCACTGCTGTGATCAAAGCAGATTCTTCTCAAATTCAGGAGGTTCTGATTAACCTTTGCAACAATGCAACCCATGCCATGGCCGAAGAGGGTGAGTTGAGCGTCTCTTTGGAGACGGTAGAACTTAAAGTTAAAGACCCACTCCTGATCAACAATGAAAACGGTCCTGGCAGCTACGTTAAAATCAGTGTTGAAGACACTGGCTGTGGAATTTCTGCGGAACTCATCGACAAGATTTTCGATCCATTTTTTACCACCAAAGCGATTGGTGTCGGCAGTGGCATGGGCTTATCCACCGTCGCTGGGATCGTTAAGAAATATGGCGGACTCATCGCCGTGAAGAGCACGCTCGGACAAGGCAGTATCTTTGAAATTTATTTCCCACGGATTGAAGCAGTTCATCAAAATCTGCCCCATATCGCTCAAAATTATTCCACAGGAACAGAAAACATCCTTTTAATTGATGATGATCCGTTGATTGCTAGTCTTAATGAACAATTGCTCGCTGAAATGGGCTATCAGATGACCGTGAAGATCGACAGTCATCAAGCCTTGAAACTGTTTGCAGCCAATCCGGATCGTTTTGATCTTGTTATAACCGACCAAACCATGCCTGGGCTTACCGGACAAAATCTGATTGCTGAAATCAAAAAACTTCGACCTGACATACCGACGATTCTCTGTACTGGTTATAGCTGCAAAATCAATGAAGATCTGGCGAAACAACAAGGAATCAACGCCTTCCTGCAAAAGCCAATAGAACTGTCCGAATTTCTGAAAACAGTCCGAAAGATTCTGGATGAAAGTAAAAAAGGGTAGCCCCGAAGGACTTGCAACCCTTTTAGATGCTGCCTGTCAAAATCGAGATTTAGTTTAACACTTTTTTTATCGCCCCTGTCTATTTGCACAACTTGTAAATTCTGAAAAAAGATATGCTGAACTCGAACTCTATTAGACAATATTTGTCATGTAGATTTTGAGCTACTGCACTTAAAGCAATCCAGCCCAACTCTTTACAACCTGTTGGGCTGGATTTGTTATCAGCATTTTAATTCTGTTTTTCTGCCAGTGCTTATGTTCCCGGATAGAGTGAAGGCAGATCCTCCTGTTTCGTTTTCCCCGTCTTCTGCTGCAGGTAGAGGCGTAGAGCTTCAGCTAGTCCGGTTCCCTGCCAGGTTGGGGCATTTTTTGCGTATAACGCTTCTCCCAACTTTTTCAGTTCGTCGGCAAGGGGTTCACCACAGCGACCGGCCAACAGTTCCAGATCACGGTGCTCGGACTCCGGCCAGCGGCAACGGCTCCAGGCATATAGAGCCTCTTGAGTCGCTTTGGGATCATTTCCCCGAGCGGAAACCAGTATCGCCTTGCAGGCATCTTCTTCTCGATTGATTTTCGTCCGCTCTGCTTCTTCTCTATTAGGGGGTGACGGCCGGAATTGCTGTTTCTGCCGCCAGAAAAACAGCAGGGTGATTGACCAACCAAGGGCGAGAAACAGACTCAGCCAGGGCCAGAATCGGGCTGTGGGAGCTGCATTCGTGACCGTTGGTGCAGCCTGTGGCGGACTAGCCGGAACCGGACTTTTGACGG
>JAZBPC010000056.1:0-2451 GCA_036351455.1 Desulfuromusa sp.
TATTCATCGGACAGTTGTAGACCTTCCACTAAATTGACATTCTGCAATTTATGGATGGCGTCAACAGCATTGGACACCAGTTCACGCAGAAAAATATCTTTATCGCTGTACAACCATTTTTTGATGATCGGAAAGATATTTTCCGTATGGATGGAAATGCTTCCCTCTTCCCTTGTCACCTTTTCAGACATATTCATGTTCTCCTTTGAATCATTCGATTTAACAGTAAGGTTCCGTTGACAACAGAAGAATATAGGAAGCCATAATCGGTTTGTCAAGACCGAGTCACACAACTCCGTGACAACATGACAAAAAATCGGCCCAAGACACCGACTAATCTGGGCAGAAGAACTCGATAGAGAGGATTCAATCAGAAAGTCGCCAGCGAAACAACACCGCGGCAAAAGTAAAAGAGGGCAAACAGCATCGGAATAGCAACGTTGGTAAGAAAGTGCAGGAGCAGGCCACGGCTGCGGCCCCAGATTTTTTTCATCGCCGTTAAATGAAAAGTCTCATTATCGTCCAGCAAGCTTATCAGCGAAACGCCGACGACATAGAGGGCAAACCAGGCTTTCATCAAATCAACATCCACGGGATTTTCTCCAGTCAAACATTGTTTGATTAAATATAACAAAACCTTCATGCCCTTTCAACAGATTGTTTTAGCGTTGCTATTTTTTATGATGTGTCACAAAAACAAAGCAGGCCCTGATGAATTCAGGGCCTGCTTTGCCATTTGGTAAAATAATGATCTATTCTAGTCTTTCGACGCGCGTTTAATTCTCAGTGAGAAAATAACGCTCATAAAAATCTTCCAGAATCTGCAAGTGGCGGGGCTCATCGGCCAGTAACGACTGAAACAGTTCCGTCATCGGCGCCCCTTCGCAGCCACGGACCAAAGCGCGGTAAAATTCCATCTCGCTCTTTTCTAGATGGATCGCGTAGGCCAGCGATTCTCGAGCATCAGCATCGGCGGTAATTGTCTTCTGCTCGAACACATAACTTAGATTCATGGTCGGCAGTTCTTTTTTCAATTCATGGGCGTTCTTATCGTGACCGTCCAGGAGGACATTCTCAAGCTTATGTTTATGTAACAGTTCTTCCCTTGCGGCATCTCGTAAAATCGCTTTCGCCTGGCGATCTTTGACCAGGTCAATGGCCCGCAGAAAATTACGGAACGCTACTTCTTCCATCTTGATCGATTTTTCCAAGGCAACTTCCAGAGTGTAACAGACATTTTTTTGCACACTCGCATCAACATCACTCATAATGTGTTCCTCTCTCTACAATGTTAATATATGACAATATAATCATGCTTTTCAGCGATCTTCGATATTTCCAAAACATCCTTAATCTGATAACTCGACCCGTCCAGAGTAAACGTATAGCCACCCTCCGGGTTTTCTGTCGCCAGCCCGATAAGATATTCAAAGCTTGCTGTCTTCACTGTTTCCATATTGAGGTACCCGTGATTCTGATTGAACTGTCATTAAGCATTGAATATAACACATTTACAACCAGTTCGTCACTCACCGATAATTTTTACCAGAACGCGTTTTTTCCGCCGTCCGTCAAATTCCCCGTAAAAAATCTGTTCCCAGGGTCCAAAGTCAAGTTGCCCATTAGTCACAGCGACAACAACTTCACGCCCCATCACCGTGCGCTTCAAATGGGCATCGCCATTATCTTCACCGGTGTTATTATGACGATAATGGTTTAAAGGCTCATGCGGAGCCAGACCCTCCAACCAGCGCTCAAAATCATGATGCAGACCTGATTCATCATCATTGATGAAAACTGAAGCGGTAATGTGCATGGCATTACAGAGTAAAAGTCCTTCCTGAATCGCACTCTCGGCCAGACATTGGTGTATCTGTCCGGTAATATTCACAAAACCACGCCGCGCTGGAACGTTAAAAAACAATTCTTTCCTGAATGATTTCACAGAGTCCTCCTTCACCAATTAATTTTTTTCCAGTCAACGGATTGAAGTCCCTGAAAAACCGAGTAAAATGGTCAGACAAACAGTTGACAGGGTCCTAGGTTTTCTATATAAAACAGCCTGCTTAATGAGAGGCAAAGATAGAATCTTTTCTATGAAAGTTAAACACACCCGTATGCTAGAAAAACTTTTTTTACCCCCACTGCTCGTGCTGTGCCTGTTGTTGGCCAGCTGCACAGAGAGTGTCGCGCCAGTCTATCAGGGCCCTGATATCCAGATTATCGGTCACGAATTTTATAAAGATCTCGAATTCGAGTTTAAGCGCCACAGTTATCAGCTCGATGCCCTGGACAAGGGCGTACCGTCGATTATTCTTAAGTCGCTCCCCGGCGACTTACATCAAATTCGGTCAGGCAAACAGAAAAAAACGTTTTTTTTCAAAGCCTTGCTGCCGATGGTTTTACTGGCTAATGATGAAATTCGTTTTGAGCGCGAGCAACTGCTGAAAA
>JAZBPC010000057.1:0-24251 GCA_036351455.1 Desulfuromusa sp.
CGGCAACGGCAAATTGATCGAAGCAGCCCAGGCTTCTTCTGAAAAAGAGACCGGAACTGCCAGAACCGAAGCACCTATGACAATTTGAGCAATATCTTCTCCATCCAAACTCAACCGCATACATTTAATCCTGCGAAAAAAGTTCCTGTCACCTTAAGTCATAATCGATTTCCGACGGCGTTCGATTTTTCAATCTGCTGCAAGCGAGACAAGGATTTCCCGTTGGTGGAGACTCTGTATCATGCAAGCTTGTTCAAATGAATATGCTCTTCAATAAAATTATCTATTAGTAAGTATAACACGTGTATGACTCTCATGGTTCACCGACGAACGATTGAACATTTGGTACCTTTTTTAAACCCTCCATCTCTTCTGGTTATGGATAGATTTTATCCCAACTCAGAGAAGCCTCCTTCAACAGTCCCGACTCTTCATCGGGATGGTTGAGGAGGTAACGAATCAGCCCACTCAACTGGAAGCAGCGGCCATCCAACCCGGCCTCTACCAGTCCGTCGACTATACCTGAAAATAGGGTTTTGTAGAGTTGCAGTTGAAACTGATGCATCATCACCGTTTCTTGCTCTCCATGTGTCCGGCCAGTTATCGCTGTACGGCACGCCTCGACATCAGTTGAAGTGACACTGCGACAAAATAGCGGCCGAACCGGGTAAATAAGACACCACCCCCGATCATCCAGAAAGGCACATTGCCGCCGAGCCAGAATCCGTTCATCGTCTTCAAGGCCACGGACATCTCGCCAAAGTTTATCCAATGTTGAGGTCACTGCGGCCAAAACTGAAGGCTCTAACTGACGTAAAAACCGGGCAATAGAGATCCCTTCGAGCAATGTGATCGAAACATTCACCACACAACAGGATTGGCATCCGGCAGCGCAGGCTATCAGAGTTCTGTCACCTTCTTTTTGCTGCAGGATCAGGCTTTCAGCTTCTGCACACACACTTTCTAACTCTTCAAGCAGATAGGTCATATCTGTTCCCGTTTGTCCAAAGCTGGAAAATCGCTTTTCGGTTTGTTGTTGCAGTTGAGCGAAATCAAAAGTTCCCATCTGTTTTTCTCCAATCTCCAACAACTTCAGTATTGACCCATCCTGCTTGTCGATTTCGTATGGCTCTGCTATCGTACCATCAATAGTAGCCTATCAACACCTCTAAGGAATGCAACCGTGCCCTTAACTGATAACTTATGGATTCTCCTTGCTACCGCGCTTGCCATTGGCTTCTTTTGTGGCTGGCTGATTGCCCGTTTGCAAGCAAGCCAACAGCTCAATCGACAACTCGGCAACGCACAGATGGAGCGGGATAAACTGCTGCAGCAAGTTGCCCGGATCGAAGCACAACTTGAAGCTGAGCGGCATGCGAATGTGGAAAAATTACAGTTTCTGGAAGAGACCAGGCAGCAGGTTGAAAAAAACTTCCAAGCCCTTTCAGCACAAGCTCTGGCGGCCAACAATCAAAGCTTTCTGGATCTTGCCAAAACCACACTGGGAACATTTCAGCAGCAGGCCAAGGGAGATCTGGACGCACGCCACCTGGCTATTGGACAACTGGTTCAGCCGCTCAAAGAATCACTCCACAAAGTCGATCATAAAATCGAACAGTTGGAGCAATCCCGCAGTGGCGCCTATGCCCGCCTTGACGAACAGTTGAAATCTCTGCTGAACAGTCAGGTCAAGCTTGAAACTGAAACCGGCAATCTGGTGCGTGCATTGCGGACTCCAGCCGTTCGTGGCCGCTGGGGAGAAATTCAGCTGCGTAAAGTTGTAGAAATGGCGGGAATGGTCAATTATTGCGACTTTGTTGAGCAGGAAACCGCTGATGGAGGCCGGCTCCGTCCCGATATGATCATCAAACTCCCCAACGGTCGCAATATCATCGTCGATTCTAAAGCTCCACTGCAGGCCTACCTTGAATCCCTGGAGGCAACAGACGACAAGCAGCGCACGGCTCATCTGGCCCATCATGCGCGACAGATTCGTGATCACCTGCAGAAGTTATCCGCAAAAAACTATTGGGAGCAGTTCCAACCGACACCTGAATTTGTGGTTCTTTTCCTTCCCGGAGAAACCTTCTTTTCTGCCGCATTAGCTCAGGACCCTGGCTTGATTGAAGCTGGTGTTGACCAGAGAGTTCTGCTGGCAACGCCAACAACATTGATCGCCCTGCTCCGCTCGGTAGCCTATGGCTGGCGTCAGGAAAAATTGACCGAAAATGCCGAAGCCATCAGTCAGCTGGGTCGGGAAATGTATGATCGGCTGGCAACCCTGAGTCAACATTTCAACCAAATGGGTAAAAATCTGGAACGGGCTGTTGACAGTTACAACAAGGGGATCGCATCACTTGACAGCCGCGTCTTAACTTCGGCACGTAAGTTCAAAGAGTTGGGAGCAGGCAGCCGCAAAGAGATCGATCCTGTTGAGCAAATTGACAAACGACCACGCACTCCGCAACTTCCCGAATCTTGATGGAGAACAAATGGCAACTCTCTCCCAACCAAGTTTTTTTCTATGTTACAATGCTTGAGCTGAAAAATCACAATACAACCTTCTGGAGGAACACAATGAAAATTCGCACCTTAATCATCTTGCTCTGTAGCACTCTGCTACTCAGCAGCTGTGGCTACAACTCAATTCAAAGAAACGAAGAAACAGTTTTTGCGGCCTGGGGTGATGTTGAAGCCACCTATCAGCGGCGTGCCGACCTGATCCCGAATCTGGTTTCAACTGTCAAGGCTTATGCCGCTCATGAAAAAGAGACTCTGACTGAAGTTGTCAATGCCCGAGCGAAAGTTGGGCAGACCAACATTTCTACCGATAAATTAGGTGATGCAGCAGCAATGCAACAATTTCAACAAGCTCAAGGTCAACTTTCCGGAGCCTTGTCACGTCTACTGGTGGTGGTCGAGCGTTATCCCGACCTGAAAGCGAGCACAAATTTCCGTGATCTGCAACATCAACTGGAAGGAACAGAAAATCGCATCAATGTCGCGCGTCAGCGTTATAATGATGCCGTCAAAACATTCAACACCTCAATCCGCACTTTCCCGAACAACCTGACTAACAATTTCCTGCTTCACCTGGAGCGTAAAGAAGCATTCAAGGCAGATGCCGGTGCGGAAACAGCCCCGAAAGTGACTTTCTGATGCGCAATCTTCTCTGCTCATTTTTAATTTTACTGCTGTCCTGCTCTGTGGCAACAGCACTGAACATTCCCAAACCGAACGGTTATGTCAATGATCATGGTGGGTTGCTGTCACAAACTGTCGAACTCAAGCTGGAGCAGTTCCTGCGTGATTTCGAAAAAAGCGACTCAACCCAGATCACCGTCCTGACAATTCCAACCCTGGATGGTGAGGCTCTGGAAGACTATTCACTCAAAGTTTTTGATGATTGGAAAATCGGTCAACAGGGAAAAGATAATGGTGCCCTCCTCCTCATCGCCAAAGCTGAAAAAAAAGTGCGTATTGAGGTTGGTTACGGATTGGAAGGACGACTGACTGATCTACTGGCCGGGCGAATCATTGACAACGAGATCACTCCAAAATTTAAACAAGGGGATTTTGATGGCGGCATTGTCGCCGGCGTTGTTGGTATCGCTGAAGCCGTTCGCGGTGAATACACCGGAACCGGAAAAACCAAGAGCAGTAAAAAAAGAAGCAGCCCGTTTGGTCTTATTTTCCTCCTCTTTTTCCTGGGACCACTCTTCAGTCGAATCGGTGGACACCGTAGTGGTCGTCGTAGTGGAATGTTTTTAGGCGGTCCCTTCATCGGTGGTGGAGGCGGCGGTTTTGGTGGCGGTGGATTCTCCGGCGGCGGTGGTGGCGGAGGCGGCGGTGGCGCTTCCGGAGGCTGGTAAATCCAGAAGATATTCACCACAGAGGCACGGAGACACTGAGAAAAAGCAAAAAGACTCCTGCTCTTTTTTATAAAGATATTTCTTCCCTCTGAAGCTCTGTGTCTCAGGGGTAAAACAGGATTAATATGAAATCAGCAAGTGAGTTCTTCAGCAAAGAAGAGCAACAAAAAATAGAAGCTGCAGTCAAAAAAGCGGAAACAACAACCAGCGGGGAAATTGTTCCCATGGTGGTCAACTCTTCCTACGAGTACCCGCGAGCCGAGTTGATTGGCGGTGGAACCTTGGCTTTAGCTGTTGGTTTGATTTTCAGCTGGGCCGTCGGTGGCGAATCAATCTGGTGGTTTTTACCGGTATTTATTGTCGGTTTCTTCATTTTTCAGCAACTGATCCGAAACCTTCCCGACCTGAAGCGAAAACTGATCAACCCGGAAGAGTTCGACATTGAAGTCCGGGAAAAAGCGCTGGTCAGCTTTGTCGAACAGGGCTTACATGAAACCCGTGATAAAACAGGGATCTTGATCTTGATCTCTCTGTTTGAACGACGGGTTCAGGTATTAGCTGACAGCGGTATCAATGCGAAAGTTCCCGAGAACACCTGGGACGAGATTGTTACCATCATTACTCATGGCCTGAAAACGGGAAATAGCTGTGATGCCATCTGTCAGGCTGTTGAACACTGTGGTGAACAACTCCAGGAACATTTCCCAAGAAAAGCTGATGATACCGATGAATTATCAAACCTTATTATTGAATAAGGTCAAACTTCTCAACTCAATCGGTTGAGGTCATCGAGCAATTCATCGATATCGGCGTCACTATAATCTTTCTTGCGTGCCGCCTCTTCAATTGTGTCCCAAACCGGTTCACCGCAGCGAATACAACGGATATTCTTGTGAAACAGATAGCCGACAGCATCAGGTTTGAGTTCCACCAGTTGCTCTATCTTCATGTCCCGGGTAATGATTGTATCAGCCATTTATTGCCTCCTCGTTAATAGTTTCGACAGTTCTCAGCGGCTCATAAAAGTCGCGATTTCGACTTCCCTCGGTATATTTATTCAATAACAATGTATAGGTTTTGGTCGCTCTCAATTCTAAATCCAACTGTTTCAAAGAGAGGTCGTATGCCGTCGACTCAGAGCCATGATATCTTTTAAGGATTGCATAAACACGGGAAAAGTTCTGAATCAAAGGTGTGGTTCTCTGTTTACGGCGAGAGGCCAGAAATTTCTTTCCCTTACCGCTGGCAGCCAGTAAATGGAGATATTGTGGTCCGCTGGAAAAAAGCTGCGGCACACTATCTTTATTCAGTCCCAGCAAAATAGAAAGTAACATCCGTTGAATTCGGGTGCGGGTGAGCTGCCTGGATTTAAGCCCGGAGATCAACTCTTCCAATGAAAATGCATTTTCTGCAACATTCAGAAGACGATTTTCCATCCCGTTTTCTACCAGCCAGTAATCAGACAAAGAAGCAGAATTCCGAAAAATTTGAGATAATAATAAACGACAATAATTGTCTTCTGAAAACACTCTGCCCGAAACAATCGTCTGTTTTAAGATCTGCAAGACTAATGGCGGCAAAAGCTCATCAACAGATTCTGATGCCGCCAGTTTTTTACGGATCCCTGTCGCGCTGGCAATTCCTTCTTCGGTTGTTTCGATATCGTGGTATCCGGCTCCGATCCTTTGGATTGTTGCTGGGCGGATCGAACTTTCTATCTGCTTTAAAGATTTGAGATATTCAATTCCAAGAATGTTGTTTGGTTCCAGCAGAATTGTTGTCTTTAGAGCATCTGTGGACAAAGCAGAGATAATCTGAGCCCTGGCCTGCGGGTAATTCACTCCCTGGCGTAACAATGCCGATGTTTTTTCGGCAATCAGGGTCTTATTTTCATGCAGAAAGTCCGCACAATGCTGCAACGATTCAAGCTCCCCGCTTTCACTCCCGAAGCAGAGAGAATCAACACCCAGCGCAGCCAGCGCCTGGACTGCCCCGTGAGAAAAATCGGGGGCACTGCTACAAGCCCAGGGGAGTGGCAATTCAACAACCACATCAACCCCGGCCCGAAGAGCCATCTCCGCCCTCGCCCATTTATCAATCAGAGCGGGCTCTCCCCGTTGCAGAAAATGGCCACTCATCACCGCGACAGAAACTTCCGCATCGGTGACACGGATGCTTTCCCGCAGGTGATGCAAATGTCCGTTATGGAACGGGTTGTATTCTGTAATCAATCCGACAGCGTGCATTTCAATACTCACCACAGAGGCACTAAGACACTGAGAAAAAATATATTTATAAAACCATACGACATATTCCATCCTTGAGTCTGGCTTCTTGAAAATTAAGAATCAGTCCAACCTTGGCCAACAATATTCTGAGATAAGTTAGCAACTGAGCCTGATGTACCGGAAGAATTTTTTCGACAGTTTTAAGTTCTATAACAATTTGCCCCTCAACCAAAAGATCCAAACGATAGCTACAGTCCAGCTTAATCCCTTTACACTTCTAGAGGCAAAGATATCTGTCGTTGAAATTTTATCCCTCGCAAGTGCAACTCATGGCACAAACACTGCTCGTAGGCTGATTCCAGCAATCCTGGCCCTAGATTATTATGAACTTCGATTGCCGCTGAAATAACTTTCCCTGTTAATTCTTCACAAACATACTTCCCCATAATTCCCCCATATCATTGGTATTCTCCGTGCCTCAATGTCTCTGTGGTAAAACCTTCTCAAAGAATTACTGGTATCTTCTCCCCGACCCGGTTCTCAGTTGGAGTCACAACGGTTTTATATGCCAATGCTTCCACCCCTGCGGCAACAACGTCTCGCAACAATCGACCATACTCAGGGTCAATATCATCAGCGGGAGAGAATGTTATCGCCTCACTGCGTTGCACCAGAAAGAAAATAACTGCACGGTATCCTTGTTGTTTCGCTTCAAGTAATTCGCGCAAATGTTTCTGTCCACGGGTCGTCACCGCATCAGGAAAGCAAGCTATTTCTGGCTGGCAACAGAGAGTCACATTTTTCACCTCAAGAAGAACTTTGTCGTCATCCTTGTGCAGATAAAAATCGATCCGGCTGTCACCAAACTTGTACTCTGGTTGTACCTGAAAACCTTCAAAAGATGGGATTTTATTATTGCGCAAAGCCTCCTCTACAACCCGATTTGTCCTCTGCGTGTGGGTATCAACCCAGTGATCACCCACCAGAATCAATTCTAAAGTATATTTCAACTTTCGTTTGGGGTTATCCGCCCTTGAAATCAAGACCTTGTATCCGGGAACAGCGCACTGTTTCATGCTTCCTGTGTTCGGAGTATGGGCGACAACAACGGTTCCATCCAACAGTTCAATTTCAACAAAAAAACGTTTGTAACGACGCAGTAGCTTCCCTTCAAACAAGGGCGCGGGTAAATTCATCACATCTCCTGAAATATTTGACGCCTCAAAAACAACCTCTAAGGGTATCAATTCTTGCATCAATTTATGGTGATCGTATAGTCTGTTTTTCTAAAATGCCGAACAATCTTCATAACCGAGGAGAGACATCATGTCCGACAACCTGATTCACCGTACCGCTTCAGCATATACTTACCCTCTGTTGATAAAAAACCTGCTACAGGCACCAGCAGTCAATGATCCACAACAAGAGATTGTTTACCGTGACCAGGCCCGTTTTACCTACGCTGAGTTCAGGCAGAGAGTATGTAAGCTGGCCAATGCACTTGCAGACATCGGAGTTAAGCCTGGAGATACTGTCGCAGTCATGGACTGGGACAGTCACCGTTATCTGGAGTGCTTTTATGCGGTGCCAATGTTGGGAGCCGTCCTGCATACGGTAAATATCCGCCTTTCGCCAGAACAGATTCTCTACACAATAGACCATGCTGAAGACGATTATATCCTCGTCAATGAAGAATTTCTGCCACTGCTTGATCAAATTAAAGGACGCATCGATACCGTCAAGGAGTATATCTTGCTCCAGGAGGGAAAACAGCAGCCGGAAACGACCCTGACCTTTGCAGGGGAGTACGAAAGTCTGCTGGAAGAAAGCAGCGATCATTACGACTTTCCTGATTTTGATGAAAGTACTCGTGCCACAACGTTCTACACAACCGGCACAACCGGCATGCCCAAAGGCGTTTATTTCAGCCATCGCCAATTGGTGCTGCATACCCTGGCCGGAATGGCCGCGTTGGGATCAGTCGTGAATCACGGAAGATTTCATCAGCAAGATGTCTATATGCCGATCACACCGATGTTTCATGTTCATGCCTGGGGTGTTCCCTATATCGCCACGTCACTTGGGATCAAACAAGTCTACCCGGGGAAATACACTCCGGATATGTTGCTCAAGTTGATTGACAAAGAAAAGGTCACCTTTTCCCACTGTGTTCCGACAATCCTCCATCTCTTGATGAGTCACCCCCTGTTCAACACGATTGACCTGTCAAACTGGAAAGTTCTGATCGGTGGTGCGGCGTTACCCAAAGCGATGTGCAAAGCAGCAATGCAAAAAGGAGTTGATATCTTTTCCGGATACGGCATGTCGGAAACCTGTCCGGTCTTGACCCTGGCGCATGTCACGGATACAGACCTGAATGACGATGAAGAATTGGATGTCCGTTGCAAAACTGGTCGCCCGATACCACTGGTTGAACTTAAAATTGTCGATGAAAAAATGGACACCATCCCTGCCGATGGTGAAAGTGTCGGAGAGATCGTTGTCCGTGCCCCGTGGCTGACTCAAGGTTACCTGAAAGACCACCGCAATTCTGAAACCCTCTGGCGAGGAGGATATTTGCACACGGGTGATGTCGCAAATATGGATAAAAATAATTACCTCAAGATTACCGATAGAATCAAAGATGTGATTAAAATTGGGGGAGAATGGATTTCATCTCTGGAAGTGGAAGATCTACTCGCCATTCATCCCGGGGTTATGGAAGTTGCTGTTATCGGCCTGACCGATGACAAATGGGGCGAGAAACCTTTGGCCCTTATCGTGAAAAAGCCGGAGAGTGACACCAACGAAAAAGAGCTTCTCCAGCATATTCGTGGATTCATCGATAAAGGGATTATTTCCAAACAGACTATTCTACTGAAAATAAAATTTGTTGATGCTATCGATAAAACCAGTATTGGCAAAATCAATAAAAAACGACTTCGTGAGAAACATGCAAAACAAGTTTAAAAACGCGGACAGATCTGTTGAAATCACCAGGTAAACAAACAGCAGAAACGATGCCCCCGAGTTAAATCGGGGGTTCAAACTGTGGTAAGAGCTTTTTTATAAATAAAAGTTAAATTTGACTAAGAACAGATTCAACAAATGGTGATTTTTGGTTACCATATTCTTCCTGATCGGTAATCCCTGCATCCAGAATAGCTTGTTTTGTTTGTTCGTACCGGGTCCGTGCAGATGGATTTGCAAGCATATACTCTTTGTACTCAATCTGTTTTTTATGCTCTTCACTGCCATTTTCAATAGCGTGGATGTGGACATAATATTTGGCGTCATGATAAATCACAGTACCATCTTTTCGTGGCCTTTCAACGGGAAAAGGCTTACCACTGCCCTGGTCTTGAAATCCAAGAGATTGCAAATATTTTACAGCTGAAGAAAGGCACCCTTTTTCATATAAAATAGATAAATCGATGACTCCCTTGCCGCCGACCATGGCTGCCGTGGAGCCAATATGAATAACATCAAACGCATCTGTGCGGATAAAATCGATAAGTGATTGCGCGACCCGCAGGTAATCTTCTGTCCATGGTTTGAATTCAGCCTTGACCTTCTCATACGGCATAATTTTCATTTTGAACCGATCCTCAACAACAAAGACAAAAAAAGCATCAACTTAACCACGGTACTGGTAACAATTCAGGCACACTGCAAACAAAGTTTGTAGAGATAAGGTCCTCTCAGCATTCGAAGAATAACTCCTCTGCTTTTACTGCCAAGGCCTGTCCCAAGGCAAGTTGTTGATCTTCATCCAAGAGAACTCCGTCAACCTTGCTGGTGCTGGTAATCGTCCCGGCGTTGAAAAACGGATAGTGACTTTCATTGGCGATTTGCTCAATAACAGATGCCAGACAACGCCACCGCCCGTTGCGAAGAGGAAAACTTCTTAATGGATTACAACCCTGTTTTTTCCCATTCCTTTGGCTTCGTAGAGTGCATCATCGGTGCGTTTAATCAGCGAATCGGTGTTGTCGTCATCACGGTAGCCACTCAAGCCAAAACTTGCGCTCACAGTACGTTGGGCAAGCGCATGTAACTTCCCATCTTCCTCAAGACGAATTCTGAGTTTTTCGGCAATGGTATGGGCAGCGACAATATCGGTGTTAATGAATGCAACAATGAATTCTTCACCGCCCCAGCGCGCCATCAAATCTGTCTGACGAATATTTTCTCTGATGATTTCGGCAATACGACGCAGCACCTGGTCGCCGACCTGGTGGCCAAGGGAATCGTTGATCAACTTGAAATTATCGATATCAAAAAACAGCAAGGAAAAGGGGGTTGGCATCCTTTTCTGCAGAAGAAAATGGCGGTTCAACTGCCCATTAAAAGCTCTACGGTTGGGCAGATCCGTCAGAGAATCAAAACTGGCTAAGTATTCCAACTTTTTCTGATAACTTCTTACCGTCATCAGAATCATCACCGTGATCAATGCCGTCGCCAACAGTGAAATTAACAGGTTCAAATAAAATGTGCGTTTCACCTCCGTCATAAAATTCGCCACTTTTGCTTCAACAAGCAAGTAAAGATCAAGCTCAGGAATATACTTCGTGTTCAGCAGGTATGCTTCTCCACCAATGTTACAATCAAGAACCTGACCAGTTTTACTGATAATCTTATCTTTAAGAACATTGAGTTCGGGGATATCCTGAAGATTGGTCATCGGCTTCATCCCCCGCTCATAGAGCACAACTTCACCTTCCTCGTTGAGAAAAAGGACTTTAAAATGATACTGCTGACGGAAACGCTTCAGCATTTCATTGATGTAGGAGATCTTTAGACCAATGCCAGTTGCCCCGATCACATGGTAGTTATCGTCAAGGATTTTATGATTGATAAACATGATCATAGAGTTAGCTAGAAGCGGATTGAAATCGAGATTGATCTCGTGGGAATCTTGCTGGTCTCTGAAGGTAAAGTACCAGGCGTTGTTTGGATTGCCCTTGTCTATTTTCTCGATAAATCCCTTGGAGGTATAGTAGTTCAGGCTCTTTTCAGAGACAAGAAAGGTGGTAAACATGCCGTACTTGTTTTTGACAGCTTCAAGATATTTAGCGATTTTAACCGTATCCGCTTCGTCATGAAGCAACCAGTCCTTCACAAAGGTGTCGTGAGCCATCATAGAGGAAACAAGATTAGGCTCGATGATATGCTTCTGAATCTCCGTATAAATATTATCGACTGTCAGTGGCAGGGAACTGTCCACTAAAGACTCTTCTGTCGATTGACGCATCACCATGTAATTGATTACGGAAACGCTGATCGAAAGGGTAATCAATAAAATAATAATGATAACAACAACACGGTAGTTCATCTGCATCAGAGTTTCCATCCTTTATTGGAGTTATGTCGATTATAGGGTAATCCTGTAATCTCAAAATTTTAAGCGAAATATATGTGACGAGGGTATCAATGATTTTAGAAATATACTGCAATCATCAAGTTGGAAACATGAGTTCAGTGGTAAACAAAAAAACACAGTGTTGGCGTAACTGAATTATAACAATGTTCAAATAAAAAATCCGGGATCAAAAATAGATCCCAGAATTTCATTTCCGGTTTTATAGTTCCAGGTTATTCAATAACACAAATTTCCTTTTTCAACATGTGATAAATCGTCTTGTAGGCCACAAAAGTCACAACGCAAGTTGCCAGAGCAAGCAAACCGATCGAAGCAAAATAGCAGAACACAGACCCCGTCATATGGTGCGCCAGAATAGAGGCTATCGTCATCGCTGTTAATGGAAAAGTGAAAGCCCACCACGAAATAAAAAATTCAAGTTTGATGAAATTTTTATACATGAACAACAGCAAAAGAGTAAAAAAAAGGCCAATATTGAATAAAAAACTGGCAAACAGATCAAATTCACCCGTCAATTTAACATAAGAGATTGTTCCAACTGCTGGTGGCGCAATAAAAATAAACAGGGTCGGCATGAATTTTTGCGCCAGAATATTATGAAAGATGATGCGGTTCAAGATGATGGTCAGCAATATGATCCAGAAGAATATTCCTACAGCGAAAAAATACATTAAAAAATCACGGTTAACAATATCAACACCCCCGACAGGGACAAGAACATTACCGACGATAGGGATAAACCAAGCTGGGTTGGAAAATTGAATCTCAAGGTTTTTATTAATCCAGAAACTGATTGTATGTAATGTCAGATAGGCCTGTAGCAACATTCCAACCCACCATAACCCCATGGCAATCTGAAGATTAATTTCATGATACATAACCGACATCAAAAGTAAGGATATCGGGATAGCCGCAAAAAAGTTGATTCTTACCGGATGGGAAAATTCTTTTTTCACTTCAGCACTATATCTAAAGTATTTAGCCATATAGGTTACGGCAATGGCAATAAACACCGCAGTTGTCAAAACAGCAAGAAAATCTGGGATAAAACGAGTCAAGTGAAAAAGAGGGGCAGCTTTTTGATAAGCAATACTCAACCCGGATAATCCCATAACGATAGCAAACATCATGATCGGGAAATTTTCTAATCTTGCTGATTTTTTCATCGACAGTTCCTTAAAAAATCAAAGTATTGTAAGTCACATTTAAAATTAATTAGGAGATTCCACACCTCTTCAAATATGGATGAGACAAAAAACAACCCACAGAAGAATAGGCTCAATTTGCCTACTCAAGAGCTTATCATATGTTCGTACAGAGGGTAGTTTTTTACTAGCCGATTGGGGCTTGGAGGAATAGTTTTTCAACAACCTGCTATATGTTTGCAGCTCAGGACGCTGTAAAGTGATGACTCGGGAGCAAGCCCCCAGAGATTTCTTTCGTTAAATAAATTATAATTATAGATAGCCGAAAAAAAGCCGGAATCCAAGAAGGATTCCGGCTTTTTTGACTTTCTTCCGGGTAAAATCAGCTTTGCAAAATTTTCTCAACGGGAACAAACTCTAAATCAAAAGCCTCTGCCACACCAGCATAGCAAACTTGACCAGAAACAACATTCAAACCATCCTTGATGCCAGTATCAGCCAAAGCAGCCTGCCTCCAGCCCTGATTAGCCAATTTAACCGCATAAGGGAGGGTCGCATTCGTCAGAGCCATGGTCGAAGTCAATGGGACGGCTCCAGGCATATTGGCAACACAGTAGTGGACGACATCATCAATTTTGTAAATCGGGTCAGTATGGGTAGTCGCTTTTGAGGTTTCAAAACACCCCCCCTGGTCTATCGCCACATCAACAAGGACTGCTCCAGGTTTCATCGTCTTGAGCATATCGCGGGTCACCAACTTGGGAGCCTTGGCCCCATGAACAAGAACGGCACCGATGACAACATCAACCTCTTTGACCAACTCACGAACCGTTGCCGGAGATGACATCATCGGAAAACAGTTTTTCGGCATCACTTCAGACAAATGGCGTAACCGCTCGAGATCCATATCAAGCAGATAAACCTTGGCACCAAGCCCACAGGCCATCTGTGCAGCATGGGTACCGACAACACCACCACCAATAACCATAACGGTTGCCGGAGCCACTCCCGGCACACCCCCCATCAGGATGCCACGTCCCCCTTGAGAACGCTCTAAATATTTGGCGGCCTCCTGCGCTGCCATTCTTCCGGCAACTTCACTCATTGGTGTCAGCAGCGGCAGTGATCCATCCGGACTTGTAATTGTCTCGTAGGTCACACAGATGGCTTTTCGCTCTATCATCGCGCGTGTCAGCTCTTCACCGGCGGCAAAATGGAAATAAGTAAAAACAATCTGTCCTTCACGGATCATTGGGTATTCATTCGGCTGAGGCTCTTTGACGTGCATCACCATCTCAGAACGAGCGTAGACATCAGCAGCAGAAGGGGATATTTCTGCACCAGCTTCTACATAATCGGCATCGCTGAAACCACTGCCAAGACCGGCACAAGTTTCAACCAGAACCTTATGACCATTGTTTTTCATAATTTCCGCCCCTGCTGGGGTCATACAAACACGATTTTCCTCAACTTTAATTTCCTTTAGTATCCCAACAATCATGATAAGCTCCTTCTCAGCCCATTCGGCAGAAACAGTTAATGTATACCTTTATAATCCCATAATTTTATCATCATAAAAGATTTTTTTTCCTGCAAAATCAAAAATATAAAGCTGTTCTTTGCACCATTCCGTTGTTATTATCTAATTATGTCGCAGATACCACGAAAATTTCAGATAGATGCCATTGATCAAAGAATCCTGTCCGCCTTGCAAAAGGATGGACGGCTCACCTATGTCCAACTTGCTGAAAAAGTAAAACTCTCTGAATCTGCATGTTTACGTCGGGTACGACTGCTTGAACAAAACGGGATTATAGATAAATATGTGATGCTGATCGATCAGGCTGCGATTGGCAAACCCGGGAATGTTTTTGTCAGGGTAACATTGGAAGGGCAGCAGCAGGAAAAACTGCAGCATTTCGAAAAAGAGGTTGCCAAGGTCAAGGAGGTCATGGAGTGTTATTTGATGTCAGGAGACAGCGATTTCCTTCTGAGGGTCATCGTCCGTGATAATAATGACTACATGCAGTTGCACAACCAACTGACAAGCATCCCGGGGGTATTGCGAGTTCAATCGTCTTTCGCTCTTAAAACCGTGGTCAAGAAAACCGAAATGCCCATCTAAGCAGCGGCAATATTTTCTTGAGCATTGATCAAGCGATGATTCCAGAAAAGCAATGGAAGTATGTATCACACCTTGTGCTTGCAACTCCAACACAGCTAAGATCAAAGGTGAACCGTAGACTCTAAACGCACCAGTAAACCAAAGGAGTTCAGCATGAAAAATCTGCTCCTCATCATCGCTCTTCTGTTTGTCCCCCCTAACCTTGCTATGGCTTCTGAATTCAATAATCAGGATGCACTTCAAGGACTCACTGCAACCAAAGCTGTTTTCGATATCAATCAGGGAAATCCCGATATTCTTGCGCTGCGATTGCAACTGGTCGAAGAAACTTATCAACAGCTTAAAGCTGCAGGGACGGCGCCCAAGTTTGTTCTGGCGTTTCGTGGCAAGGCCAGCAATTACTTGACTACAGGAGAAACTTATATTGATCAGGAAGACCGGGCGAAAAAACAGCAGATTGAAACTCTACTGCAACACTTAAATCAGCAGGGCATCCCCCTGGAGCAGTGCTCAATTGCTGCCCGCCTGTCAAAAATCGATACGGATGATTTTCTTCCCTACATCAAAGTCGTAGCCAATGGCTATACATCATTGATTGGTTATCAGAACCGGGGCTATGCATTGATCCCGATGGAATAGGGAAACACTAAAAAATACTTTTCCCGAACAACGATGCTGCCAGCTCCACTGCCATCTTTGCCGTGCAATTTTGATGGTCAAGGATTGGGTTGATTTCAACGATATCAGCTGAGGCCAGCTTTCCCGTGTCAGCAATAATTTCCATCAATAATTGCGCCTCCCGACAGCTTAAGCCGCCGGAAGAAGGAGTTCCTACACCAGGAGCAAAGTTTGGATCAAGGGCATCCATATCAACGCTTACATGGATACGACTGTGTCCACCCAAATGCTCTAAAGCTTCACGAGTCACTGCTCCCATCCCACGCTCATCCAGATCGCGCATGGTGTAAACCTTAACCCCACTCTGTTTCAGCCAATCGCGTTCAGCTCCATCCAGGTCACGGATACCGATCATCACAATGTCTTTCCCTGACAACTTTGCCCCAATGCGACCAAGGTTAACTAATTCCGGGTAACCTTCTCCCAACAAAGCGGCAACTGGCATACCATGGATATTTCCCGATGGCGAGGTTGCTGGCGAATTGGAATCTCCATGCGCATCGACCCAGATCACACCTACGGGAGAATGGCTGGTCACACCACCGATGGTACCGATCGACAACGAATGGTCTCCACCTAAAAACAATGGGATTTCACCTGCAGCCACAGCCTGCTCTGCTGCACCGTAGATGGCTTCACAAACTTGCTGCACTGCACCCAGAAAATCCCCCGATTTTTCTACCAGTGAATCCCGCACAGGAACATAAAGGTTCCCGGCATCATGAATCTCAAAGCCCAAGGCCTTTAGGCGTGCCGACAGCCCGGCATAACGGATGGCACTGGGTCCCATATCAACTCCACGTTGATTTTGTCCCAGATCAATAGGAACCCCGATAATCCTGATTGTTTTTTTCATTTTTAATTGTCCTTACTTATCGCCAGAATAGTGAAAACATTATCACTGATACTACACCTGCAGACAAAAGAGAGAAAGACTTTTCAAGGGAAGGAGTCCATTACTACCTTCTCAAAACTGTACCGCAAATGGCATAATTGTTTTAACTTATTTGGGGAGAAATTTCATATGGATAAAGATAAAATTGCTGAACATCGGGATTTTTTAAAAGATTCTTTACGGCAGACCATTAACTTCCGCTTCACCGATCAGCATCAGGGGATTGCTCCGCCACCGGTGCAGAAACCACCCCGTCCGGAGCAGGAGCTGATTGAGCTCCCTGGGCAGGAAGCATGGAATTCATTTCGCGGCACCGATCTGCTTGATGCAATCAGTCACCGGAAAAGCCTGAGACGCTTTAGTTTCGACACTCTTTCCTTAGCGGAACTGTCTTTTCTGCTCTGGTCAACTCAGGGAATAAAAAAGGAACTGGCTCCGGGAACCGCTCTGCGCACTGTTCCTTCCGCTGGATGTCGCCATCCCTTTGAAACCTACCTACTGATCACAAAAGTAGAGGGGTTGGACGTTGGAGTCTACCGTTATCTGCCGATTGATCATGCATTGGTTCTGGAGAAAAAAGATGAAGACCTGGTGGAAAAACTGGCTCCAGCAACATTAGGACAGGCATTTACCGCTGCAGCTCCTGTCATTTTTGTCTGGGCAGCACTCCCCTATCGTACCGAATGGCGCTATACTACTGCAGCTCACAGGGTCATCTTGATGGATGTCGGACATGTCTGCCAGAATCTTTATCTGGCCTGCGAAGCAATCAACTGTGGAACCTGCGCGATTGCGGCCTATAATCAGGATTTAATGGATCAACTTTTAGGCGTTGATGGTGTGGATGAGTTTACGGTTTACATGGCTCCGGTAGGGAAGTGCTGAGAACCAGTCGTTGAGAATAGAGAATACACATATTGTCTGGCCTCTTTGCTTTTCCAAATACGTTGCAATATAGACCCATTAACTTAGCGGATCTGATTCAGGAAAACGCAAACGAGCAGAGGGAAAGAAACCTTTGCTCAACATCGGTTTTGAGAGTCAGACCGTCACGAACGATAAATTTCTGCGTCAACAGCACAGGTTATTGTGTTGTCTCCTTCCCCATATAAACCACTCCGAGGCCCCACCAATTTGAGAACCTCGGAGCAATAACTTACAGTGTCACTTGACCTTTTGGTGTAATTATCAGGTCTATGCGGCGATTTTGCGCCCTACCCTCGGTTGTCGTGTTAGGGGATAGAGGTCGACTCGGACCGTAACCAACCGCCGTCACTTTTCCCTCGGTGGTTAAAGCATTGGCCAGCAAGTACTCACGCACTGCTTCAGCCCGCTGCTGGGAGAGATGATTATTCAGCTCCAGGGTGCCAGTCGAGTCAGTATGTCCTTCGATCGTCATGCTCGGATCATCGAAAGTACGAATTGCACGTTGCACCTTGCTGAGTAGAGGGTAATTTACAGGCATAATGATCGACTCCCCAACCGGGAAACTCATCCCCCGGAGGCGCACCACCATTTGCTGTCCCTGTTTATAGCACTCTGCTTCATCACTTGTGAAAAGAGCCTGGACCTGGTTGTACTGTTCGTTAAACTTTCTCTCACTGGCCAATTTATCTTCGACAGCCTGTTTCTCTGCTGCAAGTCGTTCCTGCTCAGCGCGTTTCGCCGCTTCGACCATCTCCTTTTGGCCGACCTCTGTTGCCAATTTAGCTTGGAGAGCAGAAATTTCGCTGCTGTGTTTTTGCCGGAGAGATTGGAGTTCATTTTGCTGCGCAATCAAAAGGGCATCGATTTTAACCTGCTGATTTTTACTCTTCTCAGACAAAAAGTCCCGGTCCGTTTTAAGAGCGCTGGAAGTACCCAGAATGTTAGATACTTGAATCTCGGTGGGTTGGTCGCGCATGTCCGGTGCGCCCAGTTTTTCTGAGGTGCTCTGAATCACATCTTCTGCCCACAGGGAAACCTCGATTGGTTTCATTTGACTAAACTGCTTGCTCTGACGAGTGAGTTGAACAAGGCGGTTGGCTTTAAATAAAGCGTCAGCGGCCTTCTGATGCATCTCCTCCTTGGCATAAGGATTTGCTGAAATGAAGGCGTCCACATCCTGAAGCTCTTTTTGGGCTTGAGTGAAGACTTCCGGTGCTAACTTTTTCGCCCCTTCGTTTTCAGCTTGTAGCAAAAGTTTGCGAACTTCCCCCAAGGTCGTTTCTTTAATAGCTCTGATTTCTATTTCCCGGAAGCTGTTGACAACCTTCTTCTCGTTACGTTGCGCATAACTCAAGTTGTTGTCCTCGATTTCGCGGGTCAGATCAAGAAACTGATCCTCCACTTCAGCGTAGTCTTGCCCGAATGTCGTGGCTCCGGCGACACGAGCTAAGTCCCTTCCTTTGATGGCTTCGGGAATGGCCGTACGAGAGATAGCAGCCATTTCCAAAGCTTTGGTAATTTCGGCGCGGCCTTTGGAAACATTCATGCCTATCGTCCCCATGTCACCCTTTTCAGCGATAACCCTTTGGGCCTCTTTCAAAGACATTTCAGCCTTATTAAACCAGGTTGGGGCCAACACGTTGACCTGAAGCTGCCGGGCACTGGCGATTTCGGTTTCGAGCTTGGCAACCTCCTCGGTGGGATTTGCTGTTACTGAAATGGGCTCAAGTTTTAACTGGGGCCCAGAACAGGCGGCAATAACAAGCAGGCCTGAAAAAAACATTAATTTAGTAAAAAACACCCAGATTTTGTGCATAAAATTTTCTCCTTGTGCGGCTGAAAAATAGGCCGAAAATCGCAAATTCTCATGATGTACGGTAGAGATTACCGTCGCAGGTTATGTTATGAGTAATACAACGAGTGTGCCAAGGAACAAGGCTGCCAAATACACTCATAACCAGCTGTTATTATGATGTTTTGTATTATGGATTCGACTTGTAATAATACCGGACCGATAGCTGAGGCCATAATATATGACGGATCCGTCAGGTGTGGTGGGTATGGTCTTTCAGTCACAGGGAAATCCACGCGGCTTGAGGTTTTATTCGGACCAAGGGAAATAATATGTCAGCAAGTTGTTACGTCAATGAATCTGGCGTTATCAGATGAGAAAAACATGAGCGAGCGCTGGAATTATTGGGATGAGGCACCAATAGAACGGGAGTTTCGCAGATTTAAAAGTGAATGGATGCCCTCGGAAGATTACGGGACATTCGCAGGGCAAAGAAAGATACTCAACAAGTCTTTGCTGGATTATTACAATTTCTAGTGGACACACCAGAATAATAGTGGAATCGCACCGTCTATGGCAGAAAAAAGCTTAAACGACTGTCTGGAAATAGTTGACGGCTAGATACCACCATTTACCCCCCTTTGAGCAGTGGCAAAAGGTGAACTTCAGTCTTTTGTTTAAACTCTTCCAAGCTGCCATCATTGGGAATAACCAGATGCCAATTGTCATAGTGATCCAGAGAATTCTCACTGCTGTGGTTATTGGCACCATTAAACCCGGGGCGTTCAATCTTGATAAAAATTCCACCCTGTTTTTCAATAATGTTCAATTCATTCACAAAACGGACATCATCAACAATGATATGGGTCTGGGTCAGATCATATTCCTGTAATTTTTTTTCCCACGCCTTGGTCCAGTAATCGGGATCCTGAGCGCGACGGTATTCAGTCCCCCACCATTGCAGGATCCGGCGCACGGTCACAGCGGTCTAACCTGGCCGATCCTGTATGTCCTGATTCATGCTGACAAACCCGGCCCATACGGGGCAAAGCTGCAGGGCATTTTTCTCATCAACGTAAAACACCCGAATTTTATCATCCTGATCACCGTAAACCAGCGACACTTTATCCTCGGCTCCAACCTGACGGATGAAATTCTCCACTTCTTGCCGCAACACAACAGCCATAGGCAGGATGACGATATTATCCTGCAACTCCATAAGATATCTCGCAGCGGTCGTTTTCCCCGAAGCAGCCTTCCCAGCAAATCCGATGATCATGAATCCGTCCCTTATAAATAATTTTGCCATCATTCCGACTTTAAGCCGGATAGAAATAGTGAGGTTGAGAGTCTACTGTAATCGCAACAAAATTTGGAGGTTTTTTATTCGTCCATACAACCAGATAAAAACTTAAAACTGAACCATTCACCACCAAGACACCAAAAAAAGCAGAAACTTTAACGCTGAGGCGGAGAGAAGCAGAGAAATCCAAAAACTGACATCTCTTTTGGCTTGTAACCCTGAAACAGAAAGATTTTAAGATTTCTCTGCTCCTCTGCGTTCCTCAGCGCCTCTCCGTTAAAAGTTTTTCTTGGTGTCCCTAGTGTTTTCGTTTCTGATTCAACTTTTTAACTCTGGAACGACATGGAAAAACATTGCTAGCACAGGCAATCAATGCTATAGATTCGCTGCGCGAAGGCCACAGGGTTTGTTCCTGTGGTTTTTTATTTTTAGTTTTTATTTCAGGAAATGACTTTCTCATGATCAGTACTTCAAATATCTGCCTCGCCTATGGCAAACGTACCATTTTTAAAGACGTCAACATCAAGTTCGTTCCGGGTAACTGTTATGGTCTGATCGGAGCCAATGGAGCGGGAAAATCCACTTTCCTCAAAATTCTGGCCAAAGAGTCAGAAGCCGATAAAGGGACAATTTCGGTGGGAACGGGCGAACGGGTCGCAATGTTGCGCCAAGACCACTTTGCTTTTGACGAGCACAGCGTCATCGACACTGTAATGATGGGGCATGAGCGCCTCTTCAAAGTGAAAGCCGAGCGTGAGGCGATCTATGCCAAAGCAGAGTTCACTGATGAAGACGGTGTCCGTTCAGGAGAGCTGGAAGCTGAATTCGCTGAGATGAACGGCTACGAAGCTGATTCGGAAGCGGCGGTGTTACTCAGTGGCCTTGGCATCGGCGACGAGCTTCTCAGCAAACAGATGAAGGAACTCGAGGGGGGTGAAAAGGTCCGGGTACTGCTGGCCCAGGCGCTGTTTGGCAATCCTGATATCCTGCTCCTTGATGAGCCCACCAACCACCTTGATCTCAAATCGATTCAGTGGCTGGAAGACTTTCTTGCCCGGTTTCAGAATACCGTGATTGTTGTCTCTCACGACCGGCACTTTCTCAATCAGGTCTGCACCCATGTCGCCGATATCGACTTTGGCAAAATAACCGTCTACGTTGGTAACTACGATTTCTGGTACGAAGCCAGCCAGTTAGCGCTGCATCAGAAGCAGGAAGAGAACCGTAAGGTCAGCGATAAAGCCGAAGAGTTGAAGGCTTTTATTCAGCGCTTTTCGTCCAACGCCTCCAAAGCCAAGCAGGCCACTTCACGGAAAAAACTGCTGGAAAAATTGACCATCGAAGATATGCCGGTGTCCTCACGCCGCTATCCCTTTGTGGTTTTTAAACCGGAACGGGCCTGTGGAGACATCATTCTTGAGATTAAAGATCTGAGTAAAACTATCGATGGGGTCAAAGTGTTGGACAACTTCAGTCTGACCCTTAACAAAGGAGACAAAATTGCCTTTATCGGTGCGGACAGCCTGACCAAAACCACCCTGTTTCAGATTCTCGAAGGTGAAATCGAACCGGACAGCGGTAGTTTCCGCTGGGGAGTGACCATTACCCCGACGTTTTTCCCGATTGATAACAGCAGTTACTTCGACAAAGACCTGACCCTGATCGACTGGTTATTGCAGTTCGCACCAACCGAGGGGGAAAGTTTCGCCCGCGGCTTTCTGGGACGAATGTTGTTCTCCGGCGACGAGGCGAAAAAACAAACCTCGGTTCTCTCTGGAGGCGAGAAGGTTCGCTGCATGCTCTCCAAAATGATGCTCACCGAGGCCAACGCACTGATTTTTGATGAGCCGACCAATCACCTTGATCTTGAGTCAATCACTGCCTTGAACAACGGCCTGATGGCTTTTTCGGAAGTAATCCTGTTTACCAGTCACGACCACAAGTTTCTTTCTACCGTCGCTAACCGGATCATCGAGTTTACTCCAGCCGGGTTCATTGATCGGATGCTGACTTTTGACGAATACCTGGAAAGCACCGAAGTTTCTAAAATGCGTGCGGAGCATTATCAGGGTGAGACGTATCTGAGTCTTTAGCACGTGATGGGCAGCCATAAATAGCAGACATCAAGTCATAAATATGTTTTTGAGCCACCACTCCCCGTGTGACGCCGCCGGAGTGGAACAGCTGATTTGAGAAATAGAGTGGCAAATGTTTGAGGGCTTTAGTCCGAGTTTTTGCCGCTCCTCAAAACAGTTGTGGAATGGAGGGAATCCGCTATGGCCGCAGGCGATAGCGGACAAGGAGGTCGGGTGTGTTTCTTTGCTTACTTTCTTGTCACATAACAAGAAAGTAAGGCGGCGAGCGGGGCCGCAACCCCGCGACCTTATTGCTGTCAACCCGCATCCCGAGGGCAATCCCCCAGATTTGAGGAGCAAATATGGCTATTCCCTGGCAGGTTCTCGACCGCTTTGAAACCGATGATGAAGGGGTGCTGGAGCTGCGCAAACGAGGCGCAGGTGATTTCCTGATTACCGTCGGTTCGCAGATTCTGATGAACAGCAAGGCGCAGCGTTCAGAAATGGCACTTGGCAAGCTTGGTTGCCGTCAGTTGAAAAACCACCCCAACCCACAGGTACTGGTTGGTGGACTGGGGATGGCGATCACCTTGCGAGCCGTTCTGGATGAACTGACAGACCGCGCCGAAGTGTTGGTGGCTGAACTGAATCCAAAAATAAAGGAATGGTGTCTGGGGCCGTTGGCCGAATTGACCGCTGGAGCTGCCGCCGATCCACGGGTCACAGTCAAAATTGGAGATGTCGCCCAACTGGTCAAGACAGCAAAGCCCGAAAGCTTCGACGCGATTATTTACGATCTCTATCGCGGTCCCGGTCCACAGACCGACCAACGCAACGACCCCCTTTACGGCAGCCGCGCCATTGAGCAATGTCATCGCACACTGAAAAAAAATGGGGTGTTTGCCATTTGGGGAGAAAACCCGGACCCTGGGTTCGAAAACCGCCTTGGCTCTGCAGGATTCAAGGTGCGCTGCGAACGACCGGGCAAGGGAGGCTATCGCCATGCCGTCTGGATCGCGACAAAAACTAACAGTCAGCTGAAGAACCATAGCTCGCAACGCAAGAGGAAGATTCAATGAAAGATTTCATTCTGGACGGACGTGAGTTTATTGAGCTTTATAAAGTCCTAAAAATTGAAGGGTTGTCCTCCAGTGGCGGTGAGGCAAAAGCAGTTATTGCTGAAGGTCAGGTTTTGGTCAATGGCGTTGTAGAAACCCAAAAACGGAAAAAAATTGTTGTTGGCGATATCATAGAGTTCAGGAACGAGACTATACACATTTGCTAGTGTCACTCGGGACAGTCCCCAGTAGCGCCAGTTTAAGCAATTTTGCACGACAGCCTCAGTCGTAACGGAATCTGTTTTTTGCTTTTGAACCACCTTTTCCCGTGTGACGCAGCCGGAATGGAACAGCTGCTTTGAGAAATAGAGCGGCAAATGTTTGAGGGCTTCAGCCCGAGTTTTTGCCGCTCCTCAAAACAGCTGTGTAATGGAGGGAACCCGAAGGGCAAGGAGTTCGGGTGCGCTTATTTGCATACTTTCTTGTCGCATAACAAGAAAGTATGGCGACGAGCGGGGACGCAACCCCGCGACCTTCAGGTTTGTGCTTAGATTCAAGATACAATTCTTAAACTCCCCTCCCTACGTCCAACCTGACGCAACCGCAGACCCAGCAAGACTGCTGCAACACTAAGACCAATAAACAGACTGATCCAGAAACCTTTCGCTCCCAAGGGAGAACCAAAAACATCGGTCAGAGCCAAACTGTAACCAAGGGGCAGACCAATCACCCAATAAGCAATAACAACCATCAACAGCGGCACACACGTA
>JAZBPC010000058.1:0-13193 GCA_036351455.1 Desulfuromusa sp.
AATTTTATAGCATGGAAAAGATTCTTCAACAATGTTACAGCTGTTATTTAATTTTTTCATAGCCGTCACATGTTGAAAAATAACGTTGATATATTTTTTTACAAAAGTTCTTTTCTAAAGTTGATCATTTTGGTAAACTTTACATTGTTTTTTTAAATGATAAAATTCAAAAACTATAATTTATGATTCTCCGGGGAGATGTTTTGCAGTTTAAATTCCTGATAATACTCATGCTGGTTTTTATAACGAATCCAGTATTTGCAACCGATGGGCGGGTTGAGCTGGTTGAGAAACTGGGGGATAAAATTCCTCTACAACTCGATTTTATCGATTCTACAGGGGCAGTCGTCAGTCTTGATCAGCTTATCGATCGCCCGACTCTGATGGTTCCAGTTTTTTATGATTGCCGAAATGTCTGCAACATGCTGCTTGGAAGACTCTCTGCCGTTCTGCCCGATTTAAAGATGGAGCCGGGCAAGGATTATAATGTCATCACTTTCAGTTTTGACCCTTTGGAAACTCCAGAAATGGCAGCTCACAGCAAGCAGACGTTTTTGACGGCAACACAAGTTGATTACCCGCCAGAGGCATGGCGTTTTGTCACTGGTACACAAGAAAATATCCTGCAATTGACTGATGCTGCAGGATATTATTTTAAAAAAGAAGGGGATGAATTTCTCCATCCGATCACTGCCTTTGTCGTGACCAAAGACGGAACAATCGCCCGATATTTACCGGGGCAGAGATTTTCAGCAATCGATCTTACTATGGCGCTATTTGAGGCGAGTGAAGGTCGAATCGGAAAACCAATCCGTCAAGCATTACAATTCTGTTTCAGTTATGACCCGGAAGGTCGTGGCTATGTTTTTAATCTGATGCGTGTCAGTGGCACAGTTATCCTGCTAACTCTCGGGAGTTTTTTGCTTTTTCTTATCCTGGGCGGTAGAAAGAAGAAAAAATGACATATCAGCCTCTAAAGAACACAGGTTTTTACAGCGAAAGTCCTCGCCCCGGAGTCCTTGGCTGGCTTTTGTCGACAGACCATAAGCGAATCGGTATTTTGTACCTGGGGTGTATCGTTGTCATGTTTCTTGTCGCAATGGTCCTGGGCCTTGCTCTCCGATTGGAGTTGATTGCTCCGGGCCCGACGATTATGGGCCCCCAAACCTATAATGCCACTTTTACGGTCCATGGCATTATCATGATCTTTCTTTTCATTATTCCGAGTATCCCAGCGGCATTCGGCAACCTGGTTTTGCCGATCCAGATTGGAGCCCGGGATGTTTCTTTCCCGAAGCTGAACCTGCTGTCCTGGTATTGTTATATTATCGGTGCGATCCTTGCGGTCACAGCGGTGTTTTCTGGTGGCGGTGCTCCAGACACGGGTTGGACTTTCTATGTGCCGTTCAGTACCCAGACGACGACCAACGTTAACCTGGCGGTTACAGGTGCGTTGATGCTGGGGTTTTCATCCATGCTCACCGGGATCAACTTTGTCACCACGATTCATCGGCTGCGTGCTGAAGGGATGGGGTGGGGACGTCTGCCGATGTTTGTGTGGACCCTTTATTCAACAGCCTGGATACAAATCCTTGCAACTCCGATGCTGGGTATCACCCTGATTTTGATTGTACTGGAGCGCGTCTTCGGGGCAGGACTGTTTGATGCGGCTCGCGGCGGCGATCCAATCCTTTATCAGCATCTCTTCTGGATCTATTCACATCCAGCGGTTTACATCATGATTCTTCCCGGAATGGGAGTTATCTCGGAGATCATTCCAACTTTCTCCCGTAAGCCTTTATTCGGTTACTGGGCTATGGCTTTTTCCAGCCTGGCGATTGCCTTTGCCGGTTCTCTGGTGTGGGCTCACCACATGTATGCCAGTGGCATGAGTGATTTTGCTATTCTGATCTTTTCGTTTTTGACGTTTATCGTGGCTATTCCAAGTGCCATAAAAGTTTTCAACTGGGTCTCAACGCTCTATAAAGGGTCTATCCAGTTGGCTCCACCAATGTTGCACGCTTTGGCTTTTATCTTTAATTTCGCCATCGGCGGTCTTGGTGGCCTGGCGTTAGGGGCTGCGGCTAGTGATATCCACTTGCACGATACCACTTTTGTTGTTGGCCATTTTCACTACACCATGTTTGGCGGCACGGGATTTGCCTTTTTCGCAGCGTTGCACTACTGGTTACCGAAATTTACCGGACGCATGTATAACCATAAAATCGCCGTGATCAGTTGGGGTTTAGTGTTTGTCGGTTTTAACGTCACCTATATGGCGATGCAGGCTGTTGGTGTCCAGGGTATGCCGAGACGCTACTATGATTATTTACCCGAGTTTATGCCTTTGAATGTTGTTGCTACCGTTGGATCGTGGGTTCTTGCTGTTGGTTTGATCATTATGTTTGTTAATCTCTGGAACGGTATCCGGCGCGGTGCTCCTGTTGGTCAAAACCCTTGGGGCAGCGCTACTCTGGAGTGGACAATCCCATCACCGCCACCGATGGAGAATTTTGGCGAAGAGGATCCAGTTGTAACCAAGGGTCCTTATAATTATAAAGGGGTCGTTGCCGATGAGTATTGAACACCGTGATGATACCGGGGCCCGCTTTGGGATGTGGCTGTTTCTTTACACCGAGGTGATCCTTTTTAGCGGTCTGTTTATCCTGTATGCTATGGCTGCATATAAATTTCCCCAGGAATATGCCGAAGCCAGCCATATGCTGAATATCTATTTCGGGACGATCAACACTATCGTCTTGTTAACCAGCAGTTTGACCATTGCCTTAGCCATAACTTCGATTCAAAAAAACAAAATCAAACAGACCCTTATCCTCTGTTATGTCACTATCGCGTTGGCTGTTGTTTTCTTGATCAACAAATACTTTGAGTGGTCTGCTGAAATCAGTCACGGAATTTATCCCGGCTCAGAGCACATGGCAGAGTTGGGGCCTGGGATTACGGCCTTTTTCAACCTTTACTATTTTACCGCTGGACTGCATGGTGTCCATATTCTGATTGGTGCCACTCTTATTGGTGTGGTAGCAGTCATGATTGCCAAGGGCAAGGTGACCAGTGATCGCTTTACATTATTGGAAAACAGTGCCCTCTACTGGCATCTGGTCGATCTGGTCTGGATTTTTCTGTTTCCACTTTACTATCTGATTCTGTGAGGTAAACAATGTCAGAACATAAACATGAACCGGTTCCGTACCGAACTTTTATTCTGATCTATGTTGCTTTATTGGTATTAACGGTGGTTACGGTGGCCGTTTCTCGAGTTCATTTGGGAGCATGGAATATCTGGGTTGCATTGACAGTTGCTTCAGCGAAATCAAGTTTGGTGGTTTTTATTTTCATGCACCTGAAGCAGGAATCCAAGCTGTTTAAAATCGGGATAGTGACGTTGATTGTCATTGTTGCAATCTTTATTGGATTGACTTTTACCGATGTGCTTTACCGTTAGGGAGACATTGTGAACACATTGAATAATCCGACTGCGCAAGCCGTTGATAATGTTCTGATCTATATCTTTGGATTCTCGCTGATCCTTTTGTTGGGAATCACAGCAGTGACCATTTATTTTGTGGTCAAATATCGACGCTCCAAATATCCGGAACCAACGTCGGATGTGGAGGGGAGTTGGTTGCTGGAAACACTGTGGACGGTATTGCCGATTATTATCGTCCTGACGATGTTCTGGTATGGCTGGGTCAATTATGTCGGTCTGCGTGAAATTCCCGCTGACGCGTTGGAAATCAAGGGAACCGCAAGGATGTGGTCATGGGTGTTCGAATACCCCGATGGGCGAAAAGAGAGCAAAATCTATGTTCCAGTGAATAAGCCTGTCAAAGTGGAGCTCTATTCAGCCGATGTCCTGCACAGTTTTTTTGTGCCAGCATTTCGAATCAAGCGCGACACGGTTCCGGGGATGGAATCTTATGTCTGGTTTCAGGCTCCAGAGACGGGCAGCTACGATATTTTTTGTGCGGAATACTGCGGTGTTGGTCACGCTGATATGATCACCAGTATTGAGGTCCTCAGTGAAGAAGATTACGCTACTTGGCTCGCGTCTGCTTCTTCATCAGAAGAACCCAGAGGTTTGGTCGTTTTGAATGAACAAGGCTGCATTGGCTGTCACAGTCTGGACGGTAGTGACAATATCGGTCCCACTCTGTTTGAGCTTGCAGGTACCCCTCGTGAAATAGAAAAAGATGGCCAGATAATTGAAATAACGATTGATGAAGATTATCTGAAACGGGCGATCCGTGAGCCCGAAGTTGAGCTCACTAAAGGGTTTGGCCCGATGATGCCTGCCTATGATGAAGAGACGATCAGCAAGGAAGATCTTCAGGCTGTTGTCGATTATCTCCTTGGTAAGATTGCCCCAGTAGAGTTGAACGGGGGTAAATTATTGGCAGAAAATGGCTGTATCAGTTGCCATTCGATGGACGGTAGTGAAGAGATCGCACCGACATTTATGGGGATCGGAGAGCGTCAGGTCACGGTCGAGCGTGACGGTCAAGAGATAACTCTCAAAGTTGATGCTGATTATTTGCGTCGGGCTTTGCTCGATCCTGATGCCGAAATGGTGAAAGGATTTTCTCCGATGATGCCGGCAGTCGATTATTTGAGCGAAGAAGAGATTGATGCAATCATTAACTATCTTCTCCAGCAATAGTGGAAGAATGTCATGCCCACACCGATTTTAAATAACACCAGGCTCGCAGCACCAGCATCGTCTTTGCTGCAATCTTTGCGGCGACTTTTTCGTGCAGAACTTTCAGCACTGGTTTCTTTGTCATCGTTGGCAGGTTATCTGTTTTTCGGCGGGAATTTGTCTGTCGATGCTTTCCTTGTGACAGCTGGTGTGGGTGCTCTGTCTGCAGGATGCTCAGCGCTGAACCAATGGCAAGAACAGGATCTGGACGTTCGTATGGAGCGGACGCAACGGCGCCCCTTGCCTATGGGGAAGCTTTCACCGCACACCGCATTATTGTTGGCATCATTAGCCATAGGCAGCGGTTCACTTCTGCTTTCTGTTTTATCCGGGAGGATGCCTCTTCTTCTCGGTCTGCTGGCTGTCATTTGGTACAACGCAGTTTATACGCCACTAAAACGTCATACCCCGTTTGCCGCTATCCCCGGGGCCATATGCGGAGCTCTGCCCCCATTAATCGGATGGACTGCCGCCGGAGGGGCTCTGCTTGCTCATAAGCCATTGATTCTGGCAGGGACTTTATTTGTCTGGCAGATTCCTCATACCTGGTTATTGCTGTGTCATTATCGGGAGGACCTGCAGCGTAGTGGGTTACCGAATATTTTTAAAACCATACCGACTCACAGATTGTTGAAAATCAACAACTGCTGGATGGCGAGCCTATTTCTGTGTTATCTGCTGTTTCCTTTGTTTGGCTTTATTCAAAGCCAGGTTCTTATGTCCCTATATGTTGTGGGTCTTATTGCTGTTGCGGTTTCAATTATTAAGAAACCTGGTGGTGTGGATAAAGCAGGTCCAATATTGCAGAAGTTTCATCTCATCAATATCTCAATGGCTTTGCTGCTCACCGTTCTGATCTTGGATAGACTGTTTGTCTCACTGCCCATCTGAAACTCGTCTTATCAATTGCAGAAACTCTGGCAAATCAAATGGCTTGATACTGCATTGGTGAGCAAAGCTATTTTCAGGATCCACAATGGAGTACCCAAAATCGTGCCTGGGCCTTGACTATAAATTGCGACAAGGAAGAGAGTAAATGAATATGCGTGGAACGAAACCCGTTAAAATTGACCACCTTGAGCCGAAAAAACCGCAAGGCCTGATCGTTGTTATCACCGGTAACGGTAAAGGGAAAACGACTTCAGCACTGGGCATGGCCCTGCGGGCTTGCGGGCATGGTATGAAGGTTCGCATTATTCAGTTTATGAAAGGGGATATTTATGCTGGAGAGTGGGACGGGGTTAAAAAGATGGACTGTGATATTGAACTGATTGCAACGGGCAAGGGGTTTTGTGGTATCCAGGGGAACCCTTATTCCAAGCAGGAGCACCGTGCAAATGCCCAGGATGCTATTGATTTAGCAAAGGAAAAGATTGCTGCAAAAGAGTGTGATCTTTTGATTCTTGATGAAATCAACAATGCATTGCATCTGGGTCTTGTCGACCTTGAACAGGTCCTTGATCTACTGCAGAGCAAACCTTCTTTAATGCACCTTGTTTGTACCGGTCGCGATGCTCATGAAAAAGTTATTGATATAGCCGATACCGTCAGTGAGGTTCGAGAGATCAAGCATGCTTATCGGAAAGATATTGAACCTCAACCGGGGATCGATTACTGATGCACTAAAAGGCGGGCACTACTGATCTATTTCTGTTTTCTTCTAAAAAGGTCAGTTTTCAAGCTTGACACCCGATCCAGAAAGAGAAACCCATCTAAATGGTCCAATTCATGCTGAATAGCGATAGCTTCGAATCCCTCACTCCGGATCACTTGCCGTTGCTGATTCTGGTCAAGAAACTGGACGACAATTGATTCTGAGCGGGTGACATTGCCGGTATAGTCGGGAACTGACATGCATCCTTCCCGAACAATTTGACTGCCCTCTTTTTCGATGATTTCAGGATTAACCATCTGCAGCAAACCATGATTTTCCTGTTTTTTCCCCAGCTTGCTCTTAGAAACGTCAACAACAGCTGCGCGGCGGATATCTCCAATCTGTGGGGCAGCAATGCCCACCGAGTGACCCGCATCAACCATGGTGTCAACGAGATCCTGAAGCAGCTGTTGTACTGATTCATCAAAATTGTCAATAGGGGCACAGATTTCTTTCAGGCGCGGATCCGGATAGACAAGGACTTCTTGGACAGACATCGGAATTAAAGCTCCATTGCAGCCAGTGAGCGGACAGAAATATCAACCTGAAGTTTTTCTTTAAGCTCACGCATCCAGGTTTCAACTTCTTCAACTTCGGTATTTTCCGGTAACATGGCTTCCAGCATCATGACGTAGACGGGCTTTGCTTTATCGCCAATCAGTTTAGTGTTCAGGTCGGTGATATTGATACTGCGCTCACCCAGCTCTCTGGCAACCTGATAGACTATTCCCGGTTTATCAGCTCCGTAAACGGAGATCATGCAAAGTTCGCCTTCCAATTCGGTACGAATTTCTCCGCCGGGTTTTAAAGTGCGAATAAAGACTGACAGATTATTTTCTTCCAGCGGACTGAAGGTATCGCTGAATTCTTCTTTGGTAGAAATATCAGGATTGGAGATGATCAGGATCATCGAAAATTGTCCACCAAGAATAGAACAACTGGAATCGGCAATATTAAACCCACCTTTGAAGAGTATTTCTGTCACCTGAGAAACAATCCCGGGTCGATCACGGCCGATAATGGTCAGAGCGAAATGTTGCATAGAATATCTCCTGCATGTAAAGAAGTGGTACTGAAACAGTTGATGACCAATTTCAGTGGAAGAGAGTGCCCGATTTCTTGCAAGTTTGCAAGATGGATACTGCAATAAATCATTTCGAGCAAGAGTCTCCCTGTTTGGTCGGGAGATAGTTCTTTAACGGTTTGTTTTCTGAAGCTGGACGGGGATGGGCAGATAGATAACATAGACAAGAATAATTTTGATAAACTCACAAAATCCTAACAAAAGAACCGGATGTTACACCATTACTAGAAATCAGAAAAAATGTGAGGGTTTATGTCAGACCAGAGAAGGTCAATTCTTGTTGTTGAGGATGAAGAAGATATCCTCGCTTTGTTACATTTTAACCTGATCAAAGCAGGGTACGATGCAGAGTGTGCTTCCCATGGAGAAGAGGCGTTAAAGGCTGTTGCAGCGAGAAAACCTGATTTGATTCTGCTCGATTTGATGCTCCCTGGAATTGATGGACTGGAGATTTGCCACCGGTTACGGCGTGATGAAGTGACCAGTGAAATTCCGATCATCATGCTCACTGCCCGTGGAGAAGAAGAAGATATTATCCGGGGACTTGAGTTAGGGGCAGATGATTATGTCACCAAGCCTTTCAGCATCAAAGTTTTATTGGCTCGAGTGCAGACCGTGCTCCGGCGCAAAAATCTGTTGCAGCAAGAGTCGGATCAGGAGGAGCTGGTCCGTGGTGACCTCAGGATTCATCCTGGCCGTAGTCTGGCTCAAGTTGCAGGGGACACCATAGATTTAACCTTTACAGAATTCAAAGTTCTTGAATCTTTGGCCCGTCGTCCCGGTTGGGTGTTTACCCGTTATCAGATTGTCAATGCTGTTCGCGGCGAAGACTATGCTGTCACTGATCGTGCTGTTGATGTCCAGATTGCGGGACTCAGGAAAAAACTCGGACCCTGTAGCCATTATATTGAAACTGTCCGCGGAGTTGGTTATCGCTTTCGGGAGGACCTGTGAGATTGCATCGGCGTCGCCTTGTTTGGCAACTTTATCCATCCTATCTTGTATTGATTGTCGTTATCTTTATGGTTGTTGGTTGGTACCTATCGGTTGAACTGCGCAGCTTTCACTATCAGCAGACTGAAGCTGATTTACGCGCCCGCGCACAACTGGTGGAACAGCAGCTTCAGGGGTATTTGAACATCAACGAGCAGCTCCGGCTGTTGCCTCTGGTCAAGCGTCTCGGTGAGAAATCAGGTACCCGTATTACCGTTATTATGAATGATGGCAGAGTGTTGGCTGATTCTGATGAAGATCCACAGCAGATGGATAATCATGGACAACGACCAGAGGTTTTAGAGGCTTTCAAAGGGAGGCAGGGAACTTCGATACGTTTTAGTAATACTTTGGGAGAATCACTGATGTATGTTGCTATGCCAGCCTATGTTGACGGGCAGATGGTTGGCAGTATCCGAGCGGCTCTGCCCATCTCTGCGATTGATGCGACGCTGAAGGGGATTTATTGGAAGCTGCTGCTGGCTGGTTTGATCATTGCGGTTCTGCTAGCCCCGATTTGTTGGTGGCTCTCCCGGCGCATCAGCCGTCCTTTGGAGTTGATGACTCATGGCGCCCAGCAATTTTCACATGGTAATCTGGAGACCCCTCTTGCGGTGACAGGTTCTGAAGAAACCAGACGTTTGGCTGAGGCTATGAATCTGATGGCCGCAAAATTGGCAGATCGTATTGAACAAGAAGTTGAACAACGAAGTGAAATTGAAACGGTTCTCGGTTGCATGGTTGAAGGAATTATAGCCGTAGATAATGATGAACAGATTATTCGTCTTAATCGAGCTGCTGCTGAATTGTTTAGTGTGCCACTGCAATCGGGTTCAGGGCGGCCAATTCAAGAGGTGATTCGTCAGGCTGAGTTGCAACGTTTTATCCGCCAGGCTTTGAGTCAGCAGGGAGCACTGGAAGACGAACTTGTTATGCATGGATCGGATAAACGCTATCTCCATGTTCAGGCAACTCCTCTGACCGGGAATGAAGACAGCCGCATTGGGGTTTTAATTGTCCTCCATGATTTAACCCGTTTACGACAACTTGAGTCGGTTCGTCGTGATTTCGTTGCCAATGTGTCCCATGAACTAAAGACTCCGATCACAGCTATTCGGGGTGCTGTTGAAACCCTTTTGGATGATGACTCTACGGATGTTTCAAGCCAGAGGTTTTTGCAGATTATTTTTAAACAAAGCGAACGACTCAATGCCTTAGTCGAAGATTTACTGAATCTCTCCAGAATTGAACAAGGGGTGGAGGCAGGAGGCTGGGAGCTGAGCTGTGAGTTACTGTTGCCAATCCTGTGTAGTGCCAGAGCCGCCTGTGAAAGTCTGCTTCTACAGCATGAAGTAAGTCTGCAAATTGACTGTCCAGAGCAGTTGAAGGCGCGGGTCAATACTTCCTTATTGGAGCAGGCGGTTATTAATCTGTTGACGAACGCGGTGAAATACAGTGAATCAGGCAGTGAAGTTCTGGTCGAAGTCTCGGAGTTGGATGGTTACATCAAAATTCGGGTCGAAGACTCTGGCTGTGGGATCGATCAAGAACATCTTCCGCGCCTTTTTGAGCGTTTTTATCGTGCGGATTTGGCTCGCAGTCGTAATCTGGGAGGAACAGGGCTTGGTCTGGCAATCGTAAAGCATGTTGCCCATGCCCATCGTGGTGAAGTTCTGGTGACCAGTGAAGTGGGGAGGGGGAGCTGTTTTACTTTGTTGCTGCCTCGAGTACAGGCTAGAGAGACGTCTTAATTATTTGGGTTTTTCGGAATTTAATTTGGAATAAGTCGACAACTCTTTTTAACTTAAGTATTGGTTCTGAGTGTTGGATTTTTACTACTTATGAAAGCTACATGATCTCGATTAAAGTACAACTCTTAAAAATACAATTTGGATTTTTGACAAGCAGAATCTGTGCGTCTTGTGAAAAGTTATTGAACTTTGCTTTCATCGAGTACTTGCCTAATTGTCTGCAGTAGTTTCGGAAGATCCAAAGGTTTCATCAGGAAGGCGTCAGCTTCCAGTTCTTTTGTGTTGTCTTCATCGATCTTGCTACTGAACCCCGAACAGAGAATAGTGGGGATGTCAGGACGGATTTTTTTAACCTCATCGATCAGTTCTATGCCGGTAAGTTCGGGCATGGTCTGGTCGGTGATGACCAGATCAAAATGATCAGCTTTGGCCGTGAATAGCTTCAAGGCTTCGCTACTATCAGTCATAGTAGAGACGGTATAGCCTTTTTCTTTTAACATCTGCCCACCGGTGTTGGCAAACATGGGGTCATCATCGACAAACAGGATATGCTCATGACCTTGCGGCATTGAGGGGTCTTGTTCTTCTTTTGTTATCTCTGGTGTATCATCAATAATCGGGAAATAGAGGTTGAACGTTGTTCCTTGATCGATCATGCTGTCGACCTTAATCACTCCACCATGCTGAGCAACAATTCCCTGAACCGTGGCCAGTCCCATCCCCGCCCCTTCGTAATCTTCTTTGGTGGTATAAAATGGGTCAAAGATGAAATCGAGCATCTCTGCTGACATACCGCAGCCATTATCTTGGACTCTGAGATTAAGAAAATGGCCAGGAAGAGCATTATATTGTGCGGGAATGTCTTTTGTCTTCAGGTCGACAGTCTTTAAAGCAATCTTGATCTCTCCCTTTTCCTCCATCGCTTGCATGGCATTGTTGCAAAGGTTGATAAGAACTTCCTGAATTTGAGAAGGATCAGCTTGAATCATGACAGCGTTATTCACAGAACTGATATCCTCCCGTAAAATTACTGTAGTTGGTAAGGTAGAGCGCAACAAAGAGAGTGTTTCCATGACAATGGTCGGTAATTGTATCGGCATTCGCCTATGGAGTCCTTTTCGACTGTAAGTCAGGAACTGTTTGACTAAATCACGCGAGCGGTAAACAGCTGTTTTGGCATTATCCAATAAGGGAATAACATCACTGTTGAGAGGTTGTTTCATTTGGGAGAGTTCAATGTTGCCAAGGATGATGGAGAGGTTGTTATTGAAGTTGTGAGCCATGCCTCCAGCCATGAAACCCACGGCATCCATTTTGTGTTTCTGCCGGAGCTGAGATTCAAGTTGGCGGTGTTTGGCTTCTGCCTGCTTCTGCTCGGTGATGTCTTGAAGAAAACCAAACACTCTGCGGTTCTCCAAATCGGTTTTCCCAATTATATGAACGGATCGAAGATTCCCTTTTGCGGTGATAATTTCAAGTTCAAGATCAAATGGCTTCCCCTGTTCAACAGCCTGTTTTATCGCCGCAGCAATGATCGGTTTTGATTCAGGGGTATAAAAACTAATGCCTTCTTCTACGGATGGTTTAAAATCGGTAGTGACTTCATGGATGTTGTAGACTTCTTTTGTCCACCACTGTTCTCCGCTGTCAACATTGAGTTCCCAACCCCCGACTTTTCCAAGCCTTCCAACCTCAGTCAGGATTTCCCGGTATTTTATCAGCGATTTTTCAGTTTCTTTTTGTCTGGTAACGTCTTCTCCGGAAAAGAGAACACCAGAAATTACATCTTGATTGTAAAGCAGGGTGTTATGGAAGGCGATGATCCGCTCTTCACCTTTGCTGTTGAGAATAGAACTTTCATAAAATTCAAGGGGTTTGAAGTCACCTGACATTTGCCGCCGGAACACCTCTTTGATCTCGGCTTGATTGCTTTTTGGCAAGCACACTTCAAACCAGTTCTTACCAATCAGTTCCCCTTCAGGATAACCAAGGATTTGATGACCTTTCTTGTTCATCAGGATAATTTCACCTTGACGATTTAGTGTGCCAAACATGACACCGGCTATATCGAGATAACGTTGGGCGGTTTCTTTTTCTTCGACAATGACCTTTTGTGAATGATTCAGGTCGGTCACGTCTCTGGTCATGCCTTCTACCCCAGCGAGGTGACCATTTTCATCATAAATATAGTGGGCACTGGTCATAGCCCACCAAAATGAACCGTCCTTGCGTTTTAATTGGGCTTCGAAGTTTTTGACCTTTCCTTCTTTGTGTAGTTGAAAAAGAAAGACCTCTCGCTGTTTAGGAGAAAGATAGAACTCACTCATCCTTTTTCCTATTAATTCGTCTACGCTGAAGCCGGACAACTCATAGATGGAGGGCGATAGATATGTGATCTTGCCGAGGGAGTCTGTTCTGTAGAAAACATCTGAGGATTTTTCGATCAAAGAACGATACCTTCTATCGTTCTCTTCCAGTTGACTGATTCTTTTGAGCAGGTCTTCTTTTGTTGGGTGTTCGCTCATGAAAAGGTCCCCTCCTTTGCTGAGCTGTTTTATCTCCGTGTATCACACTATGCCAGTTTCAAGTGCAAGTCAAATTTTAGCAGATTTGGAGCCTCTTCGGATTTTGTCGATGCAAAACTGTTTTCCTGTCTTTTGACAGGCTGCTCCGTTCATGTTTCCCCCTTCAAAAGTCCTTTTATTACATCAATAAAAACCCCTGATCGATATCGACCCGGGGCTATGTTTAACTACTTACTACATTTGCACTCTAATCGAATTGCTCAGAGATCTAATGTCAAAAATAAATTCCTGATTTATGAGAAGTCGAATTGTGAGCTTTTCCATGTCTGAAGTGACAACCTCTCTTTTTAAGTAAAAATGACGTATGGTTATACTTTTTCAGGGACGACTATTAAGTACATAAATCAGCGCTTCTTCTTGAAAATGTTACCATGGTTGTTATTATATTTAACAACAAGAGACCAAA
>JAZBPC010000059.1:0-2128 GCA_036351455.1 Desulfuromusa sp.
CACATAACCCTCAAATTTTTACGCCCAGCCATTATTGGTGCCGGTGCAGTCGCATTTTTGATGAGCTTTGAAAACTTCAATACCACGTTGTTTTTGGTCGGTTCCAAGCCCACTCTGCCGATCAACCTGTATTTACAGGTCAGGGATGGCAGCACGCCGGTGATCAATGCAATCTCGTTGCTGTTGATTGTTGGAACATTCTGCCTGGCGTTGGTTAACCTTTACTTCAACAAGGAGAAAGATTGATTTCAAGGGTCTCGGATATAGCTGACTTTTTCTAATTACCTGATCTGCGCACGATACCTGTAAGATCGATTGCTACATGAAGTTTTTATTGAGCTTGACTAAAGTTGATTAAAAGCACATTGTGATAGAATGATTTGGTCGTTGTGGATGCACTTGAATAGAGCATCCACTGACGTCAATGACCTCTTCCTTTCAACCCTTCTATTCTTATCCACTGCTTTTATTTCGTTTTTGCAAATAAGTTCTCGTCTTTTTTTTCATAGCCTTATTTCAGGCTCTTTTTCGCATCTGCGTAAAAGACCCACGCTACCTGTCTTGATGGCCTGCTTTAAATGTGGGCTCTTTGTCGTGCTTGCCACAGTTTAAATTTCTGCCTCCAAAAGAATGGTAGCAGTTCTGTGTTTGGATCCTGTCTACGCAATAGACAAAATTTATATTTTCAAGCACTTATTTTCCCCCTTATTGTTTTTCAGGAGTTTTATGTACAAAAATCTTTCAAATGATGATGCCCCGGTTAGTACCGCCTTGTTGTTGGCGGCTGGCATGGGGAGTCGACTTTCTCCGTTAACTGATTCAACCCCGAAATGTCTGGTTGAAGTTAATAGAATTCCTATTCTTGAAAGGTTGATGCGTTCCTTGTGTAGCCATGGGATCAAGCGTCTGTTTGTCGTCACCGGACATTTATCTGAGGTTATTGAGGACTACCTTGGCAACAGATATGTCGGGATTGAAATTATCTATATTGACAGTCCCTTATACAAAACAACCAATAATATCTACTCTTTGTGGCTTGCAGGCAAAGAGATAAAAGAGTCTTTCCTGTTAATTGAAAGCGATCTTGTTTTTCAACCAGAGTTGCTCACACCAATGCTTCAGCCTGACCGGATTGCAGTTTCAAAGATGCTCCCCTGGATGAATGGCACCACGGTGACACTAAATGACTCAAAGGGACTAAAGGCGATCTGTCTGGGGGATGAGAGTCGCAATAATAGCAGTCACTACAAAACAGTAAATATCTATAATTTTTCCCGTGATACCTGGAAAATAATTCAAGAACGTCTGGATCGGTATATTTCTGCAGGAAAGGTGAATGGCTACTACGAAGAAGTTTTCGCAGAAATGATTGCTGAAGGGGCAATTTCCTTTGCGCCGGTCTTCTTCGATACCGCGCGCTGGTATGAGATTGATACCCTGAAAGATTTGCGTGCAGCTGAGAAAATGTTTCCTGACTTTTCCAGAATCAAGAGTGCGATGGGTGAAAAATTGCTTCCTTTGCGAAAAGCGATCAGTGGTCGCTCCAAGGGTGCGCTGGATATAAATAGTTCCCCGATTGCAGCAAAACCACTTACCCCTGCAGTGGTGATGGCACCACTCATCTGAGTCATTATATGAGAGCGCAAAGCAACATCTTTATAGAAAGTAACATGATTATATGACAGTAAAAGAGCAAGATCATCCAGACAAAGAACAACAATTTGATGCTATCGAAAAACTTCATGGGGGCTATTGGCGGCATGATTTTATCGATCATGCTTACCTGTATAATCTTTATTTTCCTCCGGAACGTTTTTTTCAGCAGTTAACCAGTCAAATCCATGAGCTGGTACTTAACTATCCCGTCGCCCAGAATGTTTTGGCTGGACTGGTAGGAACCCTGATCGCACAACCAGCTGAACGGATTGTGGTTGGAAACGGGGCGGCTGAGTTGATCAAAATTGTTTCTGGCCATCTGGCTAAAAAATTAATTGTTCCCGTTCCGTCTTTCAACGAATACGCCAATGCAGCGCCAACTGAAAATGTTATTGAGTTTGCTCTGCAGGCTCCATCATTTCAACTGGATGTCGACAAATTTGCTGCAGCAGCGATCAGCAATAATGCTGAC
>JAZBPC010000060.1:0-9194 GCA_036351455.1 Desulfuromusa sp.
CTTTCCAGAGGATGGGGATAATACGAAAGATTTGCTGATATGTGCTGATCAAAGAATGTATCTCCATAAGGATGAAATGAAGAAACGGCACACGAGGGATACTTGATGGAAAAGCAGTGTCAATGATTTTACTGTGCTGACTACCCATTTCCAGATTTGACTGTAACTGCCACCCTTGACTTCAGCAGGGTGGCGGTTTTGATTTTGATGGTGACCAGTTGCTCTCTTCTTTAGGGAGGCCTTAATTCCTGGTCTGTTTTTTTTGTACCGATTCGTATGCGGCGACGGATAAAACCAATCCCCCTCCAATCAGAACTGACAACCCGGGTGTTTCCTTAACTACGTACCAGGCAAGCAAAGAAGCAATGACCGGTTGTAAACAGCTGATCAGAGAAACCGACTTTGCAGATATTTGCTTCAAACTGAAAACCAGCAGCGTGTGGGCAACGGCGGTGCTGAAGATACCAAGAAGAGCAATTTTAAATACATCGATAGCTGTCAGCAATCGTACTGTAGGGTAATCTACAAATATGACCAGCATCAAAGCTACGGCTACGACCTGATGAAACATCAGTTTTTCACTTGGCATGTTATGAAAGTGGTATTTTTGGATCAAATTCCGCAGAGCAAACAGTAGCGCGGAAAAAACGCCCCAGAGAACCCCTTGAGCAACTGCCCCTTGTAGATGATTTAAATCCTGTCCGACCATAACAATAAGACCCACAAACATAACCACACCTGCAAAAATATCTCCTGTTTTAATTCTCTGTTTGGTGAAGAATGGTTCCAATAAAATAGTGATCATCGGATAGCTGAAGAGGGACAGCATGCCGACAGCGACAGTAGAAATTTGCATGGCATGAAAGAAGGTGACCCAGTGGACACCCAGGAGCATGCCCAAAGCATAGACTCCGACATAAGATCGAATCGATGGCAGGCAGAATTTTTGTTTGCGCAAAAGGATAAACAGCGTAAGTCCAGCCGCTGCAAATACTCCACGCAACTGGATGAGTGAAACCGCATCAAGGGGGATCAATTTTGCAAATAATCCGGTGAGAGCCAGTAGAAAAATTGAGAGATAAAGGCTCGGTAAACCAGGTCGTAATAGTGGCATTTCAGACCGCTTTCAAAAGACGATGGCACGATATTCGAACCCGCCTTAGACGATTCATTCCTATTGGTTTTTCCGCTGAACCCACCGGTTGGTGGTCATCACAGCAGCAACTTAAGCCTTGAAAAATAGAACAGGCAGCAGGGGCTGGCAAGTTTATAATTTCTGTGCCACAGGATTATCGCCGGGAATATTCTTCTGTTTTTTTGCTTTACTTGTCATGCAGATCCTTTTTGCTAGTGTGAAAATTGGAAATCAGATTTTTTGTCAGATTCAAGAATGACATTCTCAGTGATAAAAAACTTCATAGTGCTTGATTCTGGTTCTGTCAGGTGACAAAATTAGCGGAAAAGAGTAAATGGAGTAGAATAGACCGTAACATGCAACTTAAATGAAAAGTCTGGAGATGCGAAATGGTAGAACAAGAAAATTCCGCGATAGCCAAAGGAATAGAGGCTGTCGAGCAAGGGAATACTGCACTCGCTATGGAGTTATTCCGTCAGGTCAAAGAGACCGACATGACTCCTCTGGTGATCTCATATCAGGCCTATTGTCTGGCCTGTGAACAAAAGACTATCCCTAAAGCGATCAATATGGGCCTCAGGGCACTTCAAAAAGATCGGACCCACCCGTTGATATATCTGAATCTGGGACGAATTTACTATGCTGCCGGGTTTGAGAGTAAAGCTCTGGATTTTTATCGGCAGGGGCTGCGTTATCAAAAGCATCCGTTGTTGCTGCGTCGCATGGAAATTCTTTGTTTGCGACGCAGACGGTTTTTGCCTTTTTTGGATCGTTCGAATCCTTTGAATATCATTACCGGGAAAATTCTCTCAAAAATCTTTTGAGGCTGTCGCAAGAAATCTGAATACGTCATTTTTCTCTGCCAGCTTTTTTATTGGTCCTCTGTGGAGTATTAAAAGGGAAAATATTTAAGGGATCTAATCCCCATACGATCTTTCCCCTGAGTTAAGAAGAACAGGTGTTACGTCTTCAGACCCCCTCTGATGGGACATGTTCCCATTACACTTCAAAGGTCTCCTTGTCTGTTTATATCAAGGATCTTGTTTCTCGAATAACATCAGAAATCTGCTCGGGGTCAGTTCAATCAGTCCACACTGTTTGAATCCGTAGCGCAATATTTCATTGGCTATAGTTTCCGGTGACAGGCGTAAATGCAAAGGATGGTCAATGGGAGCTGCCGCATTGTTTCTTTCTATAATACCCAGCCGGCCGTTCCTCCTCAGGATGCGCTGCAATTCCGGGAAGAGAATGTGCCAACGGTCATTCAGCCCGGGCATATGGAGAACGGCAGAGATCAAAACGGCATCGGCCAATCGGTCTCTGAGAGGGAGAGGCTCCCCGAGATCGGCAATCTGACTGAAAATATTTGTGATGGCATGGGCTGCTATTGCTTTATTTAGCTGTTCAATCATCCAGGAATCGCGATCCAGAGCGATAACCGAGCCTGTTTCACCGACCTGCTTAGCTGCCAGCACAGAGTACTCCCCCGGTCCACAGCCGGCATCCAAAAGACAGCTCCCCTTGTCAAGTTCGAGTGATCTGAAGACCTGCTCTGCATGTAAAGCTCCGAAAATGCAGGCTTTGCTAGATCTATGGGTGAAAGCCCCAAGGTCATCATTTTCTATCCATTTCATAGTCTTTGCAGTCCTTTCACTGCTTTGCCATTTTTTTAATAGGCTCCTCAGAGAGCAGTTGAATTTGAATTATTGACCGATAACCATCTGCATGCTTAAGGCGAAGCCGCTATTGGTGCGATAATTATCTTCCGCCGGCCAATCGATATAAGGCTCAATTTCGTAAAACAGATATGAACGCCAGAACTGTTTGCGCAGTCGGATACTGGTGGAATAATTCTCGACGTCATCTTCTCCATCGCTCTTTCCATGCAGGTAGAAACCTACAGCGACTGCCCCTGCATTTGATAGTTGATGGGTATAGGACAGTCCACTCCGCCACTCAACCCCTGCAGATCTGTTGTCAAATTGTCCGCGGGCGCTGAAACGGATTAAACCAGGATGATCAAACAGGTATTCGGACTCCGCCAGCAATCGAACTCCGGCACCGTATTCGCTATCAAGAAATATTGCTGGTGTGAGGCGCAATTTGACTCTTTTGGTCAGATTGTGAGAACGGCGATGCCGGCCAAGCAGGTAGATGTTCGGTCCTGATCGCAATCCGATGCGTGCATCGTTTTTCTCTTGAGTGGTGGTGTGTTTGATCCAACGTAAGGCGATATTGTAATTGTTATCGGTATCCTCTTCAACTTCCTGTGGTCGTTTAGCTTCGAGTGGTAAAGGGTTGTATTCATCGACATCTTCATTGGATAGCTCCAGATAAAAAAGCTCTTTGAGTTTCGGCAGTTTGACTTTTACTCGGACTCTGGCATAGCCGCTACTCACATCATGTTGGCTTATGTCAGCACCCAGGGTTAAGCGAGTACGCATGGTGGCTGGGTCTTCATTATCACTGTAATCACCAAAAAAATGATCAAACCAGGTGGCGGCTTCCTGGGTGTGTAACAGCAGGTTGTTATGAGAACGATCAAGCCAGTTGTTATTGCTGGATTCAGTTTCACCAGACCAGACGGGTAGCCCGATGCTGATAAAGCATATTAAAAGTGGCAATACTCGTGGACGCATGATCCGTTCTCCATCCGTAGAGGTGTATATTTACAGTGTAGCGTAGAAATTGCTGTTGCCTATTAAAGAGTTTTTATTGCTTGGATTAGGCAAATTCTTATTTTCAAGATGCTGTAAAGAACGGTTATTGAAAGGTGTATGAATACGCAAGTACGGGACATTTTGCCCCATTGGGACATATTGCCTCGTTCTCGGATCTCGTAACCTACTGTTTTTATTGTTTGAGCATTTGGCATACTGCCTGCAAGTATTCTACGACGTAACCCACTTTGGGAATTACTGGAAATTAACACCATCGTTCATCTCAGTTCACTTGTCGTTCTGCTCAACGCCAAGTGGGCACGTAATAGAATACAGGACGTCACCTCCTTCGTCCTTCATGGGGAACCCACTGGGTTCCCCTTTTTTTATTCCGAAACCCCTGAGAATGTTTACAAACCAGATTGGGGTGCTACTCTTCAATAAGATGGATAATTTTAACACCACATAAAAGGAGGCCACCATGACTTATGGGCAGGGCAGGACGTACAAAAAGGTTGAGATAATCGGGATTTCTAAGGTTGGAATCGAGGATGCAATTCAGCAGGCGGTGACTAAGGCAAAGCAGTCTCTGGAGAAGCTGTCGTGGTTTGAGATGGAGAATGTGCGCGGTCATATTGGCGATGATGGCAAAGTCGATGAGTACCAAGTGGTCCTCAAGGTGGCTTTTGAATTGAAATAGCCAAGGGGGAAAATAGTCGCTGAAGTGTAACTCTTTAGCAGCATCATCCTTGGGCTCATAATCGGGGTGACAACATGATGCTTACATCATCCTGAAGGTTAGCTAACATTCTGGAAACATAAATGGGTTCTTTTACCGCAGGCGTTGGGGAATTGCTTCCTGACCATTGATGAAGTTGAGTCGTTAGTGTCAATTTTATTAAAGGAGTATGTTTATGAAAAATCGAACACCAAAATTAAGAATCCTGAAATCGCTGTTCTTGGGATTACTGCTTCTCAGTTTCTCTACCATGGCCTCTGCAACCGAACTCACCATGTTCTACCCGGTTGCGGTTGGTGGTCCTCTGACAAAACTGGTCGACAAACTGGTACAGGATTTTGAGACAGAAAATCCGGATATCACTGTAAAAGCAATCTATTCGGGAAATTATACCGATACCATGACCAAAGCAATGACGGCTCTTAAAGGGGGGACTCCACCAGACCTTTCAGTTATTCTTTCCACCGAGATTTTTACCTTGATTGATAATGATGCCATTCTTGCATTTGATGATTTGATTGCGACCTCAGAAGAAAAGCAATGGCTGAACAGTTTTTATCCTGCTCTGATGGCGAACAGTCGAACTGGTGGTAAGACCTGGAGTATCCCATTCCAGCGATCCACGATTGTTATGTATTATAACAAGGATGCTTTCAGGAAGGCTGGTCTTGATCCCGACTCTCCACCGGCGACCTGGGACGAACTTGTCGAAATGGGCAAAAAATTGACCACAAAAGATTCCTCAGGGAAGGTCACACAGTGGGGTTTGGAAATTCCTTCGACCGGTTACCCCTACTGGATGTTTGGAGCTTTGAGCAGGCAGAATAGTGAAGTTCTGATGAATGATGCTGGAACCGAGACCTATTTTGATCATCCGGGCGTCATTCAAGCTCTTGATTTCTGGAAAGATCTTGGCCGAAAATACCAGATTATGCCAGAGGGAACGATTGAGTGGGGGACCCTGAGAAGTGATTTCCTCGAACAAAAAACCGCGATGATGTGGCATAGTACCGGAAATCTGACCGCGGTGAAAAAAAATGCCAGCTTTGACTTTGGCGTTGCAATGCTGCCAGCAAAAAAAGAGCGTGGAACCCCGACCGGGGGTGGGAATTTCTATATTTTTAAGCAGGCAACACCGGAAAAAAGAGCAGCAGCGCTCAAATTTATCAAATGGATGACTCAACCCGAGCGGACAGCTCAGTGGAGTATTGGAACCGGCTATCTGGGGACTCGACCAGATGCCTATACGACAACTATGCTCGAAAGTTACGTTAAAGATTTTCCTCCAGCAGCGGTTGCACGGGATCAGTTGAAGTATGCCACTGCGGAACTTTCAGTCCATGAAAATGGCAGAATTTACAAAACCCTGAATGATGCTATTCAAGCGGCGCTAACGGACGCTAAAAACCCGGAAGAAGCTCTGAAAGATGCTCAGAAGCAAGCAGAGCGTGTCTTGAAACGTTACCGCTAATCAAAGTCAGGACAGGGAGATATGTTTCTCCCTGTCCTGAAAAAAAGGAAGCAGGCTATGCGATTATCGGGAGCCGGAATAGGAAAATTTTTTGAAACTTTAGGAGCCTGGCTGCTGGGGGCTCTGTGGCTGCTTCCAGTTGTTTTTGCTATCTGGAGCGCATTTCATCCGGCAGAATATTCAACTCGATTTGAGCTGTTTGCTCCCATTACAACCGAAAACTTTGTCAGGGCCTGGTCGTATGCGCCGTTTCCCAGATATCTGCTTAACACCTTTATTCTTGTCACCCTGATTCTGGCGGCGCAGTTTGTTTTATGCACCTTGGCCGCTTACGGATTTGCCCGGTTTGATTTCTTTGGCAAGAATTTCGTGTTTGCGCTGGTACTGTTACAGCTGATGATCATGCCCGAAGTCCTACTGGTTGAAAATTACCGTACTATCAGTGAGTTAGGGCTTCTGGATACGATTGCCGCCATCGGCCTTCCTTACATGGCCAGTGCTTTTGGGATTTTTCTTCTGCGTCAATCGTTCAAAATCATTCCCACTGAATTGATAGAAGCTGCCCAGGTGGAAGGTGTGTCAGCCCTGGGTATTCTCTGGAAGGTCTATATTCCTCTTTCTAAATCAACCTATATCGCTTATGGACTTGTTTCAGTCAGTTATCATTGGAACAATTTTTTATGGCCCCTGGTGGTTACCAGCTCGGTTAACAGTCGTCCCCTGACGGTGGGGCTGGCTATTTTTGGAGCACCGGAGTCGGGGGTCGACTGGTCAATCATTACGGCTGCAACGGTTATGACTATGGCACCCCTGCTGGTGGCTTTTATTTTGTTTCAACGCCAGTTCGTTCAGTCCTTTATGCATTCTGGAATTAAATAGTGTCCATCCAGAATCTCTGGACGAAAACTAAATAACGCTAAGCAGCTATAGCTGGGTAAAGTTGAGAGATGTCAATTATTAAATTAAAAGACGTTTGTAAGAGTTGGGGATCGACCCAGGTTCTCAAAAATATTAACTTTGAATGTGCTGATGGGGAACTTCTCGTTCTTCTAGGCCCATCGGGCTGCGGTAAGTCGACGACTTTACGCCTTATAGCCGGATTGGAAACCCCGACAGAAGGAAGTATAGAAATAGGGGGGAGAGATGTTTCTAATCTTCCTCCGGTTAAACGGAATATTTCTATGGTCTTTCAGAACTATGCTTTGTTTCCTCATTTGAGTGTGGCGGAAAATATTATTTTTGGTCTTAAAGCACGCAAGGTGCCAAAAATAGAACAACAGAAACGTCTTGAGAATGCCGCTGATATTCTTGGACTGACAGATTTTCTAGCCCGAAAACCGGCCCAGCTCTCAGGCGGGCAGCGGCAGCGGGTGGCATTGGGCCGAGCCATCGTGGCACAAGTTTCCGTCTGTCTTATGGATGAGCCGCTGTCAAACCTGGATGCCAAATTGCGGCAGGAAATGCGGCAGGAGATTCGTTCTCTGCAACAGCGCTTGAACATGACCATGGTTTATGTCACCCATGATCAGGTTGAGGCAATGACGATCGCCGATCGCATCATTCTGATCAACGAAGGAATTATTGAACAACACGGAACCCCGGAACAGCTTTACAATCAACCGGCGAGCGCATTTACCGGAAATTTCATTGGTAATCCACCGATGAATATCCTGGTGCCCGATGCTCAGATTATTGCGGCTTGCCCTGCAACAATCTTCCCTTCGTCTGATGCAACGGCTACATGTCTTCTGGGCATCCGACCTGAGGATATCGAGATAGTGCAAGGCGCTGGTCTGGAATGTACCGCTACGTTGATTGAGTATCTGGGTGCAGAGACCCTTGTCGTCGTTCAAGCCGGGGATCATGCCATCACCCTGACCGTACCAGGCAGGGCTGATGTTTCCGCTGGTGACCATCTCGCAATTCGCTGGAAAGCGGATAAAGTTCATCTGTTTGCTGCTGCAAATGGAAGACGGATAGAGACATTGACCGGAGCGACGCTATGAAATCAACATTTCAACTGCGATACTGGAATCATATCAATGGGTGGCTGCTTGTCCTGCCGGCGGTTTTTATGATTGGTCTATTTACCCACTATCCCATCGGAGCCAATATTTTTCACAGCCTGTTTTCAATGGGAACTGCCACTCGCCCCGAGGTTTTTATCGGTCTGGAAAATTATCAGTACCTTATGGATGACGATATTTTTTGGAAGGTCCTCACCAATAATTTTATCTATTCCATGTGTACGGTCCCCATCAGTATTATTGTTGCCCTTTGTATGGCTCTGCTGATCAATCGTAGTATCAAGGGGCGTTCTCTGGTGCGGATGTCCTTTTTTACCCCCACGGTTCTCCCGATGATTGCTGTTGCCAATATCTGGCTATTTTTTTACACCCCGGAATATGGACTTTTTGATCAGGTCTTTGCCTTTTTTGGCGGGGATAGCCATAACTGGCTTGGTAATCCGGATACGGTCCTGTTCTGTCTCATCGTTATGGTCATCTGGAAGGAAGCCGGTTTTTTCATGGTTTTCTATCTGGCTGCATTGCAGCAGCTTTCTCCTGAACTTAAGGAAGCCGGTATCGTTGAAGGGTCTGGCGGCTGGTACTATTTCCGTAGAGTGACTTTTCCCCTGTTGATGCCGACGACGTTATTCGTCATGGTTAATGCTGTGATCAATTCTTTTAAACTCGTAGACCATTTGATTATCATGACCAAGGGAGGACCCGACAATGCCAGCTCTCTCCTCTTGTACTATATCTATGAGAATGCCTTCAGCTTCTGGGATACAAGCTACGCTGCAACACTGACCGTTGTGCTGGTGTTTATCCTTGCCATTATCACCATTATTCAGTTTGCGGTGGTGGAAAAACGGATTCATTATCGATAGCCAGAGTGAGTTTCGACTTAAATAAAAATATATCCATCAGGCTTGAAAATTGACATATGTTAAATAAAGAAGAATTTAGAGCAGCATTGAAGCGGGTAAAATATATCTTGTTAGATCTTGATGGTACTTTATATCAGGAAGATCGTCTTTTTGATTTCACCTTGGACTTTTTATCGGGGCTGGACAGACACAGCATACAAAAAATATATGTCTCCAATAATTCATCAAAAGGACGTCTGGATTATTTCAAAAAACTACAGTCTTTGGGAATTTCACTCACTGAGGATGAAATATAC
>JAZBPC010000061.1:0-2892 GCA_036351455.1 Desulfuromusa sp.
ATTTTTTTTTGCAAAGCCCGTCTCTTGAACTATTTCGTTAGCTAATTGTAAATCAAAATAGGTATATATTTATATAGCAGTATATACATACAAACCTATATCGTTTCCCGTAACGCTTTTAACAGCCGTTCACCTGTTGCACTCGTCCCCAGCACTATCAAGGCACGAATTGCAGCAGTTTCACTGATGTGCCGGTGACTCTCTTTGTTCATCGTCGCGGTAATCTCTTTAAGCCTGGCAATATCATCGTCATAAAGTCGGTATGCCTTCAACGATGGTTTTTTTCTTGATGGCACCAGATCGAGACGTTCTTCCGAATCAGTTTTTGACTCAGCTGTTTGAGCCAACTTGGATTTTCCGGTGATTTTTTTAGTTGCCATATCGCAGAATCTCCTCGGTAAGTTCTTTGAAATCTTCGGCACCGTACGATCTTGGGTCGAAAACCATCACAGGTTCGTTGTTCATTTGCGCTTGGTTGATGGCTTCATTTCTACGGATTACGGTTTTTAACAGATTTTCTTTATACGGTTCCAACTGTTCTTCGACAAATACATTGGAGAGCTTGTTGCGGGAGTCACGACCATTTCTCAAAATCATATATTTAAAATCACTGGATTCTTTCACATCCTCGATCGACCGAAAAAGATCGGCAATACCATCCAGGGAATACCGTCCATAAATAGTCGGGATCAAAATCATGTCGGAGGTATAGATGGCATTGATCGTGAGGACGTTAACTGTTGGTGGACAGTCGATGATGATGAAATCGAAATCCTTTTCGATTTTTTTCAAATGATTATGGAGAAGCTTTTCCCTGTGGATTTTCGTTGTGATTTGCTCGGCAGTTATGGCCAGATGGATATTGGAAGGAATAAGAAAAAGATTTTCAACTGGCTCTTCATTTTCACCGAGCACCGCTTGACGAATAACATTGTCAATTTTAAACGATTTGTTCGACAACAGCTCATTGACTGTTTGATTTCTGGGAATGTCCGTGCAGAAGATAACAGAGCTGTGTGCCTGGGGATCCATATCGATGAGAAGCGTCTTCTTTCCCGTCATCGCCAGACAATAGGCCATGTTTGTAGAAATCGTTGATTTCCCGGCACCGCCTTTCTGGTTGAGTATTATTATTTTCATCCTGTTTTCCTGTATTAAAGAGCAAATTGTATATATTATTTGTGATCAATTTATACATCTTAATATATAACTAAATATACAACTAAATAGTTATAGAATAAAGTAAATAAATATTCATACCTTTGTATAGCACAAAAGATATTATAATCATCCAAAAAAAAAGCCGTCCCCCGAAGGAGACGGCTGTGGTTACATTGTTATGCGGCAATCGACATGGATTTCAATTCCGCCATCTTTTCAGTCAATACCCAAAGAGCCTGGTTCAGCTTGATATTGCGATCAAGGGCTTTTACCGCTCTGGTCGTGACTTTTCGAGGGCCATCTTCTCCATTGACTTTGCCTTTTACTCCGCCTTTGATGATATTCTCCTGGACTTTATTGAACGTTGTCCACAGACTATCGCTGCCATCGGCAGAGCGGCGCTGTGTCAACAACTGTTCCGGAGATATAGGCGCGTTATCGACATCCTCATAGAGCAGCCGGTGAGCTGATGCAGCGTAGACGATCTGCTCGTCGTAGCCCAGCTGGATGCCTTTCAAATAATCCATCTGGTCGTTGATGACAGTTGCAGCAGCGGTGATCTTATCAGCTGATGCAACAAAATCATTTTGGTTAAATCCGACATGCCGATGGGTGAAGTTGGCAAAATCCGAGGCGATCATCAAACCGTTGCTACAAACTAATCGCCAAATTGAAGCAATTAGTTTGAAGGAACTGCCCAGGTCATGAGAATTATAGAGAACCAGATCAACTCGCTCATCTTTTATATTCATTTGCAAGTTTTCATTTCGGGTGAAACGAATGCAATGCTTTTGAAATCCTTCCTTATCCTGGATACGGGTACGGCTTTGCTCCGCCTTGATCGGAAACCAGCCGGCATCACGCAGCAGGTCAACCGCATCCAAAGTTGGAACAAAGGTGTAACGGCTGGATACTTTATCTACAGGCTCGGTTGCACCGGCAGCAGAAGCGTGTTGAACGATCAGGTCATTGGTCAAAAAAGTAGGTGCGGTCATGGTCGTGTCTCCTTTGAGATTATAAAAAAAAGAGGGACAAGACCCCCGTCAGGGAAGTTTTGTCCCTGAGAGGTTGACTGCTTATTGAGTGTGGCTTGGTTTTACACAGTTTTATCTGTTTTCATAATCTACTTCAGACCAAGAGGTGTGGAAGACTTGCCGTTTACAGCTTGGTGCAGACTGACATTATTGCCATCAGTCATACCTTGCTGGTAGGCATTGCCATCAACACGACTGGCTCTTGATGTTGTTGTTTTTAGACGTGGGAAAAGCCGACTAACCCGCTGGTCAACTGCTTTATCTTTAATCACCATCAATGCGGTACCGGTCATCCCGAAGGCATTACGGTCATCAGTCGGGGCAGTGTTCTGCTTCAGACGTTCTAATCGTTGGACGATCGTATTAATCATTCCCAGGCGATAGCTGTTATGCAGGGATTTGCCGTGGGTTCTGGTAAAACCCTTTGCACTGTTGACATAAGCCTGGCTCATTCGCTTGATGGTAGTGCGCAGTCGTTCAAACAGATCAGTGATAATGATCAAATCTGTCTGGCCGGCCACAAAAACGAAACTCCAACCGTCGCTGTTTCTGGTACGGATTGCCCGGCCATTAAAGGTTTTGGCAATGAAGTTTCCCAGGGAGGATTCCCATGTCTGGCAAGTCCTGGTCAGTCCACATACCTCGGCAGAACCAACATGAGCGCCACTGCCGTCAAGAGCTACATCAGCAACGGACA
>JAZBPC010000062.1:0-2988 GCA_036351455.1 Desulfuromusa sp.
CCCTCCACTGAAGAGTTCAAATGGAAAATGGTCATGCCATGGTCCAAAGGCCTGCTGTTTTACGATCTGGCTCAACATTTTGCCGACTCTGTAGCTCTTGCATCAGGTGGTCGTCTTAAAATCAAACTGTTTTCTGCTGGTGAGCTGGTCGGTGCCATGGAAAGCTTTGATGCAGTTTCAAAAGGTCAGGCAGATATCGGGCACGACTGGCCGGGTTACTGGAAAGGTAAGAACGAAGCGTTTGTTGCTTTTGCTTCAGTACCTTTTGGTCTTGACGCTGAAGGTTACAACATCTGGCTCTATGAGCGAGGTGGTCTTGAGATGATGCAGGAACTCTATGGTCGTTACAACCTGTTTGCCCTTCCCGGCGGTAATGTTGGCCAGGAACTCGGTCTGTTCTCCAATAAAAAAGCCACTAATATGGCTGATTTCAAAGGTATGCGCCTCAGAACTCCAGGCTGGTACATGGATATCATGACGAGTCTTGGCGCCAGCGTCACTCCTCTGCCCGGCGGTGAAGTATATCTCGCTCTTGAGCGTGGTGTAATTGATGCAGCCGAATTTAGTACTCCTGCCATCAACTACCCAATGGGTTTTGATGATATCACCAAATTCGTCATCGAGCCTGGTGTTCATCAACCATCTTGCCAGAGCGCACTCTTTATCAACAAAGATTCCTATGCTAAGCTCCCTGCAGATCTGAAATGGATTGTTGATATCGCAGCTAAGGAAACTCAGCTCTGGTCAACAGCATGGCAGGAAAACCTGAATGCTAAAGCTGTTAAACTTTTCAAAGAGAAAGTTGAATTTGTCCGTATGGACGATGAAACTTTGAATGCTTTCGCCACAGCTTCTCATGAATACATCGAAGGTTTGAAGGCAAAATTCCCAGATGTGAAAAAAGTTATGGACTCTCAGGATGAGTTTAAAGCAGACTTCGCTGACTGGCGTCAAGAGCGTGGCGGTGTTGCTCCTTGGCCTTACAAGGATTACGTAGGCGGCAAGCACATGCAATAAAAGATTTTGTAATGCGGGGATCCGATGGGTCCTCGCATTATTTAGTCATCAACTGTACAAGCTACCATTAAAGGATATTTTGAATGATTGCATTTTTACACAACAACAAAGTTGGGCAAAAATGCAATCACTTAAGGTGACCTAAAGTTTTTATGAGGTTTTTATGATTAAGTTAGATAGTGCGATTGACACTCTCAACGAAAAAATCGGTTTTTATGGGTCGTATCTGGTACTACCGCTGATCGCTGTGGTTGGCTGGGAGGTCATGATGCGCTATGGTTTTAACACGCCAACATCCTGGGCCTTTGAATTGACTGTTTTCATTTACGGTATTCATTACAGCTTAGCTTTAGGATATGCACACAAGCACAATACGCACGTTGCCATTGATGTCTTCGAGTCTCGCTTGTCAAAAAAATCACGTACGATTTTAAGGGTTTGCACTAACCTGGTTCTGTTTCTTCCTGCGATCGGCCTGCTGACAATATATACCAGCCAACTTGCCTTTTTCTCGTGGCAAAATTGGGAGCATGCTTCTAGTTCCTGGGCACCTCCTCTCTACCCATACAAAACAATCATGGCGATTGGTTTTATCTTGTTATTACTGCAAGGGATAGCCAAACTGACCCAAGATATTCGTTCGCTGAAAGAAATCCAATAAAATCTGTTTGATTCTGGAGAAATGACACCAATGAGCATAGAAGTCATCACAATACTCATGTTTGCCACCCTAATGGGATCCATAGCCTTTGGACATCCATTAGCGATAACACTTGCTGCAGTTGCTACTTTATTCGGCCTTCTTACCAACGGCTTCGACGTCCCCGGCTTGGTTGGTCTTTTTGCCAACAATGCCTGGGGAATTTTTCTGAATTATACCCTGGTGGCCATCCCGCTGTTTATCTTTATGGCCCAGATTCTTGATAGATCCAAGGTTTCCGAAGGGCTCTTTGAAGCCCTGTATATTGTCCTCGGTGGGCTGCGAGGTGGATTAGGAATGGCGGTCATCGTTGTTTCAACCGTCTTTGCCGCAACGACCGGTATCGTCGGTGCCTCGGTTGTGGCCATGGGCTTGATGGCAGGACCTGCCTTACTCAAGCGAGGATACGATAAATCCCTCTCGGCTGGTATTATCTGCTCTTCAGGGACGCTCGGTATCCTCATTCCACCATCCATCATGCTCGTTGTCTATGGTGGTTTGACAGGACAAAAAGAGACCTCTGTTGGTAATCTTTTCGCCGCAGCCATCCTCCCGGGCTTGATGCTATCTGGCTTATACCTTTTGTATGTTGGCATACGTTGTTACCTCAACCCTAAGGTTGGCCCCCCAATCCCAGCGTCAGATCGCACTGCAACCGTCTGGCAAAAAACCACCATGACCTTGAAGAACTTTGTTCCTCCATTTGGTTTAATTCTTACCGTCATGGGAACAATTCTAGCCGGAATTGCTACTCCAACTGAAGCGGCTGCTCTTGGTTGTGTCGGCGCCTTAACCCTTGCTCTTGTCACCGGTAAACTAAATTGGGAAGTCATCACCCTGGCCTGTGTCTCAACTGCCCGAACCACTGCAATGATCATGGCTCTTTTTATAGGGGGTAAATTTTTCTCCGTGGTCTTTTTGAGTATGGGTGGTGGTGATGTTGTGGCGGATGTCTTGCTGGGCATGGATGTTAGTCCCTATGTTGTCTTTGCAATCATGATGGCTGTTGTTTTCTTTATGGGAATGTTTATCGACTGGGCTGCAATCCTGCTGGTTGTGGTACCTATCTTCACACCTATTGCCATGGATCTGGATTTCAATCCGCTCTGGTTTGCCATGATGGTGTGTATTAACCTGCAGACCTCTTTTTTAACCCCACCTTTTGGATATTCTCTTTTTTACTTCAAGGGTGTTGCGCCACCGGAATATACCATGGGCGATGTCTACAAAGGAATACTGCCTTTCGTCGCTATCCAGGTGTTTGGCCTGGC
>JAZBPC010000063.1:0-14476 GCA_036351455.1 Desulfuromusa sp.
CGTAGCAGACAATAAAACAGCAGCAGGAAAAGCGCTCAACCGTCGAGTCGAGGTTGCCTGCGGGGCTAAGTAGTTTCCCCAGAAAATTACTGGTTTTCAAATCAGTAAGTAGCAAGAAAGTTTACGATAAAGAAAGCAAAAGCAGGCTGGATGATGTTCCAGCCTGCTTTTATTTTAGGGCATATGGAATCACCTGTTGAAAATGGTCGCTTATCAGAAAAACTGCATTTTGACAGGATATTTGCTGAACAGACCACGGACATTGTCTAACCACTCCTGCTGCAAGTATCTGATATTATAACTTAATTTTGGACATCGAATCCCCTCTGAGCCAATGCCTAGTAATGAAGTTAAACAGAAGGAGGCGATAACTGCCTACAGAGGGAAAAGAATCGGCCACAGAAGGTTCCCGGCGATTAAACACATGATCGCGCCAATGACGACATCAAGGATTTTCCAGGAACTTGGTTTCTGGAAAAAAGGTGTCAGGATGCGAGCACCATATCCTATAGCGTAAAACCAGATCATGGAAGCAAAGGCGGCACCGATGGCAAAACTAAGCCTTTCTGTTTCAGGGTACTGGCCCGCAATACTTCCGAGCAGGATAACGGTATCGAGATAAACATGTGGGTTGAGAAGGGTCAAGGCAAACGTAGTTACAATAGCCCATGTAAATCCTGAAGTAAGGCTCTTCGATTTATCAACGGATAAAGTTTCATTCTTGAATGCGGCGTAAAATGAGCGAATCCCATAAAAAATCAGAAACAAGGCTCCACCCCATCGAGCTATCTGCATGAGTGTGTGGGAGGACGCAATCAGTTTGCCGACTCCACCAACACCAAGAAAGATAAGCAGTGCGTCGCACACAAAACAAATTGTGCAGATGGTAAAGATGTACTCTTTTTTCAATCCTTGGCGTAGGACAAATGCATTCTGACTGCCAATGGCAATAATAAGCCCGGCACTAAGGAAAAAACCCTGAATAAACGGCGAGTAAATCATGTTTGTCTGAATCGCTTTTTCAATCTATAGAAGCCACCATGTTGAGTTCTGAAATTCACAACTTTACTCATTTAACTCCCCAACGCGTGATCAGCATAAATTTATCCGCACCAGACAGCAATTTAACATTTATCATGTCCGCGTGATTTTCTTCAGGCTCGTATTTGTCAGACCCGGTCGTTAGTAAAATCATGATAAAAGGGATTATAAGCAATAGAATAAACATAATTTCCTCCAGCAGTTAAGGTGCGTTTTTCATTCCCTGCCCCCAAAGTACTGACATAAGGATAAAAAGTAAAATTAATAGTTTTCAGCCACCATTAACAATGCTAATATATATTTATGATTGACTACAAACTTTTAGAAGCATTGGCGATGGTCGTTCACGAAAGTGGTTTTGAAAAAGCCGCTTCTGTGATGAATTTAACGCAGTCCGCCATTTCACAGCGCGTCCGGCTCCTGGAAGAGCGTACTGGGAAAATTCTCCTCTCAAGAGCTTCTCCACCACAGCCTACGGACGCCGGGCAGCAGCTTATTAAGCATTACTTGCAAGTAAAGCTGTTAGAAGATGGCATCGAAAAGGAGATGAGCGGAGATGATGCCATGCCAATTAGACTTGCAATGGGGATTAACGCTGACAGTCTCGCCAGTTGGTTTTTACCTGCGATAGGAAAACTCTTGAGTAATGGCAAAATTTTGATTGATATGCATGTTGATGATCAGGAACAAACTCATAAATTACTCAGAGACGGTGTTGTGGTCGGCTGTATTAGTGATACTCCCTCTCCTATGCAAGGGTGCAAAGTTGAATTTCTCGGTTCAATGAACTACAGACTCCTAGCAAGCAAAGGTTTTATCTCCCAATGGTTTCCCAATGGGTTAACCGTTTCTGCTGCAGAAAACGCCCCTGCTGTACTTTTTAATCGCAAAGATATGCTGCATAATAAAATTCTACAACATGTGCTTGGAGCAACCGTTAAATCGAAAGCCATTCATTATGTCCCTGCAAATGAGCAATTCATGCAAATGATTAGCTCTGGATATGCTTACGGGATGGCTCCAGATTGGCAAAGCAATACATTCAGGAAAACGGGAGAGGTTGTCGAGGTTGATGAAAAAGCGCAAAAATCAGTAAAACACTATTGGCATTGCTGGAACATTGAATCTTTACCCTTAAACACCCTTTCAAAACTGCTTGTGAGTGAGGCGAAGAATCTTCTTACGTAAATTGGCGCGACTCTATAAATGATCATGCGTAATAAAAAAGCTCAACTTGATTCCAGAACTTTGGATTGTCTTACATGTTGTACTGATAACGGTCAAATATTATCTAGGAATGAACCACAGATTTAGCTTATCGAATAATAAGAATACATTTGGGAAACGAATTGCCTGGAACCTTGCTTCATTTCCAAAAGCCGATAAATCTTAAAAAAGCCATTGGAGCATTTCCGGCGGCTTTACTGTTTCATATCGTCTGATGATTGAATTTTCAGCTTTTACAAAATTCTTCGAGAAATATTTCTATGACAAAAAAAGCCTGTTGCAATATTTCACAACAGACTCTTTTGTCTTTTTATTGAGATCGGGGAATCAGGATTTTCCCAACAGCCCTTTGCCTTCATGATCCTCTTTAGCGTTATGAATCAAGATTTGGACCTGATCTAAGCCATAAAGGAACAAACCAACCAGAACAACGGGGATGAAATTAGCGGCAATCGCACCAGAGAAACAGTAAAAGATGAAGAAGACTGACCGATAACCAAGGTGATTCCACTTTTGGGTAGGTTGACTCTCATTGGCGATAGCAGCCAATGTCAGAGTGGTTGAAGAAAAACAATAAACCGCCAGGGATATACTGATCAGATAAGCGGGAGGAGGACAACCCAGGATCTGGCGAACCGGTTCAGATGCGATTTCAAACAGGTTGAAGTTTTTAAAAGTATAGGCACCGATGCTGATCAGCAAAAAAATGACCAAACTGACTAAGCTCTGATTTTGAACGTTTGATTCTGTGTTTGATTTTATGCTTTGTGCTGTCTCAGACTTATAGTATCCCATTGTTTCCTCCATGAGTTTGTTTGTTATTTCATCGTTGTACTATACCTTTAGCATCAGCCATGCCAATCCATCTAAAAAAATAAAGCCGTTTATTATCAGATAGTTATAGGTTTTCTCTTGTCAGGTGAATCTGGGATCAAAGAAGATCATTCCTGCCCTGAAGGAATATTCCTGAGGGATTGGAATCCTGTGCGCTGCTCTTGGATATCGGGAGAGGGGATAAAAAAACGAGCTGATTCTTTTTAGAACCAACTCGCTTCAGAGTTGTTAGCTTAGGCAGGCTTGGTCACCTGTTGATGTCAATCTTATTGCAATGAGATCAAACCACAACTTAGTGAGTTTTAGTCGCGTGACTCTCTTTGTGACCAAACAGTCCCTTGAGGATTCCAAATCCCAAAGCAAAAACTGGGATCAGTTGTAAGAAGATGATCAAGCCACAGACGCCTAAGAACAAATAGACCAACGTCATGCTGTTGTCGGTTCTTGCTCCTGTTTCAGCAAATGCCGGGATAATGGTAGAAAGCAATAGAATTGCTGATACAGCAATTTGAGTTATTTTTTTCATGGTAGACTCCTTTTATTAATTGTATGTAAAACGTGACTTATATTGGCTAGTAAGCTTGTACTGCACATTCCACTGCGGAACGTAGCTCTTCGTTATCTTCCTGAGTGTGAGGTTTCAATGCATGGTAGAAAATGCCATCTTCACGAATCCGCTTCAGGGTTTCCAGAGAGCTGTCGTCTGAAACCAGAATGATACGGAGATGCTTATTACACTTGCGCATCAAAGCAATGACATCGACTGAAGCGATTTTTTCTTCAAATGAATCCCCCAAGATCACCAGAGGCTCTTGTTTCTGCACAATCTTGGCAATTGCATAGGCAGCTGAAGCAGTGGTTTCAACCTCATAATGTGAATTCTCAAAGAACTCAGCCATTTGTTTACGTGCCACACTATCCCCATCCGCTATCAATAATTTTCTTGCTTTCATGATTTCACCTCATTCTCAGTTAGCTGTTTAGCTTGATGGTAATTAGATATAGCAACCTATGTGCCAATAATTATTTATTTTATGCCCAGAGAAATAGTCTAACTATTACAGTAAGATAAGAAATTTCATCGATATCTTTTTGAGAATTGACGACTAAGTCGGGAAGGAATATTCCTGCCCGGCAGATATATTACTGTTTGGCAGGAATATTGGCTGATAACAACAAGGGCGGTTTTGATCCGGGGTAAATTGAAAAGAATCACTGCTGTCAAAGCGGAAAACCTGGAGTTGATACTTTTTTTATGCAGCCGTTTGATTTAGCTAAAACACTGCACAAAGAGGAAAGGGATCTAGATGGAGTGGAAGCAGAGTAAAATGGGGGACATCAAGAGAAAACGCACGGTGATTCTGCTTCTCAAAAGTCAGGATGTTCAGTTATGAAGATAAATTTATGAGCGAAACGTTTCGTTCCCTGCGTTTCAGGATAGTTGTCATCTTCGACTTCGTCTCACGGGACCTGGTCGTTAAAAACCAAGAGCCCCACAAACTACAGTTCCAGCTCTTTAACCTGTAACCCCACAGAATTTTTTGCCGGATAAAGAAAAATCAGAACAGTTCGCCCGGGATAATCCTGCAGAGACTCAAAAACTGCCGCAAAATATTGAACTTTGCCGCTCCGGTTCAACCTCTCCAGCTCCTGCTTAACCCGCGCCCGGGCCGCTGTACTTTCCTGCTCAGATAACTCGGTATTAAAAAAATCAGGGGCCGAGCCGGCAACGACACGATGGTGATGCGCATAATCCCGGCCGAGAAGTTCACGATAACCAGCAAGTTCACCCCCACGATACCGTTCCTGCAGATAACCATCAAAAGCCAAATATTGATCCTGCAGGGAAAGGCTTCGCGTATAAAGGTCTTCTTTGCGCCAATAGCTATCCAGGTTTTCCAGTAACTGCGAAACGCGGTTAGAATCGGCTGTTAATTTCTGTAGCAAGAACGAAAAGCGACCACTATTGACAAGCAGATCCAACAATCGACCGATCCCCCGCAACCGCTCCAGATCAGAAAATCCAAGCTGTTTTGATTTCAGAATGGTGTAGGGAGGGGTGGGATCATATTCGATTCCCCAGCTCTGTGCCTGCAATCGTAACGGTGCTCCGGGTAACAGTTTAACCGGTTCAATTTGCAGATGGTGGGCATTCAGAGCCAAGACCCAATCAACCGACTTCAAAAACTGCTGATAATCCTCCCCTGGCAGACCGGCAATCAGATCCAGGTGGAGGTGGATATTCGTTTTGTTCCTTAAAAACTGAACATTCTCTGCCAGTCGCTGCAGTGAGGCCTTGCGGCCAACATTCTGTAACGTTTCCGGGAGGGTCGACTGCACGCCGATTTCAAACTGAAACATATCCTCGGGAACCTGTTGTAACAATTCCAGCGTTGCCTGATCCAGCAAATGGGCGCCAATCTCAAAATGGAAATGGCTGGAATGGTTATGTTGCAGAATATAACGGAAAATATCCCGGCTGCGTTGCTGATTGTAATTAAAGGTCCGGTCAACAAATTTTATTTTGGCAACCCGGCTATCCATCAAAAGTTTCAGATCTGATTTAATTCTCTCCAGAGAAAACGACCTCACCCGCTCATCCAGTGCACTCATACAGAAGCTGCAGGTATAAGGGCAACCACGACTACTTTCGTAGTAGACCAAACCACGGGTTAAATCAACCAACCCGGCAGCAAAGGGTGAAGGGATTTGATCAAGGGAGTCCAGCAGACTCAGTCCGTCAAGCTCTGGCCACTCAGGCAACCGTATTCCCGCAAAGGATGTGGGAGCTTCACCCTGTTGCCAGGTGGACAGGAGAGCCCGTAAAGGGGCCTCCCCTTCTCCACAAATCAGAGCATCAACAGGATGGTGCTGAAAAAAGTCATCGGCTTCAAAAGAAACTTCCGGACCACCCAGAACTATTTTGTATTCAGGATTGATCCGTTTAAGACAGTCGACCATCTCCAGGGTGGCAACCCGGTTCCACAGGTAGACCGAAAAACAGATGACATCAGCATCACAGGCAAAGATCTGTGCCAGAATAATCTCTTTGGGATCATTGACGGAGTATTCGCGGATCAGAATTTCCCCGCATTGGTCTTCACAATAGGCCGCCAGACAGGGCAATGCCAGGCTGGCGTGGATATATTTGCTATGTAGAGTCGTCAGTAAAGTTCGCATGGCGGCAAGAATAGCCCATTCAAATTCCAGATCCAAGCAAAGTTTGTCTCCTGGGTTCATTCGGACTGTCGTAGAATACATATTTCTGCAGCAGACCTTTTGACAAGTTTCCCCTGTACATGCACTATATGTGAATCGATTGAGATGAATTTTATGCTGCGGAATCAATTCCCAAGAAACAGAAAACACTGAAAACCACAAAGTAAAGGACGTAACGATGAGTCATGACAATACCTTAACTAAAGTAGAGAGATCGGCTGACAAAATGTATGGCGACAGAAACTTGCTGGTCTGTGGCTATACAGAAACAGAACAAAAGGCAATGCTCTTACTCTTACAGAAAAATAAATTGGGCAGCTGCCCTGTTATCTTCGCCACCAATGAAGATATACAAAAGCCCCTCAAGGAAATCCTGCAAGCCGAAAACAGATACGGTCATGGTGAAGCTTCTGAGATGAGAAAAGCCGTTATCATGTCGGGATTTACGCAAAAACAACTGCATGCCTTGATGGCCGCCCACCGCAAGTCCAAGCTTCCAAGACAACATTGGGCGGCACTGACTCCCACATCCGAAAATTGGCCTCTCACCGAGCTATTGGAAGAACTTGAGGCCGAAGCCGAAGCGATCAGGAAGCAAAAAAGTAAGCCTTGATACGGCTCCATTAATTCAACCTTAAAAAGGCTTTTGGGTCCACGGAAAACACGGAAAACACGAATTAACACGAAAAATCAAACAGCTGACCCATTGAAGTTGCTTATCTTTCTGATTTTACTTCGTGTATTTCGCGGTTAACTGCTTTTCCCAGGGTTTACCGCTGAACATTAATGCTCATTTTTAAATCCGGATGTGTTATCTTCCCGGCCGCGAAAGGAAACAATCTAAAATGAGCAAAAACAAAACCATATTAGCTGTTATCGCCGATGAAACAGGCGAAGTCTTTGAACATCCTGACCTGCTTCTGGCCGGCATGAACGGTATGGATATTCGGCAACCGACCGCCGATGAACTGATCCCGCTACCGGAGGGGAGTCGTTTGTTTACCATTCCGGGAACGCCTCCGATTGGCTTTGACCGTCGAAGCGGCAAGCAAGTCACTGTTGATTGTCTTCCGGATAGTTGGGGTGGAGGAGCAGCGCAGGCAGTTTCAGCTTTCACCAATCCCGCTTTTACCCGCACCCTGCTGCCGGCAGCAGCCTATGATAAGAAAAATGTTGAGCTCACCCTCTGGTCATACACGGCTGTTGGCTGGTGCGTAGAAGAAGAGCGTTTCTATGTTGCCGCAGTGCGGGTTGATCGCAATCAGCAGTGGGAACCAGTCCATTTTGATGATCGCAAGCTCGAACCTCTGGTGCGCAAACGGGTCGCGGCTCAACCCGAAAACCGCCTGGTCAAACAATTATCCCGCTGTGCTCTTGATTACCACTGCTTTGCGGCAAAAAATATGTTTTTTGGTCGTTGGGAGGCCCCTCTCCCCTCCTCCCCAACCTGTAATGCCCGCTGTATTGGTTGTATCTCGTTACAGGATGAACCAACCGCCTGCCAGTCAAGCCAGGATCGCTTGAACTTTGTGCCCACGGTAGAAGAACTGTGTGAAGTAGCCGTTCCCCATCTGAAAACAGCGGAAAATGCGATTGTCTCCTTTGGACAAGGGTGTGAAGGGGACCCGATCATGCAAACCGACCGAATTGCAGAATCGGTTAAGGAAATGCGTCGACAAACAGCACGCGGAACTATTAATTTCAACTCCAATGCCTCAATTCCTGATGCCATTGACAAGCTCGCTGAAGCGGGGGTTGATTCGATCCGCATTTCCCTGAATTCGGTTCAGGAACGGTTCTACAACGCCTATTACCGTCCGGTTAAATATTGCTTTGAAGATGTGATTGAGTCGGCACACCGGGCGAAACAGCATGGCCTGTTCACAATGCTTAATTATCTGGTGTTTCCCGGCATCACTGATCGTGAAGATGAAATTGAAAAACTGCTGGAAGTAATTGATACGGTCGGGATTGATCTGATCCAGATGCGCAATTTGAGCATCGATCCACAACTCTACTGGAAATCAATGGGGGCTGATGGGGCTGGAATCGGGATGAAGAAAATGCTCGACCGGGTGAAAAAGGAAATTCCACGGATTCAATACGGATATTTTAACCGGACCAAAGAAAATTTCTATCCACCGGGATATGAAACCGACTGGCCGTTACCAGCGACGCTCTAAGTTCTGAATTTCAAAGCAGTGCAGAAGTATTCGGGGGACATGTACTTGTTACGTGTCCCCCGAATACGGATTAACACACCGAAAAGTCGCGGGGTTGCGGCCCCGCTCGCCACCTTACTTTCTTGTTGTGTGACAAGAAAGTAAGCAAAGAAACACACCCAAACTCCTTGCCCTTCGGGTTCCCTTCATTCCACAGCTGCTTTGAGGAGCGGCAAAAACTCGGGCTGAAGCCCTCAAACATTTCCCGCTCTGATTCTCAAATCAGCTGTTCCATTCCGGCGGCGTCACATGGGATTTGGAGGATCATAATTATAATCCAGAGCCCCCTACCCTAAGTTTAACTGTCAATTTCTCCCCTCAACAAATATACCCCTGCACTTGATACAACAAAATCCCAAGCTAAACTTTATCTGTCATCTACCGTTATCAGTTTTCCCGGTTACTTGCACGCGTAGTGCAAACAAGTCAGTCCAGAAGGAGTGGATATGTATAGCACTAAACTATATATACAGGACCAGAGGATAGCGTACTTTACCATGGAAATTGGTCTCAGTGCCGACATGCCAACATACAGTGGGGGACTTGGAGTACTTGCGGGAGATACTATCAAGACTGCAGCCGACTTGAAGATCCCAATAGTTGCTGTGTCCCTGATTTACCGCAAAGGCTATTTCAAGCAGCAGTTCACGGCTGATGGCTGGCAAGAGGAAGTCGATATCAATTGGGATCCCGCACGTCACATGGAGTTATTGCCAAGGAAAGCTATAGTTTCAATTGAGAGCCGTGATGTCAAAATACAAGCCTGGTTGTACAAAGTGAAAAGTCCGGCTGGAGGTGAGATTCCAGTCCTGTTTCTCGATACAGATATCCCCGGAAACGACGAGAAAGATCGTACCCTCACAGATCATCTTTACGGCGGCGATCAGGAAACGCGCTTAAAGCAGGAAATTATTCTCGGCATCGGTGGTGCCAGAATTTTGCGGACCCTCAATTTTTCGATCAAAAAATATCACATGAACGAAGGACATGCGAGTCTACTGACGGCAGAATTGATCAACAGTACCAAAGCTCCCCTGGCACAAGATCATGAAGAACTTAACAACTTAGATATCCTGCAGGTCACTGAAAAATGTGTTTTTACCACCCACACTCCGGTTCCAGCTGGTCATGACCGTTTTCCCTATGATCTGGTAGAGAGGATTATGCCGCGAGAAATTTCGTTAACCATGTTGAAAAAGTTTTCCGGTGAAAATGAACTGAACATGACGATGCTGGCAATGAATCTGAGTAAATATATCAACGGTGTTGCCAAACGACATGGAAGGGTATCACAAGGGATCTTCCCAGGGTTTACAATCCATGCCATCACCAATGGGATTCATCCTTTCACCTGGGCCTCTCCATTCTTTGTCAGTCTGTTTAATGATTATTTACCTGGCTGGGCCAACGAACCGGAATTGCTGGTCAGGGTGGACAACATTCCAGATGAAGAACTCTGGGAGGCACACTGCGGATCGAAAGCACTGTTCTTTCAATATATCAAAGAGAAAACCGGCACTGAGCTCAACCCCGACCTGTTGACTATCGGCTTTGCACGCCGGGCTGCAACCTATAAACGGGGTGATTTGATTTTCAGTAATCTGGAGCGGTTGCTGGATATCGGAGCAGGAAAGCTGCAATTTATCTTTGGTGGTAAAGCCCACCCAAAAGATGAAGAAGGGAAAAAAGTTATTCAAAGAATCATTCAGCAAGTCGAAAAAATGCGTGGCAAAATCGACCTGGTCTATCTGGAAAACTACAACATGGAAATTGCCGGCCTATTCGTCCCCGGAGTCGACCTTTGGCTCAACAATCCAATGCGCCCCCTTGAAGCCTCAGGAACAAGTGGCATGAAAGCAGCACTCAATGGTGTCCCTAATTTCAGTGTATTGGACGGCTGGTGGATAGAGGGCCATATTGAAGGGGTCACAGGTTGGGCTATTGGCCCACCACCAGCCGAAGTTGATCAGGGGATTGGACGTGCTAACGAGGACCTTGAAGATATGTATCAGAAGCTTGAAAAGATCATTATTCCGCTCTATTTTGAGGATAGAAAAGAATGGATCAAGGTGATGAAAAATGCCATCGGCAAAAATGCTTATTACTTCAATACCCATGTCATGATGCGCCGTTATGTTACCGAAGCTTATATTCATTGATTTTGTTGCGGCATGGATTGATTTTGCCCTCCTGCATTCTGGGGACATGTACTCGATACGTGTCCCCAGAAAACCCGCCTTCAAACATTTTCCGCTCTGATTCTCAAATCAACTATTCCATTCCGGCGTCGTTACATGGGACTGGGTGGTTCAAAAATACAATATAAATAATCATATGCACCAAAAACCTGCAGTAAATTATATCTTCCTTTGTTACACACTAACCAACTAAACAATAAAAAACTTTATTCTTGACTGTTGCAGTGCAAGTCACCATACTCATGAAAATTAGTGATACGTATATTTAAACACCCAGTGCTGTTAACCGTGCAAAGGAGACGCTGATGAGCAAGATTTATACTGACAATTCCCTGTCGATCGGGAACACCCCTTTGGTGCGACTGAATCACGTCGTCCCGAAAAACAGGGGCAATGTCTACGCTAAAATCGAAGGACGTAACCCGGCCTACTCCGTCAAGTGCCGGATCGGTGCAGCAATGATATGGGACGCGCTGAAAAGCGGCACACTGAAACCGGGAATGGAAATTATCGAACCAACCAGTGGCAATACAGGGATTGCCTTGGCTTTTGTGGCTGCTGCCAAAGGAATTCCGCTGACTTTGACCATGCCGGACACCATGAGCAAAGAACGGCGCAACGTTCTCAAAGCCCTTGGGGCCAAACTGATTCTCACTCCCGGTGGCAAAGGAATGTCAGGTGCCATTATTGAAGCAGAGCAGTTAGCTAAATCGAACCCCGAACATTACCTGCTGCTGCACCAGTTTAAAAATCCAGCCAACCCGGCAATTCACGAACAGACGACCGGGCCGGAAATATGGGAAGATACTGAAGGAAAGATCGACGTCTTGATTTCAGGAGTCGGCACCGGGGGAACCATCACAGGGGTTTCACGCTACATCAAAAAGACCAAAGGGAAGCAGATTATTTCGGTTGCAGTTGAACCAACCGACAGCCCGGTCATCACCCAATATCTAGCCGGTGAAATTTTGCAGCCAGGACCGCATAAAATCCAGGGAATCGGCGCTGGTTTTATACCCGACACTTTCGATCTGGAAATGGTCGACCTTGTTGAACAGGTCACCAACGAAGAATCCTTCGACTTTGCCCGGCGATTGGCCAAAGAAGAAGGACTGCTGTCCGGCATTTCCTGCGGCGCTGCAACAGCGGTTGCTGCACGTTTGGCGGCCAAACCGGAATTCAGCGATAAGAACATTGTGGTGATTTTGCCAGACTCTGGCGAACGCTACCTGTCCACAGTTCTGTTTGAAGAATCGGCATAAAACTGCTTGCGTATAGAAGAGTAATCCGGGGTTGTAAGCATAATCAATCTGTAAGGTCGTGGGGTTGCGGCCCCACTCGCCGCCTTACTCTTTTGTTATGCCACAATAGAGTCAGCAGAAAAAGGCACCTGAACTCCTTGCCCTTCGGGTGCCCTCTGTTCCGTTACGTTTGGCAGCTCAAAAAAAACTCGCCTGCGGCTCAGACATTTTTCTTCGAAACCCTGCAAAACTGCTCTGCACTCCGGCTGCGTCACACAGGGATCGGGAAAACGCAACAACAAGCCAAAGACATGATCAAAAGCCTCATTTTCACGGCAACTTCACAATTGAAGACCTGCGGTGTTCATCATCCGGATAAACCCGACCGGATTCCAGACAGGCGAAAATATGTTCAAACACCTTCCCCGGTGTCCCCTTTTTCTCGCCTGAACGAAAATAGGTATGCCCTTTAGGTCGATCATAGATGTTATTGACATCATCACAATCAACCCGATAAACGTTGCGTGGCGTTTTATCCATGTTTTCCGGACCAGTATGACCCAGACGGCGCGAAGCGACGTTATTCTTAAGATTTGAGGCCTTGCTGGCCCTTAATGCCAGGTCATCTGAGGCGTGATAGACGATCACATTGCGTGAAGCGTGGCAGATGTGTTCACCGTGTTCCCCTTCTTGCAGGGTTTCATTGACAACATCGGCCGCCACCAGGAAAGTATTGCGAAAAATCAGCGGCAATCCTTTGGGCAGATCATATTTATTCCACGCAACCAGAGTTTCACGAAACACCCGGTTGCCCATGGAATGCGCCAGCACATTGATCCGTTTCATACAGGGATCGTCTTGCGGGTTATTTTTTTCCGAATTTCTCCAGGCCATAAACTTCTCAAGCACGCGCGAAAAAGAGTACGCACTCTGATCTGCCGCTTTCTGATCATCCCAGTAATCCTGAACGATCCCTAGATCGTTATCACAGGGCCAGATGACGGGAATCACCAGAATTTCATTTTTCTTCTTTGCATCGCAAAGGGCTTGGAATTCATCCACAGCAGGAAAAACATCCTCCGGTAAATTGGAAAATCCGTGGATATAGATTAAAATCTGACGGCAATTGGCTGCTTTAATTCGATTTAAAAATGCAATACTGCCGATCTCCGTATGCTCCCCCTCCCCCGTGCGCTCACAAAAATAGACCGAGTTGCTGGCAGCGTTATTGTTCAAATCAAAATCAAATTTACGCCCGATGCGGGTACGGATGCTTTGTTTTGGAAAACGATTGGTGATGAATATCATTTTGGATTCCCCCTCCAAGGTTAGATTTGTGGAATGAACACTGCTTTCATTTATCATCAGACTGTAAAGGAATCAAACCTTTGTTCGACCCTTGTTGAGCTTCAGGTCTCTTCCGTCGATCCGCTTGCGTAGCTTAGGATGAAAACCGATTTGGCTCTTTGCTTTTTTGAGTGGCCCACACAATCAGGATAATCCACCCAATTATGGGAATAAACCAGAGGAGAAGAAACCACCCACTTTTATCAACGTCAGGCAACCGCCGCACCCCAACAGCCATAGACGGGAGGAGAACTGCCAATGAAAATAGACCCGACAATGTATCGCTTACCATGCCGAGTGCCGCTGATGCGAGAAATGTAAACAGGAAAAACCACCAGTACTCTGATCTGGAGGCGCGCCCTTCAAACATTGCATATTTTGAGAAGCAAGTGCGAATAGATTCGCTAAACGTCATTATGACTCTCCTTATTCTGCTAGGAACATCCACCCAATTCCCACTGAAACAAAAAACGCCATACCTCTGAAATCACTTCAGAAATACAGCGTTAAAATTGTCGTAATTATTCTGTTGTTCTGCATGGACCCACCCTCCTGCATAAAAACGATGAATCATTAATAACGGCGGAAACCGTTTTTGTCAAATATTTCTATTACTTGGCAAAGTTAAATTAAGATGCGGTGTTTATCGCTAATTCAAAATCCCAACTGCACAGAAATCGCTTGAACAACACCCTCCATCTCTGCTGTGGAAATCGTACCGGCACAAGCAACAAGCCTTTTTTTACTCACCGTCGTCAATTGATCGGCCATCGCTTTGGATTTTTTATCCTTGAAAGTTACATAGGCTTCGCTTGGATATAAGCGCCCCGTGTTACTGGTCAGAGGGATAACCTGGACCCGGTTCAAAAAACGATTAGCAGCATCATTACTGACAATGACTGCTGGTCTCTGTTTGCGTATTTCACCACCGACAGAAAGGTCAAAGTTGACCCACCAGATATCACCCCTCTTCATGATTCACATCCCCAATAGTCCCTTCAGACCACTCAAGCGCTTCGGCCTCCCTGACTTGATCTGCCCCCATAGCTTCGTAAGCCGCATACATATCTTTTTTAATCACATGTGGCCGCACCAGATCTTCTATGAAGCGACTGATCTTACCCGGACCAATCACCGTGCGCAGTCC
>JAZBPC010000064.1:0-16043 GCA_036351455.1 Desulfuromusa sp.
CATGTCATGGTACGCTTGCATCGCCGCCATGCCATCAGCGATCTCCAGGTCGGCATAAGAGAGTTCGGGAACCATTGCTGGCAAGACCTCTTTGATCGAATAGGAACCGCGCATCTGCCAACGATAAACATCACGGCGCCGAAAAGGGATCATCAGATCGCGCACATTGGCTAGCCGCAATGCGATTTCGTCGGCCAGATCGGGGAACAGTTCAGCAAGATTGCGCAGCACCCCTTTTTCAAACGTCTGATTGTAAGTCAGCACACAGGCATCGGCAGGAATTATGGCGAGCAATTGCTCAATCAGTTCGCGGCGTGGGTCAACATCCGGCTGTGTAAGGTATTCAAAGTGCTGTGGCTCAGCCCCGGCTTGTAATTGTCCATGGATAGAAAACTGGAATGGCACCTGCTGATAGGGGCGGGTGCCATCAAACTTGGGGATCGGGGTATTGAAGGTTTCAAAATCAAGGTGATAGAGGGGGTACCAGAGAGTCTCAAGAAACGTTTTGATCTTTTCGGCATCCGTTGAGTCCTGCTGCTTCAGGGTCGCCTCGACCTGCTGACGCTGGGCCTTGTTGAGTTGATCCAGCGGCAACTCCTCGAAGTGAATGATCCCCTGTTTATAAAAGTCAAATTTGTTGAGGCCGTTACCGCGGAGATCGAAGATCGAATTTTCGGGGAGGTGCTGCCAGCAGTAGGGGATAAAATCGCATTCATACGGATTGCTGCAGTAGGGGCCGATGTCGATGTCAGGCTCGGCATCTTCACGCATTGTCTCGCGCAGTTCGGCGACGATTTCCGGGAGACTTTGCTGCCGCGCCGCAACTTTGAAGCTGATATCTTCACTGCTGAAGAGCCTGTCGACCTCAATATCTCCCTGGCGGACATAACTGTTATCAACATGGACGAGGAACGACTTTGAAATGGTCAACCCACAACCGCTGAGGACATAATGCTGCACGGCAACGTCGTCGAGATTGACCTCTTTGACGCTGGTGCCCATCTTAACCTCGTGGATTTGCCAGCCATCGGCATCGCGTACCAGGATGTCGACTTTGACGAAGATCGCGGAGAAGGAGAAAGAGGCTTCGTAAATGACATCTGCACCGCTATCGATCAATTCTCTGGTGCGAGCGAGCTGGGCGGGAAAGGAGAGTCCCTCGTAGGGAACTTCGATTCCACCGGGAAAAAGCTGCTGGGCAAGGAGACCAACTTCGGTTCCCGCTCTGAACTTGGCTTCGAGATCGGGTTGCGGAGGAAATTCAAAGTCTGGGGGATGCTTGACCAACCACAGTGCCTTCTGGCACTGCAGACCTTTGAGAATCAATGACTTGCTGAGACCGCTACTTCCTGCTCGGCCCATACTCCCTCCCTCATCTAATGACGTGCATAACAACAGGGGCTGAGATTAGCAGGTTGGAGGGTGGGGGCAAAGAGAAAATTCTGGAATATGCTGAAGCCTTGAGAACCGCCGCTGACCGGATCGGCCAATTTTTAAACCAGCAGTTGTTATGCGCATTATTTTGCATCAATTCAGCAAAGCACGGTTAACCGTTACGAACCGCTCTTTGCTGCCAATTCTGGTTGTGGACTCCTTTTCAACTTCTTTCGCCGCTCAGCTTTCGGCAATTTGCTCAGGGCACGGGTTTCCTGGTAAAAACAGTGAATATCCCCGAGACATTGTTGCAGCAGCGCCTGAAAACCGGGGACCAATTCGCGGTAAGTCGCAATGCCGGCCAGGCGGGCATTGTTGAGGCCGCGTGACATCCAGCGATCGAATCCGTTGCCGAGCTGTCCAGACTCTTTTAATTCTTCAAAATGTTCGAGGGCGTTGCTGATCAACAGCTGTTTTCCATTGCGCATCTGCTCTTCTGGCAGGTCCTGCTGATAAAGAGTACTCAGCTGTTCACGGGTCGTACGCAGGAAATCCTGAAACACTTCAGACTGCCGCTGATGCTCGAGAAACTGTTGCCATTCCTCAGGTTCGGAATGTTGTTGAAACCAGCGGTGGACACCTTCGATCTGCACGGTCATGGCAAAGGCCTCATTGAAGGAACTGTCATTGTCAATGTAGATCAGTTGATGAGCCAGTTCATGGAATAACAAGCCTGACAGCCGTGCATCGGAAGAGGCAACGAAAGTGTTCAGAACCGGGTCGTCAAACCAGTTGAGGGTTGAATAGGCCTGCACACCGTAGAGATCGACGTCGTATTTTTCCGTTTGCAGTCTGGTCGCCAGTTGCTCAGCTTGTTCCTGTTCAAAGTAGCCTTTGTATGACAGACAACCGGCGATTGGAAAACACCATTGTTTCGGTAGTAGAGAAAATTCCTCTGTTGCAACGACATTCCAGACCACATAGGGGCGACCAATATCGGCATAGCGGCGATAGCTGTCATTGTCCGGCAGGCCGAGTTCTGTGACTGCAAAATTCCGCATCTTCTGTATCTTTTCGAGTTTTATCCGCAGCTCTGTCGTGGTTTGTGGATCAGTGATGACTTGTGCTATAGGGCGCGCACTGGATACGATCTCCAGCTGTCCTTTAACACACTGCAAGTAGTAACTCAGATCACTACATCCTGAGAGTGAGATGGATGTGATCAGAACCACAAAGCACATCAGACCTCTTTTAATAGCTAAAATCATTGCTTGCCTAAGGTTTCAGTAATTTTTGCTGTTGCAATTCTTCAAGCAGTTTAAGCCCTTGCCCCAAGTCATCAAAGATGATAGCCGATGTCATGGTGGCACTGGCCACAGCGTCTGTTTTTGGGGAAAAGTTCCAGGAGTCCGCCAGGCGTTTGCCAACAACGCGGCGGCTAAAGTAATTGAGTTCCGCTTTATTCCACTCAACATTGCCATATTTTGTCAGTTGTAGCGGTGAAAAATCGAGAATCAGTCCAGTTGGGTCAAATACATAGAAAAAATGGACACTGTGGCAAACGTCACAGATGGCAGAGCGATTGGAAACTTCAGCAAATATTGGTTGCCTATGCCCGTTTCTAACCAGTGTTGCGGAATAAACCCAACGGCCACTTGGCAGGTCGAGCTTATGAACATCACTGAGATTATTCCCCTGCCTGGCAAACTCAACCTTGACCATTTCGGCAATTTCAGCTTCGGACTGTGGAGGCAGCAGCTCTTTCACGGCCATTTTCTCGGTCTGAGGCAGAGATGTGAATTCAACAGTATCCATGCTCAAAAGATATTTGAGATAGGTAAACAGTTCATCGACTTTATCATCTTCACCCAAGTGGGTGTCAGTGACGACAAAGGGTTCGCGGCGATGGTTGCGCAGTGCGTAAACTGAAAACGGAGTCGGCCCTGCACGCAAGGCACTGTGAAGTTTGAAATTGCGGTCAGGAATGATCGGATAAGCGACTGAATAGATGACAACAAAATCGTCGATGGCTTCATCGTCGTTGGCGACTGCAACACCGAGCATTTTGATTTGACCTCGAGTTTCCGGATCCGCTTCAATCATTCTGTAGAGCTTGTTATAAGGCTGTGTCTGCTTGATGCAATGGGGGCAATGAACGTTCAGTATTTCGACTAAGGTGACGCGAGCATCAATCTGGCTGAGGGTAAACGGTTGCTCGTCGGCCAGTCCCAGATAAGAGCGCTGGGCAATATCAATGGGAGCGGGGAGCGGGACTTCTGGGAAAAATTCTCCAGAGTTAATTGAATTGGCCGCCCAGAGGTTGGTCGCTAGTATTGTTGCCAGTAGCGTAAGGAAAAATCTGGACAGGGCTCGGTAAAGCAATGGCTCTCTCATGAATATCTCCTCGGTTCAGAATAGACATCCCACCATCAAAAGGATACACCTATCTTTTACATTCAGGATAGAGCATCCATGCAAAAAAACTAAGAGCTGGACGATTCATATCATCCAGCTCTTAGTTTTATACTTTGTGGTGGGCTTTTTCTCCCAGTGCTTTAGCCTCTGGAGAGGATTGTTATCCTCCCAGGTAAGCTTTTTTAACTTCTGGATTATCCAGTAACTCTGCACCGGTTCCTTCAGCAACGATGTTGCCCGTGTCCATGACGTATCCACGATGAGCCAGTTTCAGCGCCAGGTTTGCATTCTGCTCAACCAGAAGAATTGTCATTCCATCTTCATTGAGTTGTTTAAGTTTTCGGAACATCTCGTATTTGAGAACCGGGGCCAGTCCCATGCTTGGCTCGTCCAGCAAGAGAATTTTGCATCCTGTCATCAAGGCTCGCCCCACAGCGAGCATCTGTTGCTCGCCGCCACTTAATGATTCACTTCGTTGGTTGCGACGTTCTTTCAGCCGGGGGAAAAGGTCAAAAATGTAGTCGTATTCCTTACCCAGATCCGCGTTCTTTTCCCGTGCATAGGTTGCCAGTTTCAGATTCTCCAGGACTGTGAGGTTGCCAAAGATACGACGACCTTCTGGGGATAGTGCCAAGTTCAGTTTTTTTACCACATCGCTTGGCTGGGTTTTGAGAATTGATCCCCCCAGAAATTTTATATCTCCACCGACCACCCGTGGTGCTTCCGGGGGTGGTAACCGGGTGATGGAGTAGAGAGTGGTGGTTTTGCCGGCCCCGTTGGCACCGATCAGGGTGACGATCTCGCCTTCATTAACGTGAAAGCTGATTCCGTGCAGCGCCTGGATATTCCCGTATTTCACTTCGAGATTTTCAACTTGCAGAAGCATTAGATATTATCATCTCCCAGGTAGGCGGTGATGACCGCAGGGTGTTTGCGAATTTCATCAGGGTTGCCTTCAGCGATGGTTTGACCGAAGTCGATAACCTTGATTTGTGTGGCGAGTTCCATCATAACGTCCATGTGGTGTTCGATCATCCAAATGGTAACGTCAAAGGTATCGTGAATCCAGCGGATCAGCCGAATCAGCTCTTTCGCGTCGGCTGAGTTGAGCCCAGCGGCAGGTTCGTCGAGGAGCAGCAGTTTCGGGTGGCTCGATAGCGCGCGGGCAATCTCCAGTTTGCGCTGGGTGCCATAGGGGAGGTTCTTGGGAAATTCCCCTGCATGGCGTTTTAGATCGAAGACATCGAGCAGTTCTTCAGCCTCTTTGGCCACCTGTTCCTCTCGGGCGAGATAATGTTTACTCCGGGCAATGGCGTGGAAAAAACCGTAACCAAGTTGATAGTGCTGGGCGACGCGGATATTATCCAGCACCGTCATGTCGTTCCAGAGGCGGATGTTTTGAAAAGTGCGAGCTGCACCTAAAGCGGTGACCTTGTGCGGTTTTAGCCCGGCAGTAGGGACACCGTTAACGAAAATTTGTCCCTCGGTCGGTTGATAGAAGCCACTGACCAGATTGAAGACCGTTGTTTTTCCAGCGCCGTTAGGACCAATCAGTCCGGAAAGTTCTCCAGGCATCAGTTTGACATTGAAGTCGTTGACCGCGGTCAGACCGCCGAAACGCTGTGTCAACCCACGTACCTCGAGAACTGGAGTCGATTCTGTTTGTGTTTCTGTCTGTGCCATCATTTAAACCTGTAAAATTTTTTCAGCTTGGGGAAAACATCTCCCAGTTCTCGATTGCCCATGATTCCTTCGGGGCGGAACTGCATGACAATGACCAGCATGAGAGGGATCATGACCCATTTGATGACACCTGCCGAAGGTTCCCAATCTGGAAACATAAAGGTGATCGGTGAAAGAAGGCCATCGATGATCGCTTGCGAGCGGAGCACTTCCAGCAGACCGGTGAAAATAATTGCGGAAATGATGGCGCCTGACAAAGATCCCATGCCGCCGAGATAGACCATAACCAGAGCTTCTGTTGATTTGAGAATGTTGAAAGATTGCGGATTCACATAACCAACGATGTGCGCGTATAGTCCTCCAGCACACCCCGCCAAGCCGGCAGCGACCATGAAATTGACGATTTTGATTTTATTGGTGTTAACGCTCATGATTTCAGCGGCCACTTCGTCCTGACAGATGGCGTTGACACCCTTGCCATAGGTCGAGGAGATAAAGCGCCGTATCACCCAGACTGTAAAAATAGTGAAGTTGATGACCCAAAAAAGCATCCACGGGCCATCGAAGACGTCAACCATCGCCCAGACGGTATCCTTCATCCCTTGAAAGCCGCGCGATCCGCCGAGGAAGTCGATATTCTGTATAGCCGAGATGATCATGTAGTTGACAGCGATGGAAATGATGGCCAGATAGTCGTCTCGGGTTTTGAATGAAGGGATTGATATCAGCAACGAGGATACGGCAGCCACTGCCCCGCCAATTAGCAGGATGATAGGGAAAACCACCACCACTGAGGCCGCAGGCAGCAGTGGTGCGCCAAATTTGGTGCCAAAACAGAGTACCGATAAGATCGATGAAACATAGGCTCCCACGCACATAAAAGCCGCGTGACCACAGGTGAATTCGCCCATGTTGCCATTGACCAGGTTGAGGCTGGTGGACATCATGATGTTGATGCCGATGGTCATGACAACAATCTGGATATAGCCATCGATGACACGGAAGTGGGTTGCGAACAGTAGTCCGATGGCAAAGGCGATCAGCAGTATATTGAATGAGTATTTTTTCATATTTTTATCTACCAACCTATATCTTGGTCGATTGTGGTATGCCGAATAGTCCTGAGGGTTTCACCCACAAAATCAGCAGCAAAATGGTGAAGGCGAAGAGGTCTCGATAGGTCGATGGAAAGACTGAGACTACGCCGACCTCGATGAAACCGAGCAGAAAGCCTCCAACAAATGCCCCTTTAATATCACCAATACCACCAACAACTGCCGCGATAAATGCCTTCCAGCCGATCAACATCCCCATAAAAGGTTCCAGTACTGGATAGCTCATGGCAAACAGCAGTCCGGCAAGACCGGCAAACCCCGAGCCGAGGACAAAGGTGACAACGATTATTCGGTCGATGGGGATACCCATAAGTGGAATTGCGAATTTATCATAAGATATGGCACGCATTGCCATTCCTACGCGCGTATGGGTGACCACCCATTGCAGAAACACGAAGACCAGAATGGCAGTCACGATGACCATGACCTTGAGGTTGGTCAAAGTGACGCCACCTATGTTCCAGATCTGTTTTTCAATCAACTCAGGGAATTTGAGGCGGCTGGCTCCAAGTATTGCCAGGTTTGAATATTCAAGGATCAGTCCGCACATCAGTGCGGTTATAACGACGTAGAGTCGGTGTGCACCTTTTCGCCGTAGGGGTCGGTAAGCAATTCGTTCCAGAGTGACACCAACTATCGAAGTCAAAGCCATGGTCAGGGGCACAGTAATGGCAAAGGCAATAACTGGAGAGAGCCCGATGATAGGACCAATAAGAAAAGTCGCCACGAAGAAAGAGATATAGGCTCCGACCATAAAGATATCACCATGGGCGAAGTTGATCAGACGCAGCACCCCGTAAACCAAGGTGTAGCCGAGAGCAATGAGAGCGTAAAAGCTCCCCCATTGCATGGCATTCAGGACATTCTGAATAATGAAATCCACAGAGATTTTTCCTTAAAAACGTTGGAGTTCTATGGTCGCCTGTGGCGACTTATTTGGGTCACAGCAAAGCGGAGATCCAAAGATCTCCGCTTTTTCACGCTATGCTAATGGATATTGTTATGGACAGACGGATTCTTCGAAGACAAAAGTTCCTTCTTCGGAGATTTTAACCACAACAGCGCACTTGATAGGATCGCCCTGCTCGTTAAACTTGGATGAGCCAGTGACGCCGTCAAAAGACTTGATTGCGGCGAGACCGTCGCGAATGGCTTTACGCATTTTGCGTGGGTTGGAATCGACCATACCAGCATTCTTGATCCCTTCGACCATCAGACCGATGGAATCCCAGGTCAGGGCTGCATAGTCAGCTGGTTCTGCGCCGTATTTTTCTTTGTAGCGATCGATGAAGACCTTGGTTGCGCCTTTGGCACCGGCTGCAGCATAATGGGTTGAGAAGTACTGGCCGTTGCACTGGTCGCCACAGAGTTTAACCAAATCCGGGGTGCCCCAGGCATCGGAACCCATGAAAGGCCCTTTGTAACCAAGATCACGCGCTTGTGGTATGATCAGGGCGACCTGATTGTAGTTTTCAGGGACAAAGATGAAGTCAGGTTTGGCAGCAATGATGGTGGTCAGCTGTGCGGAGTAATCCTGGTCTTTGGTGCCATTTGATTCATAGGCTACGACCGCTCCGAGACCCTTGGATTCCCAGGCAGATTTAAAGACCTCTGCTAAACCAACAGAATAATCGTTCTCAACGTCAAAAAGCACTGCTGCGGTCTTAGCACCGAACTTCTTGGCTGCAAAGTCAGCAACAACTGGACCCTGGAAGGGGTCGAGGAAGGCCGCACGGAAAACCCAGGGGCGATCCAACGTGGTATTAGGATTTGTCGACCATGGACTGATCATTGGCACGCGGTTTTCGTTGGCGGTACCGCCGCCAGGAACAGCCTGCTTGGAAGAGTTAGGACCGATAATGGCCACGACCTCTTCCTGCTCGATCAATTTGAGAGCAGCGTTGACTGCCGAATCAGCCTTTGACTCGTTGTCCATGTAGACAAACTCAAGCATGTATTTCTTGCCGCCGACTTCAAGGCCGCCGGCACCATTGATGTCAGCAAGGTACATTTCTGCAGCGTTTTTGGAGCCTTCGCCGACTTCAGGAATGTCGCCGGTCAAAGGAATATTAAAACCGATTTTGATGGTCTGTGAAGCCATGGCTGGGATGGCCAGCATTGAAGCAATGCAAGTAATGAATACAGTCGTTAATATTCGCTTCATGGTACCTCCTCGTTAGATGGTTGTAGAATTCTGTTCTATGAATGGATAGGGAATATCAAAACTCGTCTGCCTTTGTGCTTGCCGGCATATGGAGGCCACCCTTTTAAAAGGAAGGTTTTCCCCTCCACATGAAACAGAGCAAGTAGACAATCTGCAAAACAATATTGCATTATTTTTCATAATGAGAAAAAAAACAACAACTTTTTTAGTTATCAATGTCTTAGAGAGGAATTTGCTGGATAGATTTATGGATTAAGGGTCTATCAGCAATTTGGGTTGCTCAAATATCCGTGATTGTAGCATATTCTTGTTATCGCTTGGGTTGACTTTTAATCTTACTGGCTATATTGTGCATATGCACAAATATCTTCTTTTCCAGAAAGGTGCGTTTTTATGTCTGCAAGTGTTTTTCACGTTGAAACTGAAAAGTGTATTGCCGATTTTATTAAAGATCTTGGCAAAGCGATGGCGATGCATGGCTTTATAATTCATAATGATGACAAAATGGAGATGGTGCATCATTTCGGTCATCACGGTGTGGAGTTGGCAAAAGGATTTGATCTGCACATGGTGCAGATCTGTGCACCTAAAAAATCAGCACAGTCGTTGATGGAGAACCTTGAACGGGCCGTTCTTCTCCCTAAATATATTGTTGTTTTTAGTAAAAACAATAAGACTCAAGTTCGAATGCTGCGAATCTCTAAAGAATTGGTTGCCGAGCTTGTTGACGATGAAGAATTTCCTGAAATGCATAAAGCTGTTTGTGAGTCTCTCATTTCGGCCATTGAAGAAGCCCTTTAAACGGAACAGATTATGTCCCCCAGACCAAGAAAACCAAGAAGATGCTGCCCAAGTAGACGCCCTGCAGATCACCTTTTCAAGCCTGCAGGTACTCCTGTTTCAAAGTTACAGATGGTAGAGCTTGATGCTGATGAACTCGAGGCGCTATCGCTTTGTGACCGGGATGCCATGACTCAAGCAGAGGCTGGCGTACAGATGGAGGTTTCGCGCGGAACAATTCAACGACTGGTGACGAGCGGCCGGAAGAAAATAATAGAAGCCTTGTTATCTGGACATGCTTTGGTCATCAAGCCACATGATTAAAAAAAATGCTGAGGGCTTTATGAAAATTGAAATTATGACCACGGGTGGAACGATTGATAAGATTTATTTCGATGCTAAAAGCAGCTATGAAATAGGTGATCCGCAAATTGGAGATGTTTTGCGTGAGGCAAACCTTACAATTGACTATCGAATCATCCCGTTGTTGCGTAAGGACAGTCTTGATATAGATGATGCCGATAGAAAATTGATAAGGCAGGCCGTTATTGATAGTTCGGCAGAAAAGATTGTTATCACTCACGGGACAGATACAATGATTGAAACCGCTAAATCTTTGCAGGGGATTGCCGGTAAAACTGTTGTTTTGACTGGGGCTATGCAGCCGGCAAGATTCCGCTTCACTGATGCTATCTACAATATTGCCAGCGCTATAACTTCGGTTCAGTTATTGCCGGGAGGGGTCTGGATTGCTATGAATGGTCAGATTTTTGATCCCGAAACGTCCTGGAAGAATGTCGCAATGAACCGCTTTGAGAAGGTCTAGTCTTCATCCGGACACGCTGGTGGGACCAGACCGTTGCCGGATAAAAACAATCTCGATGTTATTGACGCTGACAGATTAATATTTGACTTCCAGCTTGTTTCTTTGCTGCTTTTTTCATTTCGGTACAAATGTCAACGACTTCAAATGCTGTTGTGACTTTTCGTTTTAACAGGTTGATGCCACCCATACTGAGGCTGATGAGAGGGTGGTGTTTTTCCTCTCCATCACGATTTGTGGCAATGACATATCCTCTTTCTCTATCTTCGTTATTGTAAAATTCCGCTATACCTCGATCTATCCGTTTGATGATTTCTTCCGCAACGGCTGAATAGTTTTCTTCCGGGACAATAAAAACAAAATCATCACCGCCAATATGTCCTAGAAACGAGTCGCCACATTGATTGCTCTGTAACCCGACCTTGATCACATTGGCTGTAAAAACAATGACACTGTCTCCCTGTGCAAAACCGTAGCTATCGTTATAAGCCTTAAAATGGTCCAGATCGGCATAGATGACGCAAACGTCTTCATGATTATCAACAGCTTCCTGAATATTTTTGAGGATAGTGTTGTTTCCTGGTAGCCCGGTGTTGGGATTGGCATCAAGGGCGAGTTGGTTCAGTCGTTCCAACTCGGTAATGATTTCGCTGTGCCTGAGTTGATGCTTAATACGTGCGGTTACGGTCGGGGCGTTGAAAGGTTTGGCAATATAATCAGCTGCACCGACGGCAAACCCTTTTTCTTCATCAGCTGCAGAATTTTGGGCGGTAACAAAAATAACGGGAATTTTTTGGGTCTGTTTATCTGCTTTAAGTTGCCGACAGATTTCAAAACCATCCATTCCTGGAAACCTAGTCTCCAGGAGTATCATGTCAATAGGATGTTTTTTCAGTTGCTTGAAAATTTCAGCTGAATCTTTTGCAGTGACCACATGGTAGTTGTCCTTCAGTGTTCCTATCAGAGTTGCCATATTAAGGGTATTGGCATCGGCAACCAATATCCGTTTCTTTTCTGTCGCGATCATGGCTCCTCCTGGTGGAGAACAATGTTCAATTGTGGACCATTGAAGTCTCAGCTCCATAAAATATGAAACCTAAGTCCATCAATTGATATTAATATAATCTAACTAGAGGGGTCTGTCAAACTCCTCCTTTAGGGAGGGTTGTTGTTTTTGCTTTTTGCTTTGTTATACTTTTTTTGTCACTGGTTTAGTGGTCCAAATCAACTGACGCTTTTTATGTGCGCTTCAGTGGCAGCTTTCTTAAGGAGGTCAACATGCTGGCTAAAAACAATCAATGGGTCCTCTGCTTCGTCCTTAATTTTGTTTTACTGCTTTCCCCTGTCATGGTTCATGCATTTGACATTCGCTTAGGGACTGGATCCCCTGGGTCATTTTCCTATTTTTCCGGTCGAGTTTTGTGCCGGATGATCAATAGCAAAATAGCAGATCTTAACTGCCACCAGGTCGCTACAGGTGAAAAAGGGGATGTCTACAATCTTACCAATTTGCGCGATGGTTCCCTGGATATTATACTCATTGATTCCCGCCCTCTGTTTAATGCTATCAACAAAACTGAAAACTTTGAATTTATGGATATTGACTATGGCAATTTGCGCGTTCTGGCCCCATTTTATGCGACTCCGATTACTATGATTGTTCGCAATGATGCTGGAATTAATTCACTGAATGACCTGAAAGGAAAGCGGGTCAATGCTGGTGCTCCCGGTTCTAAAGAGTATCTGGCCATGCACAGAATCTTGAAAGCAAAAAAATGGTCAAATAATGATTTTAGTCTGTTGGGAAATCTATCACCGTCCCAATCGAATGATGATAAAAAGTCTTTTTGCTATGGCACTATGCAGGCTATGGTGTATATCGGCATCCACCCTGATTTTTCATTGAGTCGGTTGCTCAAAACCTGTAATGGCTCTTTACTGAACCTGAATGATAGTGACATTGAAGCGCTTATCAGTAGCGATCCGGCTCTTTGGATGACGGAACTTCCTGCTGGAATGTATCCCACTCATCCAGGCAAAGTTATCACTTTTGGAACCCGCACCATGCTGATTGTTTCGGAAGATTTCGACCCGGAAACTGCTTATAAAATCATTGAAGCCATTGATAAGAATAAGACCTATCTGGAAGGTATCCATAAATCATTGGGCTTGTTTTCTACGGAGGTCGCTCGAAATAATCCGGACGGATTACAGCTCCATCCCGGGGCAGTCAGATACCTTTCGGAACATTAACAGCGAAAGCTGAGAAACTCAGATCGCTTGGATGGAAGCCGGGCCAGATATTTTACAGGATTTGACTTAAGAACAGCTTGGTGCGCTCATGTTGAGGATTGTCAAAAAAGACATCTGGGCTGTTCTGCTCAACAATCTGACCGTCATCCATAAACATAACCCGATCAGCAACACTCTTGGCAAAGCCCATCTCATGGGTGACGACCAGCATAGTCATCCCTTCACCAGCCAGGTCAATCATAACATCAAGCACCTCTTTGATCATCTCCGGATCAAGAGCCGAAGTTGGCTCGTCAAACAGCATCACCTGGGGACTCATGCAGAGACTGCGGGCAATGGCGACACGTTGCTGCTGGCCACCAGAAAGTTGACCGGGAAACTTTTTTGCCTGCTCGGCAATTTTAACCTTTTCCAGGTAGTTCATTGCGACTTCTTCAGCTTCTTTTTTGGGTGTTTTACGCACCCAGATTGGCCCGAGGGTGAGGTTTTCTAATATGGTCAAGTGGGGAAAGAGGTTGAAGTGCTGGAATACCATGCCGACTTCAGTCCGCACTTTCTCAATATTTTTAATATCATTGGACAGTTCAATTCCATTGACAATGATTCGTCCACGCTGATGTTCTTCCAGACGGTTAATACAGCGGATCAGTGTCGATTTTCCAGAACCTGAAGGACCGCAGATAACAATCTTTTCTTTGGGCTGCACCTGTAGATTGATATCGCTGAGAACATGGAAATCGCCATACCATTTGTGCATTTCATGGATTTCTATGATCGGTTTATTGGTCTCTGCAGAATTACTATTTGTCTGTGAATCGTTCATGACAATCTCTCTTGCTTTGAATGCTGATTAATGCCCTGTGTGGAGTTCTTTTTCTAACTTGCGACTGTAGCTTGACATGGCGTAGCAAAATACGAAATAGAGCAATGCCAGGAAAATATATAATTCTCTTGAATACCCAGCCCATTGGGGGTTGGATAGAGTGACCATCGTCGTTTTTAAGACATCGTACAGGGCAATAATAACGACCAGTGAGGTATCTTTGAAGACCGACAGCAGGATCCCAACCGACGGAGGAATGACGATTTTGAGTGCCTGAGGTAATATAATCAGGCGCATGGTGTTACTGTAGTTCAAGCCGAGGGAGTCGGCGGCTTCATATTGCCCTCTTGGCATCGCTTGTAATCCCCCACGGACCACTTCGGCAATATAGGCAGCCGAGAACAGGATAATTGCAACCAGCGCGCGCAATACCTTGTCAATGGTCACCCCCTCAGGAAGAAACAGGGGAAACATAACAGAAGACATGAACAGCAGGCTGATTAGGGGAACCCCGCGGATCATCTCAATATAGACGACACATAATGTTTTAATCGCCGGCATTTTTGATTGCCGGCCAAGAGCCAGAAGAATCCCCAAAGGATAAGCAGCAATCATCCCGAAAAAGGAGAGGATGAATGTCAGTGGCAGCCCGCTCCATTGTGACGTTTCAACAACGGGCATACCGAAGACACCACCATGCATCAAGGTTCCCATGATGATCAGGTTGATCGTCCAGAGCCAGGCGAGCGATTTTTTCCAGCGGGAGCGCTCTTTGGAGTAGACCACCAAAGAAAGTAATAAAATCATGGCCAGAATCGGACGCCATTCTTGCCCCGTTGGGAAAAATCCTAAAATGATGAATCTTAGATTGTTGGGGATGACTGACCAGCAGGCGCCATCAATGTCACGACAGGCTGCAGCTGAACTGTTCCAGAGACTGTCCACAAATGCCCATTGAATGAATGGGGGCAGCAAAAAACCAAGCATTATCAGGGTCACAATTGTGAGCAGCGAATTGTACCAGGAATTGAACAGGTTAGTGCGTAACCAACCTATAACACCGACGTTTGCTATCGGTGGCTTTAAACGTTCTCTTTTGGCTATGGTTGATTCAGTCATGTTTTATCTCTCCACCAAAGCCATACGTTTATTGTACCAGTTCATGAAAACTGAAGTTGACAGACTAAAGAACAGATAGACAACCATGATCAAGGCAACTCCTTCAATCGCTTGTCCAGTCTGATTTATCGTGGTATTGGCGACAGCAACGAAATCAGCATAACCGATGGCAACAGCCAGAGAGCTGTTTTTTGTTAAGTTCAACATCTGACTGGTCAATGGTGGAATGATAACGCGCAATGCCTGAGGTAAAATGACCAGGCGCAGAACTTGTCCCGGACTTAACGCAATCGCCTTGGCTGCTTCAATTTGACCACGGCTGATTGATTGAATCCCCGCCCGAACAATTTCAGCAACAAAGGCCGATGTGTATAGCACCAGGCCAATTAATAAAGCACCAAACTCCGGGCTGACCGTGAGTCCTCCCTGAAAATTAAAGCCGCGCAATTCTGGAATATTCATAGCGGTTGGGGCTCCATAAAGTGCCCAAACAACCAATGGTGCAAATATTGCCAGTGCAACGGTGATTCTCCCTGCTGGAAGAAATTGTCCCGTCAATTCCTGGCGTTTATGTCCCCAGCGGTTTAAAAACCAGCCTCCAATTAATGCTGCAAGGAATGCTATCCCCATAACAACGTGAGCACTGTGAGATTCCGGAATAGCGAAAATGAATCCGCGGTTGCAAAGGAAGACCCCCTTGATCGGGTTAAGTGCTTGCCGTGGAGAAGGGAAAGTCTCATAAAAAATGGCGTACCAGAAAAACAGTTGTAGCAGGACAGGAATATTTTGCATGACTTCGATAAAAGCACCAGCCAGCCTTGAAATAAGCCAGTTGGTGGAGAGCCGTGCAACACCGACAATACAACCGAGAATCGTTGTCAGAATAATGCCAATAAAGGCAACTTTGAGGGTATTTAATGCTCCAACCAGCAATGCTCTGGCATAGCTGTCTGCTGCTGAATAACGGATCAGTGATTCACCAATTTCAAAAGATGCTTCCTTTCCCATGAAACCGAAACCCGTTGCGATCGATTGTCTTGCCAGGTTGGCTTGGGTATTGGTGAATAAATAGTAACTGAAGCCGGTGACGGCAAAGAGAGCAAAAATTTGAAAAACAATCGCCCGCTTTCCAGCGTCATGCCAGAATGGGACCGCTGCCTCAACGGTATCTGTTGATGTTGAGAAATCTTGTTGTTTCAAAATGATTATTCCCGGGGCTGAATAATATCAATAAAGAGCCGCCGAAACTTCAAAGTCCCGGCGGCTACAATTCACTACAATAAGTCTTATTTAAATGGAGGTGAGTACATCAAGCCACCATTGGTCCAGAGAGCGTTAAGCCCACGCTCGATACCCAAAGTGGTGTTAACGCCAACATTACGCTCGAAGACTTCACCGTAGTTTCCAACTTGCTTAATGATGTTGTAAACCCACTTTTCATCCAGGCCAAGCGCCTTGCCGTTACCTTCAGAAACACCAAGGAAGCGTTGGATA
>JAZBPC010000065.1:0-22671 GCA_036351455.1 Desulfuromusa sp.
CGATAACCCAGTTGCAAGGGATCACCGCTAAAATGGAATTCACTCGTTTGGGCAACAATATCCTGCCCGATCAAACCAAGAGCTGACATCCGCTCCATTTCACTGCTCATTGCAGCGAGACCTTCCAGGCTTTTATTGGCATTTTCCAGCTGTTCCAAAGAACTGAACTGTGCCAGTTGTGATGTAAACTCTGTCGCATCTGCTGGATTCATCGGGTCTTGATTTTCCAACTGAGCCACCAACAACAAAAGAAAATCGTCCTTGCCCATAGAAGACTCTTGAGTGTCCAATGGTATTGTCGGTGCGGTATAGCCGGTATCGATTCCACTGATTGCTGACATGTTTTTTACCTCTCCTCTTTTTAAGTTGTTGCTATACGTGGAGGCTGATACCTCTGCCACCATTTTGCATCAGGTGGGCCAGGGGAATGATTTGTTCTTCTGTTTCAGTGTTTTGCTGGTGCCAATCAGGCTGTTTTTCAGAACCATTACGGTGCTGTTGTTGTGCCAGATTTTCGAATTGTCCACTCTGTTGTCGCTGATCAACATTAACTTGAAACTGATCAATTTTGAGACCCTGTTCAGCCAGAGCATGTCGTAATTGAGGCAGATTGCGCTCAAGGACTTCCTGGACCTGATGGCTCTGAGCATGAAGATTTGCCTGAATTCGATCTCCCTCAACAATGAGTTCAAGTCTCAAGGATCCGAGCTCTGCTGGTTGCAGGCGAAGAACCATGCGCCCGGTATCACCATTAACACTGCCAGAAAGATGGGTCACCACCTGGTCAAAGATCTGACTTTCAGGTATTTGTTGCCCACTGGCCAACTGCACAACCGGAGTTTGTGGGGCTAATTTATTTGTTTCCAACCCTTGAGTCAGGGGTTGTCCTTGTGAGTGCAGACTGTGCTGATTCTGTTGCACCATATTTTCAAAGACCTGCTTACTCCCGTGCTCTGAAAGCTGAGTTGTTTCAACTTTCGTGGCTATCTCGGCAGTCGGAACCTGAACATTTTGTTCCTCTTGCTTCAATTCTGCCTGCTGACTGGAAGAGTGCAATGGGGTCTGTTCTTTCCCTGACGGAACCTTTTGGACAGAGTTCTGGTCATTTCGTTGCTTAAGCAAACCCGCAAACCGAGGATCAATCTCCTTGCTGGATTCTTTTACTGCGAAGACTATCTCTTCAGTCGGTTGTTCAGTCACGGCAACCCTTTCCTCCGTCACAGCATTATTGGTTGCAGTTGACTTTTGAGAAACAACTGAATCCAAGGCTTTTTGCAAAAGCTGCCGAGTCTGGGCCAAATTTTCCGTGACCACTGGAGATACATTTTGCTGCTGTGTCTCAACGACCATAGCCGCTGCCAGTTCAGCATTCTCCTGTAAGCCGGTTTCGTTTGTGATTTGTTCTTCGATTGCTGTAACTAGTTGCACTAATAGCTCTTTGTGGTCGGCATCGTTGTTTAGAGATTCAAGCTCAGTTGCCAACGACGACAAATCAACACCTGCCAACACTTGTTCACCAGGAAGATTGGCTGCGTCAAGTTGTTGAACCAGATCGGTCAACAGCTTTTCAATATGGTCAAAATCGTCTGACTTCACAGTTCCTTCTGACTTCTCAGTTGAAATATCGTCAGTGACAGCCTTTAGCGTCTGCATCAGGTCGACAAGTGTCTGCTGCATTTTAACCTGCTGTTGAGGTGCGGTTTCAGTCGTAGATTCTGTTTGTCCAGTTTTCTCTTGTTTCTTTTCAGCTTTGTGATTGTCAGCAACAGTTTTCTTCTCTTCTGAATTTACAGACATTTTGGATTGTCTATCAACTGCTTGATGTTCAACCGGGGTACTTTCTTGGGATTGTTGTTTCTGATTCAGTTCCTTGCTAAAATTCTGCTCACTTTTCCCCGCTTTCTTTGTCGGAGAAGCCGTTTCTAAAGTTCGCGGTCCCCTATCGATTATCGATAATGCATCCATTCGTTTCACCTCCTTTCATTAGGTGTATTTTCATCTTCGGGTTAATTCGCCGAATTATTCTTTACTGGTATTTCGGTAAAAGCCTTACTGAGTTTAACTGCTGTTTCATAATCAAGACTGTCAAGAATTTTTCCTGCGATTTTCTTTTTAATTCCAAGCAAAAGATCAACAGCCAGTTGATGATCCAATGTTCTGATAACAGCTGCAGCTTTTCTGGGATCCATTTTCTCGTAGATTTTGCTTAGCTCCCCGATTCTTTCACCTTCCGCTTCTTCTTTACGATCCAGCAATTTTACCAGTTCATTTCTGAGTTGTTGCATTGCTGCGAGTTTCTTATCGACCTCTATCTCTAAGGTCTTTAGCTGCATTTCACGAGTATTCAATTTACTTTCAACTTCGTCCAGTTTTGCGTATTCATCCTCAATTGAGACGAGAATTCGACGTTCCTCTACGGATGTAATGTCTTTGTCATTGACCAATCTGGACTCTGCTGCATACAGGCTGCTGCAGCAGAACAGAAATGTTAATATCAGCGAAATTATTCTCATCATGAGTCATGTCCTTTACTGCGCAAACTGATCTCATCCAACATTGCTCTCTCTTTCCGTGATAGCTCTTGTTGATATTCAGCTTCCTGCTTGTCTTTCAGTTTTTCCATAACCTGACGCTCTCGAGCGGCATACAGGAGTTCCTTACGCTCAGAATCCACTTGCTGATCTAACCGCTGTAGCTGATTCTGAATATCTTCAATTAATCGGCGGTGATGTTGAATCTGTGATTCATATAAATCCATAGCTGCAATAGTCAACCCATCGATCTGGCGAATTTTCAGTTCTCGATCAAGACGCTTTAATTTCTGTTTCTGCTCTTGCAACTGGGTTTTCAAGTGACTCTGTTTCTGCAGACTTGTAGCCAAAACCTGTTGCGCCTGATCTTCCAGAGATTGTCGATACTTGAGTACCGCCTGTAATTTGAATCTCTTTGCCACTGGTTATCTTATTCCCTGACGACGATCCTGGAGCAACGTCGTTAACTCTTCCACTGTTGTCTCCAGGTCAACAGCATCGTTCATACCCTGCCGCAAAAAATCGATAATGGCTTCAATCTGAGAGATAGCAAAGTCGATTTTACCGTTGCTTCCTTCAATATAGGCACCGATATTTATCAGGTCCTCTGCTTCTTTGTAGGTCGCCATAATCTCCCGGACCCGGCCGTTGAGCTGCATATGTTCTGGGCTGACAATATCCCGCATGACCCGACTGGCCGAATTAAGGATATCGATTGCCGGAAAGTGGTTACGGGCAGCAATATCTCGGGACAGAACAATGTGACCATCCAATATCGACCTTACTGAATCAGCGACCGGCTCATTCATGTCATCCCCTTCAACTAACACTGTATAAAGACCGGTGATGCTCCCTTTCCCCTTGAAGCTACCTGCTCGCTCCAATAACTTTGGTAGCGTGGCAAAAACTGATGGGGTGTAGCCTTTAGTCGTTGGTGGCTCTCCAATTGCCAGTCCCACCTCACGCATCGCCATGGCAAAGCGAGTCACTGAATCCATCAACAACAGAACGTCTTTTCCTTGATTGCAAAAGTACTCCGCTATTGTTGTTGCGACGAAAGCACCGCGCATCCGTAACAATGGTGATTGGTCTGAAGTTGCGGTAATAACCACAGAACGGGCGAGCCCCTCTGGGCCTAAATCGCGCTCGATAAATTCACGAACTTCCCGTCCCCGCTCACCAATCAGTGCAATGACATTGACATCTGCTTGTGTATGTTTGGCCATCATCCCCAGCAGGACACTTTTACCGACTCCCGAACCGGCCATAATCCCCATCCGTTGTCCTGAACCACAGGTCAACAGCCCATTAATGGCCCGTACACCAAGGTCTAGAGGTTGGACGATTGGTTTACGCGCCATTGGGCTTGCTGGCAAGGCATATAACGGACATTCATGTTCACAGGGTTTTAGTGGCTTTTCATCCAAGGGCTGTCCCAAAGCATCAAGCACCCTACCCAGCAGGTGGTCCCCAACCGGCAGAGAAGCACTATCCCGAAGCACCTGAATTAAACTACCAGGGCCCAAGCCACGGAGTTCTCCCAGAGGCATCAGCAATGCTCGGGAATCTCTAAAACCAACCACCTCAGCGGGAACCGGCTCCCCATCTCCTCGTGGGATCAACTGACAAAGGGTACCAACGGTTGCTCCTGGGCAATAACCCTCGACAACCAGACCGACAATCTGGATCACTTTGCCACTCACTTTCAGTGGATTGATCGCTTTAATATGATCGACGAGGTCTATCATTCAATATCCGTAATAGCTTCACTTAAGGCCTGCTGTATGGCCTCAAGCTGTGTTTCAATCGTGGCATCAACATCCCCAAACTCTGAATCAACGCGACAACCACCGGGGGAGATTTCAGGGTCAGTTTCAAAACTAAGGTTTTTCAAGCCACTGATGCTGGCAAGAAAAAGGGGTTTGTTCTTGGTTACGGTTTCAAGATCCGCTGGATTAATTCGAATCTGGTATTGGTCACTGCGTACCGAAGACTTCAATGCATTTTCAATAATTGTTAAGATAACTTCGGGGTCAGCTGCAACTTCTCTACGAATGATCTGTTCAGAAATCGCCATCACCAACCGCAACATATCCTGGCCGCTGTTCTTAGCCAGAGAATCACGCAAGCGGCTTATTTCAGTTGCTGCAGTGACTAGAGCACTTGCCGATTTCTCCAGTTTCCCTTCAGCGCCATCCAAACCTTCTCGCTTGCCACGTGTATAGGCGTCCTCAACATCTTTTGCTGTTGGCCCGGTCGCTTTCACTGGAGCAGCAGGCGCGGTTTTGACAAAACCGTCAGCTTCAGGAGCAGAGCTTGACTCTGGATCGCTAAATGACCTGAATTGAAACTCTTTGAGACCATCGGCTTCAGCCCCTCGATATATCTTAGACAAGTTCATCGCCACCGCCACCCCTTCCAGGAATCACAACGCTTCCTTCTTCTTCAAGCTTTAGGGCAACTTTAACAACTTCCATCTGCATTGCTTCAACTTCAGAAAGTTTACGCGGGCCCATAGCCTCAAGATCTTCCGCGATCATGTCGGCGGCGCGCTGGGAAATATTGCCAAAAATTTTCTCTTTAATCGGATCGCTAGCCGTCTTTAATGCCAGAGTCAGCATGTCGGTACTGACCTCGCGTAGAATCGCCTGCATACCGCGGCCATCAATTGCGACCAGATCTTCAAAGGTGAACATGCGCCGACGAATTTCCTCTGCAAGGTCAGGATCAGCAGCTTCGATGCTGGTGAGAATAACCTGGTCGGCCCCTTTGTCCATTTTTCCCAATATCTCTACGACTTTGTCGACGCCGCCGACCTGTTTCCGATCCTTGCCGACAACAACGCCGACTTCACGCTGTAGGGCCTCTTCGATCTGGTTGATGACCTCGGGGGAAACGTTATCGATCTTGGCAATTCGATACATCACATCCCCTCGCATATCATCGGGGAGCTCGGCCAGAATTCTGCTGGTATGATCTTCTTTCTGGGTTGATAGAATCAATGCGACAGTCTGTGGGTGTTCGTTTTCCAGCAACCCGGAAACCATCCGTGGATGCATTTTGGAAATGGTCTCCAATGGCCGACCTTCAATCCCTGCCGATACCTGATCAAGCAGGTGTTGAGCTCGTTGATTGTCACCACCCCCTAGAATGGCATGTTTTGCAAACTCGTCACCGCGGATATAAACCCCAACATCGCCACCACGCACTTCCTTGAATTCTTCCAGAATTTCTCGGGCTAGAGCGGGATCGACATGATCAATATCCATCATGCAACGACTAATTTCTCGAACCTCAGCATCATCGAGAGTTTCAAATATCTTTGCGGTTGCCTCTTCACCAAGGCACAGCAGTAGCAGGGCTGCTTTTTTGGCTCCAGACAAGTGTTTTGCTTTTTTCACTAATCACTCCATGTTGAATGCTGTTCAGGCCGAAGGGGTTTAGGGTTCGAATTATCCCTTCAGTCTAAACAGTTTCAGCCTTGTTTTGCCGCCTTCAAGATTCTGCAGGCTCTTCACGCAGCCAGTTTTTAACCACCTGAACTGGCATCATGTCACCACCTAGAACTTCTTTTCGAATCTGTGCTAGCGGGTCACTGGGACCACCGAGCAATGGCATATCAGATTCTCCGCGCATCTCAGCTTCTAGTTCTTCAACGGTTTTCATCGGTTGAGTTTGATCGGAAGCCCCACGCAAGGTTCGCATCAACGGCTTGAGGAACAACAGATACGCAAACATTGACGCAATTGCTAGCAGGCTATACTTGATGATAGGCATAAATGGATAAACCTTGTCGATGATCGATGGCTGCGGTAAAGGCTCGTCAATAAAGCCGCTTTCAAATGGCATTGAGACAACTGAAATCAAATCACCTCGAGTATTGTTGATGCCGAGTGCAGATCGGACCATTTGCTCGATATCTGATATTTCTTCAGTACTCCGTGGGGTACTGGTTGGCTCAGCACCTTCAGCCCCTGGAGTGACACGATCAGCAACTAAAACAGAAACCGAAAGGGTTTTCAGTGTGCCAACTGATTGAACTGTTTTGCTGACGATCTTACTGAGTTCATAATTTACAGTTTCATCCGACCGGCTAGATGGAGTTGCAGGTACGACTGTCGGAGCTTGTTCCTGGAGGTTGGAGACAACTCCAGGGACACCACTGGAACCTTGAGTGCCCCCTTCTTCTGTACTGGTCTGTTCACTGACAACCACAGAACCCTTGGGGTCAAGGGCTTCTTCAACTTTTTCCCGCTGATCAAAATCAACCTCTGCATTGACCCGAACCAGAGAATTTCCTGCTCCGAGGGCACGATCCAAAAGTGATTGGGCGCGAACTTCCAAGCGCCGTTCCATTGTTTGTTGATAATTCAACATTCCCGGTGTCATGGGCCCCGCCATTTCATCCGAGTTACTCTTGGATAAAACTTTGCCGCTGGAATCAACAACCGTAACGTTTTCTGATTCCAATCCTTCAACACTGCCAGCAACGAGATGAACAATCCCTTGTAATTGAGATTCTTTCAGGGAGCGTCCTGACGTGAGTTTGACAATAACTGATGCTGTTGCCTGTTGCTGCTGTTCCCGGAACAATCTTTTTTCTGGCAGGGCCAGATGAATACGAGCAGACTCAACCGGTGCCAAAGAGGTGATTGTCCGCATCAACTCACCTTGGAGTGCACGCCGATAATTGACTTTTTGAGCGAAGTCGGTCATACCAAAGCTTTGTTTATCAAAAATTTCAAAGCCAACTCCACTTTCAGATAAACCAGAACCGGCTAACTCAATTCGTGCTTCGTAGACCTTATCTGCAGGAATCAAGATGTCCCGCCCACCATCTTCTAAACGATAAGGGATTTTTTGCCCTTTTAACCATTCGATCACCGATGAAGCATCCCGGCTTGGAAGATTGGCAAACAACAAACTGTAATCTGCGACCTGAGACTGCATAATAATCAAAGAGAATAGAATGACGCTGACCACCGTTGCGGCAACTAAACTCATTTTGCGAGCCAGTGACCATTCCATGATCACATCCAGCATATTCTTCTTGGCAATAGCTTCTTTTACTTCTTCAGCCATCGAAAATTCCTCCGGGATCGATTGCGTTAATCTTTAACTCTTTAATTTTTTCACTTACAAAAATATGCCATCAGACGTTCATGCGCATAATTTCCTGATAAGCCTCAACGGCCTTATTCCTCATTTGCACCATCAGCCGTAAAGAGATATCGGCCTCTTCCAGTTTAATCATCGCCCCGTGCAGGTTTTTGGTTTCGCCTGCAACAATTTGCTCAGCAGCGCGGTCAGCACTGATCTGCGCCTGATTCACTTCGGCAATGGTGGTTTTCAACATATCCCCAAATTTGTTGCTCATCTGTTGAACCGGAGCGTTTTTGGGTTGGGAAAGCCCCTGAAGGTGGGCTGTCATTGTCATATCAGCAACGCTTCTCATAAATTATTGTCCTATCGACAGCGCTTTTAACGCCATCCGTTTTGCAGATTTTACAACTGTTACGTTCGCCTCGTAGGTGCTTGATGCCGACATCATGTCGGCTGTTTCTTCTACCAAGCTAACATTCGGCATGGCAACCTGACCATCGGCATCGGCATCGGGATGTGATGGATCATAAACCATTCGGGGGGGGAGATTGCTGGCCTGAACCTGCGCAACCTTGACTCCTTGTGCAGCATCACGCATCCGCGAATCCAAGGCATCAGAAAAGTCCAGTCGAGTCGCTTGAAAAACCACTTCCCGTTTGCGATAAGGTCCACCGTCTGGAGTTCGAGTTGTTTCGACATTGGCTAAATTAGAACTGATGGCATTCATCCGAACCCGTTGGGCTTTAAGGGCTGAAGCACTGATCTTCATTGTTGTAAAAATATCCATAAAACCTCCTAGCGACCGCCGCTGGCCACAAATTTAATCATTGAGAACTTCTTTTTTAACATTTGGCTGCCAGCCTCATATAGCAATTGATTTTCGGCCAGATCGAACATTTCGTCATCAAGTGAGACACTATTACCGTCCCCCAGAGCGTTCGTACTGATCTGTTTGGTAATCGTCCCCTGGACTCTGGATATTTCACTCGACCCAATCGGGAAATGTTTCGCGTGAGTTTTCCTGCCGGCAGTTTCAGGGGTGTTGATGGCTTTACGCAAACTGTCTTCAAATTCAAGTTTGCGTGCCGAGTACCCGGGGGTTTCAGCATTAGCAATATTTCCAGCAATGACCTGCTGCTTCTGAGCACGTAAATCAAGGCTCTTCTGCAACGCTACAATGGTTCGATCTGCTATTCTGATATCTGCCATAATTTACTCCTGCCTGTTTTCTGACTTTTAAGCTGAAACTTTTATCGTTTCTCTTGAGTTAGCAAGTCTTGAGCCAACTTCCCCCAGGGGGTGCTTCCATCTGTTTCGACGACCTGCTGCAAAAGCTTAAGGGCATCATTACGACGCTGCTGCCGGAGCAGGATTTGCGCTGTTCGATAGCTGGCCTGAGTGCCGAAACCAGGATCCATTTGTAAGTTTTTATAAATTTTTTCAGCTTCTTTATATTGATTTAACTGATAGTAAGCTTCGCCCAGCAGTGCCATTTCTTTGACTTCGAGGGATCCTCCTAAGCTTTTCACTTTTTCCAGACTGTCAATGACGGCCCGCCATTTTCCCTGCTGCCAATAAATATGTGCTGCGCGAATTTCCAGATCGGGACTGCTGGGCCGATCTTTTCGGTTCAACCAGGAAAGCAGATCATCTTGAAGCCCTTCACGCTCAAAGGCATCCAGCAAAATCCCAAACAATGCACCACTATCAGACCCCTGAGGATACGTTTCCAGATATCGACGGGCGTATTGACCTGCCTGCTCATATTCTTTACGCTTTGAGAACGACTGTGCGAGAGGAAGATAGATAAACTCCTGTTCCGGAGTTCCGGCGCTGCGGTCAAAAAGGTAGAGGAGAACCCGACTGGCTCTTTCGTAGAGTCCAAGTCGATCAAAAGCTGTCGCTAAATTGTGGAGAAAGTCTTTATCAAACCCACTTCGCAACAGTAATTTACGATTTTTTTCTGCCAGAACAACGGCTTGTAAATCATTTTTGTTTTCTATGAGTTGTCGCACAACTATTGGTAACTGTTGTAAAATCAGCAGATCCACTTCTCTGATAAGTGGAGAACTTCCGAAGCTACGCTGATACTGCATCAATGCTTTGAGACTCTTGTGATGATTACCCAGGAGATAAAGCGCTAAAGCATGTTTGAACTGGCTTTCTTCACGAACGGCCCGGAACTGAGATGTTTTTCCCAGGAGTGCATATTCATTGACGCTTTGCGCCAGTTCCAATTCGCCACCATAGATGACTTTGCGATCAATCAGCCGCAACTCAGCGCGATCTCCACCTTCAGTATCAGGACGATCCAGGGTTGCCCGTTGCAGGCCAATCATTCCCCAGCCCATATCTCCTGCTTCATATGCGGAGAGTCCGGCTGCAAACAGCAAGAGATCATCTCCAGGGCCTTCGATTAGAGGCTCAATGAGTTTTCTATAGAGCTGGCTGGATAATTGATAGTCTTCGTTCTTGAAGGCACTAAATGCTGCCCGATTGAGGGAAAACCTGTAGAAATCAAAAAGCCCGGGCTCCTTCAGCAAGTCCTGATAAGAAGCGAGAGCTTCATCCCGTTTTTCCAGACCTGCATTAGCATCAGCAATTCTCATTTCCAATGGTGCAAGTAGACCTGCCGGCCAATTCATTCCAGGCAGTTGTAGATGATCCAGGGCGACCTGATCTTGTCCTGAATCAAGAGCCGTTTCTGCAAACAAAAAATGGACGAGTGGGTACAGAAGATGTTTTTTGTCAAGTTTTGGCAACAGTTGTTGCAACGTCAGTTGAGCAACTAAAGGTTGCCCTTCCAGAGCCTGCCCATAGGCTGTCAAATATTCGACACGTGCTTGTTCCGTTCCTTCTTCCCGGCGCAAGGAGTCAAGTCTGGCGATTCCTCCCTCTTTAGCGCCGGTCCGTAATTGCGCTTCAGCAACCAGTAAGTCGCGTAAGTAGCGTTGTTGAGGGTCTAAATCATTTAATTCAGTTGCAGTCTGAATTAAACTCAGAAACATGTTGTTGTTGGCATTTTCCTGTAATGGCCAGAGTCGACTATTATCATCCGTAACCAGAGCAGGGAGCGGTGGCAGGGTAAAGTTGACAGGCAATTCCAGTTTCCAGTAGGTACGATAATCACGAAAAAATTCATCCCACCGACCTTCCCAGGGAGACTGTTGCTGAAATTCAGATGCTCTTCTTCCTGCTTTTCGTGGTGGCATACCTGCAATTCCAAAGGCAATAGAAGGGCGGGTAGCTTCGTTCTCATCCCAATAGATATTGATGATGATCCGAGCTGGATCTTGCTTTGATTCAGTGATGATATTTTTTGGGGGGCGCCGCAGAAGAATGGAGATCAGCAATTCTTCCTTCTTCTCTGCGAGGATGACTTTTACAACTTTCTCATCTTCTGGAAGGGTATTTAAATCGGGAGAGGATTGAACATTCCCTAGCAGCAGATCGAGCCGTTGCCCCGAATCAGCTGTTGAAAATTTAGGTAAGCTGGATAGCTTCAAGGTTATCTGGGTTCTGCCTGGGGTTTCTTGCTTCACCATTTCAAGAAGGCTAACAGATTCTGCCGCCCGGACAGTCATTGTTACACTCATAAAGAACAGTAATAATAGCAACAATAGCCAGATAATTTTAAAAGCATGTACGGGATGTCGCATCCACACCTCCAGTGGGTTTTAGTTGTGTCCGGAAACGTCTATAGGCGAGAATTATGCCAAAAGTTTTAAACTATTTTTAAGTTACTGAAATAAAAGCAATTTTAGGAAGAGATGTTTGTGCCTTGCAATGTCTTCTATCAACTAGCGGAAGGAGAAAGACATGATTTTGACAAACTGCCGTACTTTTTGTGCTGAAGGAGAAAAGGGGGAGATTATGAACCTACGAGATCAAAACGGCGTTGTTCCATCAGGGAGGTCAGTTCAGCAGTCTTTTGCTTAAAAGCCTTGAGCTTTGCTTTTGGGATAGATGCGGCCATCGGGATTTTAGCTTTCAGCGGGTTGACGGCACGTCCTTTGACGTGTAGCTCATAATGAAGATGAGGTCCAGTGGAACGACCGGTGTTTCCTGATAAAGCAATTCTTTCCCCGCGTTGGACTTTCTGTCCACGTTTGACGGTGATACGACTTAAATGCAGATAGCGGGTCAAATAACGTCCATCATGCTGAATTTCGATATACTTCCCTGCATAACGGTGGTTTTTTACCCGGGTAACCACCCCATCTCCCGTGGCATAGACAGGCGTTCCCGTCGGCATACTGAAATCGACACCTTTATGGGGTGAAATACGTTTGGTAATCGGATGAAGACGAGCAAGATTGTAAGGTGAACTGACCCGACGATGCCCTTTGAAGGGGTAACGTTGAAAGGCACGTCCTAAGCTTTCACCACGGTCGTCATAATAGTTGCCATCTTCATAGAGAAAAGCATTGTACTGGTGGTTGCGGGAAAAGATTCTCACCGCTTCGATATGACTCTGCCCCGTCAGTTTTCCATCGAGGAGTTGCAAACTACGGACCACTTGAAAATGGTCTCCGGCCCTGATATCCCGACTGAAATTTACTTTGTTCTTAAAAAGATAGGTAATATTCCCTGTTTCTTTTTCACTCAGCCCAACAGCAAGTGCCGATTGGTAAAAACTACCCTCAATTTCGCTGTCGAGCAATTGGGGTTCCCAGGTTCCGGGCAGAACAATCTCGTTATAATCAAAACTGTTTTCATCAACGCGATGATAAATGACTTGATGAGCGGGATGGAAAAATAGCTCCATTTTCGCAAGCTGCCGTGTTTCTTTGTCCAAAGTAAAAGTCAGAGTATTCCCAGGGCGTAAAATATCCAGCGCCAGTAAAGATTCATCGGCTTCTAGGATCTGGAATAGAGAAGTCTGGTTGATTTTTACACTTTCAAAAATAGCACTTAAATTATCCCCCTGCTGAATAGTACGCTTAAAAATATAATCATTTTCAGGGGCTGGAACAGGATCTTTTGTGGCGGCAACCTGATCTGGGTCTTGGAATGTCCTCGCTTGTAAGGGTATGTCAGTCCCTGTTGATTTTGGCGAGGAAGAGTCCTGAGCGAAAAAGAACCAACCCGAAACTATCAAAACAAGCAGAATAGATAACGATAGAAGTCGACGGTTACGTCGTTGACGTTTTTGTTGCTGAGGTGTTGGTTTCCAGGTCGCATTCATTGTCAATAGGGCTTCTTTGTTATCTGTGATGAAAAGATGTTTAGCCTTCTTTAATGCAATAAACTGTTATCCCCTGTCAAGCCCTGTTTATTTTTTGTCGTCAGCCTGAAGCAGAAAAAGAATAATTTTTGCTATGATTACAGAGCCATTCCTTAATTGTAAACCAGTATTTATTTTGGTTGACTATGGGTGAGGGTATCTGTTCTTATTCTCTTCAGGAAAAATTTTTAAAATATCTGTGGGAGTTAGCATTATGGTTTACCTTGTCGCAATCACCATTCTTTGGGCTTTTTCATTCAGTCTGATTGGTGTCTATCTGGCTGGTCAGGTTGACGCATATTTCTCCGTGTTGACTCGTGTCGCATTGGCAACCGTTGTTTTTCTGCCATTTATCCGTCGGGTCCCCATAGTTCTCGCTGCCAAATTGATGTTACTCGGAGCAATCCAGCTTGGTTGTATGTATGTCTTCTATTATCAATCTTTTCTGTTGCTGACAGTTCCGGAGGTGTTGATCTTTACGATCCTTACACCAATTTATGTGACCCTTGTCTTTGATGTGATGCAGAGGCGTTTCAGTCTTCGTTATCTTGTGACTGCAATCGTTGCTGTCCTGGGAGCAGCAATTATCCGTTACAGTTCAATTGGCAGTGATGTTTTTAGCGGCTTTCTCGTGGTGCAGGGAGCAAATATCTGTTTTGCCATTGGCCAGGTTGGTTATAAGGTTTTATTGGAACGGCAGAATTTAAAGCTTCCGCAACGAGCTATTTTTGGTTATTTCTATTTGGGAGCCTTGGTTGTTACTGTTGTTACCTGGTTTTTATTCGGCAATCCCGCAAAGCTTCCCACAACTGCGTTGCAGTGGGAAATTCTCCTTTACCTTGGCTTGATCGCCTCGGGTCTCGGTTATTTTTTCTGGAACAAAGGGGCAACAAAGGTGGATGCAGGAACTTTGGCAATTATGAACAATGCGCTGGTTCCTGCTGGGTTGATTGTGAATCTGATTATCTGGAATCGAGATGCTAACCTGCTTCGACTCTTCCTGGGTGGCACAGTTCTCCTTTTTTCACTGCTACTACACGAATACTGGGGCAAGAGGCGAACCCTGAAAACGCAGATAATTTAATCTTTACTTTGGATTTTGCCCACCATAATTCAAGGGGCAGCTTTATTACTCGATAATTTTCATAAAAAGGGTATAGTGCTGGGCTATGTCCAGCCAAACATCCTTAATTGTCTATTTGAAACTATTGTTAATGGCCCTTTTCTGGGGTGGAACCTTTATTGCCGGGCGTTTGCTGGCGGGGGAGATTCAAGCGTTCTCTGCCGCTTTTTTGCGCTTTACCATTGCCTCAATTGTTTTGCTCTTCGTCACTTTTCGCCACCATAAAAAGCTACCAACCATAAAGTCGGACCAGTGGTTGCCGTTGTTTATTCTCGGGTTGAGCGGAGTTTTCGCCTATAATTTCTTTTTTTTCAGTGGCCTGCAATTTATTGAGGCGGGTCGAGCTGCTGTCATTATTGCCAACAATCCCATTGTTATCGCCCTGTTCGCAGCTATTTTTTTCGGTGAAAATCTCAACCTATTGAAAATACTTGGGATTGGTCTTTCAGTTTGCGGTGCGATCGTGGTGATCACTCAGGGGCATCCCCTCTCGATATTCCACAGTGGTATTGGAAAAGGTGAACTCTATATCTTTGGCTGCGTTATTTCCTGGGTCACCTACTCGCTGGTGGGGCGTGCTGCTATGCGGGATTTATCTCCTCTGGTGGCCGTGACCTACTCGGCCGTCATCGGTGCCGGACTCCTGTTTCCTGCCGCCTGCCTGGAAGGGTTTTTTGACCAAATCACAGGATATTCTCTCACCGTCTGGCTCAGCCTTCTCTACCTTGGACTTTGTGGAACAGTGCTTGGTTTTGTCTGGTATTACCAGGGAATTCAGAAGATTGGTTCAACTCGGGCTGGGCAGTTTATTAACTTTGTTCCCATCAGTGCCATCCTCCTCTCTGTATGCTTTCTCGATGAACATTTGAGTATGTCGCTTTTGGGAGGCGTTTTTTTAGTGAGTAGCGGTGTTTATTTAACTAACCGGCGTTAAAATATTCAGATCTACGCTGCGCAAAACATATTAAATCTGTTAACATATGACGAGAGATTGGAATCAACGAAAGAATTAAAGACTGAAATGGCCTGTAACGTATTGAGGCAGCAGTCTTTTGCCGAACTATTTTAGACTTTCAGGAGGGATCAATGTCTGCACCGCAAGATCGTCATATTGTTTACCGTTATGTAAGTCATCTGGTTAAAGATACATTTGCTCTGGTTTTAGCTGGAGGACGAGGGAGTCGACTCCATGAGCTCACTGAATGGCGAGCCAAGCCAGCAGTCTACTTCGGTGGCAAATACAGAATTATTGACTTCCCCCTTTCCAACTGTGTCAACTCGGGTATTCGTAGAATTGGTGTCCTCACTCAATATAAATCTCACTCCTTGATTCGTCACCTGGTTCGTGGCTGGACTCATTTCAAAAAGGAATTAGGTGAATTCGTCGAAGTCCTTCCTGCTTCACAGCGTTTCTCTGAAGAATGGTATCAGGGAACGGCGGATGCGGTATATCAGAACCTGGATATTATCCGTGCGGAAAAACCCAAGTATGTCCTGATTCTTTCCGGTGACCACGTCTACAAGATGGATTATCGGCCGATGTTATTGGAGCATGTTGCGACCGGAGCGGATATGACTGTTTCCTGTCTTGAGGTTCCCATTGAGGAAGCCGCTGGAAACTTTGGGGTCATGACAGTTGACGAGGAGAACCGAGTTTTGCGCTTTGACGAAAAACCAGAGCATCCATCACCTGTACCCGGCCAACCCGGGACAACCTTGGCTTCTATGGGGAATTATATTTTTAATACCGATTTTCTCTTTGATTTGTTGGAAAAAGACGGAAAAGATCAGGACTCTGAACATGATTTTGGCAAAAATATCATCCCCTCGATTGTTGATAACTACAAAGTTTTTGCTTACCCTTTCCGTGACCCGGAAACCAACCAGTTGGCCTACTGGAGAGACGTTGGTTCCCTTGATGCTTTCTGGGAAGCGAATATGGAGTTGATTTCACCCAAGCCAGAACTGAACCTGTATGATCCCTCATGGCCTATGTGGACTTATCAGGCCCAACTTCCACCAGCTAAGTTTGTCTTTGATGATGATGGCCGACGCGGCATGGCGGTTGACTCAACAGTTTCTGGAGGGTGTATTATTTCTGGCTCGCACCTGAAAAAGACACTTCTTTTTTCCAATGTCAGGATTCATTCATATTCGACAATTGAAGAAACTGTTATTTTGCCAGAAGTTATTGTTCACCGGAATTGTAAAATCAGGAAGGCAATTATCGACCGGGGCTGTGAGATTCCTGAAGGAACAACTATTGGCTATGATTCAGAACAGGACAAGGCCAATGGATTCAGGATTACAGATAAAGGGATCGTTCTGGTGACCCGTGGGATGTTAGGGCAACCGGGAGGATATGCTTAGACTCCTATGAAAAAACTGATCATCCCCTCTTCATGGCGAGGAGGGGATGATTATTCACCTTCCTCATTGAGGACCAGCAAATAACCATCGGGATCCTGCAGCCAGAGTTCTCTCCTTTGATGCTCATGATCTTCCAGTTCGTAAGCAATAGGCCAGTGGAATTGTTTTGTTAGGTGGTAAATATCATCCAGATTTTTGCAACTCATCTCCAACTGTAGACCCACGCCAAGGGGAACCCGGTTTAAATTTTGTAGCAATGCCGGATGTTGTGCCTCAATGTCTTGCAGCCGTTGGAAAACAATCTTAATGTTTCCGAAAATTAAGAGTAAGTGAGTCTTCTCCGCATGGGAGTTCTCGAGAAATTGGGGGGATAACAGTAATACTTCACGGTAAAATTTCTCTGTTTTTTGCAAGTCAACTGCCGCCAGAGTCAGACTCAATTGCATGGATTCCTCCCATAACCAGGGCATTTGATTTTTTTTTTAAGCTTATGCTTTAATGCCACACATTATGACAGAGACGAACAAGAGTCGAGCTTTTCTTGGGTTTGGTGGCAATCTGGAGAATCCACTGGATAGCTTTCGCCAGGCCAGGGATGATTTAGCTAAGCACCCTCATGTCTCAGTGCTATCCAGTTCCCCCCTTTACCAGACCCCACCGATTGGTGGCCCTGAGGGGCAGCCAGATTTTCTGAATGCTGTGGTTGAAATTCTCACTGGATTATTACCGCTTGAGCTGTTACAACTTTGCCGCCAAATAGAAGATCGTGCCGGAAGGGTTCGAGATCTGCGCTGGGGGCCTAGAACCCTTGACATTGATCTGTTACTGATTGATGACCTGATTCTGAATGTCCCTTATTTGACTTTGCCGCATCCGCGTCTGCACCAGCGTCATTTTGTGCTCCTTCCTCTGAACGATCTGGTGCCACAACTTCATCATCCCGTTATGGGCGAAACGATAGCTCAATTACTTAGCGTATTGCCTGAAGCTGATGGCATTACCCGAATTAAAGACAGATGGTAATTTGATGATCAAACTTATATTGCTTGTTTTATGTGGTTTTATTTTTTACTCAATGATTTCAGGTTTACTGCGTCCGGGAAAATCAAAGCGCCCTCAAAATCGCAGCAAAGATGGAGAAGTGATGGTTGAGGATCCACAGTGTGGCACCTATCTTCCTGTAAGTGATGCCATTAAAGCCAACATTGATGGTCAAGAACGCCATTTCTGTTCGAAGAAATGTTTAAAGGAATACAGGAAAGTTCATAAATTAAATAACTGATTTTCCCATAAGGAGTTTTGCATGAAATTTTTTATCGATACAGCAGAAGTTAATGAGATCCGTGCTGCCCATGATCTGGGCCTGGTGGATGGGGTGACGACAAATCCTTCACTGATTGCCAAAAGTGGGCGAGATTTTAAAGAAGTGATTACAGAGATTACCGCCATTGTTGATGGACCCATTTCTGCTGAAGTTATTGCTCTGGATGCTGAAGGAATGCTCAAAGAAGGGCGCGAATTGGTAAAAATCCATAAAAATATCGTGATCAAGGTCCCGATGACAACCGAAGGCCTCAAAGCAACCAAACAATTCAGTGCAGAAGGGATCAAGACCAACGTGACCCTGATCTTTTCTTCCTTACAAGCTCTTTTAGCGGCGAAAGCTGGGGCAACTTATGTTTCACCTTTTGTTGGCCGTCTTGATGATATTAGTCATGAGGGGATGGAAGGGGTTGAGCAGATCCGCACTATTTTTGATAATTATGGCTACACAACTGAGATCATTGTTGCTTCGGTTCGGTCACCAATGCATGTTCTCAACGCTGGCTTGATTGGTGCGGACATTTGTACAATTCCTTATGGTGTCATGACCCAGCTGGCAAAACACCCTCTAACCGATATCGGCATTGAAAAATTTCTCGCGAATTGGGAAAAAACGAAATAGAACTGCAGTTCAATATTGATTTAACCCAACAGGCCGGATTTCCTTGTTCCGGCCTGTTTTTTATTGCCTGAAAAATAGTCTGATTTCACCATAATTAATTCTACAACAACGTTATGTAGAATATCTAGCCGGCTAACGGTCTGACCACTTGACAACCTGCCAGTAACTCAGGTATACGCTAAGGGTTCTTTTTTTTCGATACTATTTTCCTGCTTTTCGGGTTTCGTACAAATGACGAGTCCCGTCTCTATTCCTAACCATGTGAGGACGCAATGAACATTCACGAGTATCAAGCTAAGGCGATTCTGCGCAATTTCGGAGTTCCGGTTCCGGAAGGGCACGTGGTCTACAACAGTAACTCCGCCCGCGATTGGGCAAAACGATTAGGCGATGGTCCTTGGGCAGTTAAAGCTCAGATTCATGCCGGCGGACGCGGCAAGGGTGGCGGCGTAAAGATCGCCAAGACTGCAGATGAAGTGAAGCAATATGCCAGAGATATGTTTGGTATGACCTTGGTCACCCATCAAACTGGTCCGGAAGGCAAAATCGTCAAACGGGTGCTGATTGAAGAAGGCAGTAATATCGCTGATGAATTTTATGTATCCTTCCTGGTTGACCGGGCGACTGACAAAGTTACCCTGATGGCTTCTGCTGAGGGTGGTGTAAATATCGAGGAAGTTGCCGAAAAAACACCAGAAAAACTTTTCTTTGAAGCTGTGGATCCCGTTGTTGGACTGACGGCTTTCCAAGCCCGTAAAGTTGCTTTCAAAATGGGCTTTGAGCTGCCTCAGGTTAAGCAGGCTGTTCCAGTGCTGATGAATCTCTACAAAGCATTCGTGGAATCTGACTGCTCGCTGCTGGAAATCAACCCGTTAATTCAAACCGCTGAGGGCAAGCTTATCTGCCTGGATGCCAAATTGAACTTTGATGATAATGCTCTTTTCCGCCATCTCCGCATTCGTGATCTGCGTGACTACGAAGAAGAAGATCCGATGGAAATTGAAGCAGGTCAATATGATCTGTCTTATATCGCACTCGACGGTAACATTGGCTGTATGGTTAACGGCGCTGGTCTGGCTATGGCGACTATGGACATTATTCAGCTTCATGGTGCCTCTCCGGCGAACTTTCTCGATGTTGGCGGTAGCGCAACCATCGAACGGGTGACCGAGGCCTTCAAAATTATTCTCTCGGATACAAAGGTTGAGGGAATTCTGGTCAACATCTTTGGTGGCATCATGAAATGTGATGTTATTGCCACAGGTGTGGTTGAGGCAGCCAAGCAGGTTGGAATCAAGATTCCACTGGTTGTACGCCTTGAAGGGACCAACGTCGAGCTCGGTAAAGAGATTCTTGCAAAGTCAGGGCTTGATATCGTCAGCGCTGACGGCATGGCCGATGCTGCTGAAAAAATTGTCAAAGCCGTCAACGGTTAAGGAGAAATAACAATGAGTATTCTGATCGATAAAAACACCAAAGTCATCACTCAGGGAATTACCGGTGCAACTGGTCTCTTCCATGCCCAAGGCGCCCGTGACTATGGCACACAAATGGTCGGTGGTGTGACTCCAGGCAAAGGTGGTCAAAGTATTGATGGGTTCCCAATCTTCAATACCGTTGAAGATGCCGTTAAAGAAACCGGCGCTACTGCGTCCGTTATTTATGTTCCACCAATCGGCAGCGCTGATGCCATCATGGAAGCTGTTGATGCAGGCATTAAGCTGGTTATCTGTATCACTGAAGGTGTTCCTGTCCTTGATATGGTCAAAGTTCAAAAATACATGCAGGGTAGAGATTGTCGTTTGATCGGTCCTAACTGTCCAGGTGTTATCACTCCTGGTGAGTGTAAAATCGGCATCATGCCTGGTTATATTCATAAGCCCGGCCCCGTTGGTGTTGTGTCTCGTTCCGGTACCTTGACCTATGAGGCTGTCTGGCAGTTGACGACCCGCGATATCGGTCAAACCACCTGTGTTGGTATTGGTGGCGACCCTGTCAACGGCACCAGCCATCTTGATACCCTGAAGATGTTTGAAGCTGATCCTGCAACGAAAGCCGTTATTATGATTGGTGAAATTGGTGGCGATGCTGAAGAGCAGGCAGCAGCTTATGTTCGCGACCATATGACCAAGCCGGTTGCAGCCTTTATCGCTGGAGCAACTGCTCCTGCAGGTAAGCGGATGGGTCACGCTGGTGCTATTATCTCCGGTGGTAAGGGTGATGCAGCCAGTAAAAAAGCATTCTTGCGTGAGTGCGGTATCAGTGTTGCCGACTCTCCGGCAGAAATGGCTGAGGCTCTGCTGAAAATCTGGCAGCCATAAGCATCTGCAAAAAATAGGTTAGCTCCCAGGGGGACAGAATTTAATTCTGTCCCCCTTTTATTTGCTCAAAACCAAAAATAAATGTATCCTAACAAAGTTGTTAAATTTCGACTAAAGGGATTCCATGTCTGATCAATTTCGCAATCTTCTCGTCATTGATGATGAACCTTCCATGCGCCACATGCTACGTCTGGTGCTGGAGCAACATCATTACCGTGTCAGTGAAGCTCAAAATGGAGCCGAAGCGATCAACCTTATCTATAAAGAAAAATTTGACTTCATCCTTTCTGATATCCGTATGCCCGATATGGACGGTCTGACTTTTCTCGAACAACCTGAAGTTCGCGCTCTGGACAGTACCATCATCATGATGAGTGCTTACGGCAGCATTGATACCGCGCTGGAATGCATGAAACGCGGTGCCTACGACTATATCTCTAAGCCTTTCAAGCCGGATGAGGTGGTTCTGACATTACGCAAGGCTGAAGAGCGGCAAGAGCTAAGGCAGGAAAATCAGCAGTTAAAACAGGCATTGGCAAAACAGGATACGAGCTTTTCCATTCAGGACATTATTCATACAAGCCAACAAATGGCGCAGATTCTCAAACTGGTTAAAACCGCAGCAAAAGCTGAGTCTTCCATTTTGATTAGTGGTGAAACAGGAACTGGAAAAGAACTGATTGCTAAAGCATTACACAGTGAAAGTGGCCGTAAAGGCCAGTTTTTGGCCATCAACTGTAGTGCTATTACTTCCGGTCTTTTAGAAAGTGAGTTGTTTGGACATAAAAAAGGGGCTTTCACAGGTGCTGACAGGGAGAAGCAGGGGTTATTTTCTATTGCCAGTGGTGGCACCCTGTTCCTCGATGAAATCGCCGATCTGCCCTTGGAATTGCAGCCGAAATTACTTCGGGTTCTTCAAGAAGGGGAAATTCGAAAAGTTGGCGCAACCCGCGCCGAAAAAATTGATACGCGCGTTGTTGCAGCAGCAGGGACAGATCTACAGGGTGCGGTTCAGGAAGGTCATTTCCGCCGCGATCTTTACTATCGTCTCGCTGTTGTGGATATTCATCTACCGCCATTACGGGAACGTCAGGAGGATATTGTTGTTCTGGCTGAATATTTCTTGAACCAGCTTTGCGCACGTGAAGGACGGCCGTTATTACAGATAAACGCCGCGGCAAAAAAGAACCTGACCGCCTATCATTGGCCAGGAAACGTCCGGGAACTGGAAAACTATCTGGAAAAAGCGCTGATTTTCAGTTCAGGAGAGACTCTGGAACTCCCCCCTCTCCGGATTCGCCAATCGGCTCCCGGAGAATTTAATCCCGATGAATATTCCCTGAAAATCGCTACCCGCAGGCTGGAAGAAGAATACATCCGCAAAGCTTTAGCTAAAACAGAGGGGAATCGAACTCAAGCAGCAGAGCTATTGGAAATCAGTCTGCGTTCGTTGATGTATAAGCTGAAAGATTATGGAATCGACTAGAGTTGTTTTATACATGCGAAGATCAAAAACTGCTGTGGTGGGATAAAGACCTGATCAACTCTGATGAAAAATAAAGGACGGATATAGTTGATCACGATAACTCTCCCATTTCCTATTCAATATTTTGTTACCCTGCAATGTCGTCAAATGAGTTTTTAAGTATTGCCTAAAATCTGACCGGCCTGAAAGCTTTCAAGAAAGAAAAGGTAAAGACTCGAGCGATTACTCCCGATAAAAACAGTATAAATCAACAGCGCTTTTTGGATTTTTGAAGATACAACAGATAAAGACTGTTGACGATTGCAATAATAGCCATGAGGTGAAAGAGCCCTAAAATGCTTAGAGCTATAATAATAGTGTTGTTACTTTCACATCCAGTATATGCTGAATATGTTGTTGTTCCAGTTGCTTCGGCAAGAGCTTTTTTAGCACCGGTTGCAGAGGATCTTTGTGTTAATAAAAAGGTATATTACTCTGAAAAGGGGAGAACCTACTACGAAGTAAAGAAAGTGTGTAAACCTCAAAATCCGAGACGGATCAGTTACCTTTGTTGTGCTATCTATAA
>JAZBPC010000066.1:0-65826 GCA_036351455.1 Desulfuromusa sp.
CATCACCTGCGATAGCAACGGTCAATCCGTTGATATCACCTTTGTGCTGTCGGATGGTAAAAGCATCAAGAAGGGCCTGACTCGGATGCTCATGAGTTCCATCCCCGGCATTAATGACCGAGCACTTCAGTCGTTCAGCCAGATAATCACAAGCACCTGAAGCGCTGTGTCGCATGACAATAATATCCGGATGCATGGCTTCAATATTTTGAGCTGTGTCTTCAAGGGTCTCCCCCTTAACCACCGATGAAGATGAAGCACTGATATTGACCGTATCTGCAGAAAGACGTTTCCCAGCTATTTCAAAAGAGGTTCTGGTTCTGGTACTGGCCTCAAAAAACAGATTGACGATAGTTTTACCACGTAAGGTGGGAACTTTCTTGATCTGCCTGGTATTAATTTCTTTAAAGCTGTCTGCAGTTGCAAGAATAAAATTAATTTCATCGGTTGTCAGATTCTTGATACCGAGAATATGCTTCGGGTTGAAAGACATACGAGAACCTCCACTCTAATTTCTAAGTAAATGAACGGCTTGAGGAATATTCTGCTCGTCAAAATCGACTTCTATCTGTTCGTTCTGGGCTGTTGGTATATTGCGTCCAATATAGTCGGGGCGAATGGGTAATTCTCTGTGACCTCTATCAACTAGAATCGCCAATTGGATATTTTGTGGTCGCCCCAGCGCAATAACAGCGTCCAGAGCTGCCCGTATGGTGCGACCGGTATAGAGAACATCGTCAATAAGGACAACTTTTTTCCCGGTTACCGGAACACGAATATCGGTCTGGCCTATGGACAAATTACTCCGGGACTCCAGATCATCCCGATACATGGTGACATCAATAATTCCCAGGGCAACCTCCGCGCCTTCAATCTCACTGATTCTTTGTTGCAGTTGTGCTGCGAGAAGTGCCCCGCCTGTGCGGATGCCAACAAGCAACAAATCCTCGACCCCCTGATTCTTCTCAAGAATTTCGTGCGCTATCCGAGTTAATGCGCGATTAACGCCATCCAGATCCAATATTTCGAGCATTTCAGCTGCCATCACAAACCTCCTTGAAAGTCAGATACAAAAAAACGCCTGTGCATTTTGATTGCACAGGCGTTTTGGATATATTTGGAAAGTGTTGCCATTTTAATATCCCTTGCTGATCTCTCGGATCAGATTAAAGGGGTTAGTTTTCTAAAATTTTATAGAAGTTAACAACTGTAAAAAGTAAATGTCAACCGTTGAATTGTTAAAGTTGATGCATTTACACTCTGATTCAATTTATTGGGCGTCCAATGCGTGAAAACCTGATTTTATGCAGCAGATCACCTTCATTATTCCAGGACCAGTATTTTATGAACGCCATCCCTTTGATCTTCGATTTATTGACGTAGCCCCAGAAACGGCTATCAAAAGAGTAGTCACGGTTGTCACCCATGACAAAATAGCTATCCGCAGGCACTTTGACCGGACCAGCAAAATCCCGTGGACTGGCAACTGAAGGGATTATTTCAGGATCTTTATGTTTTTCCTGTGGAACAGTGAACGGTTGACCATTGACATAAACCTGTTTGGCTGTAACTTCAATGACATCACCGGGGAGACCGATCACTCGTTTGATGAAATCACGTTTTTCAAAAAAAGATTTTCCTTCATCACCAGGAAATTCAAAAACAATCACATCTCCACGCTCTGGATCTCGTACCTTCAAGTATCTGCCATCAACACCTGGAACCTTGGTGCCATAGATAAACTTATTCACCAGCAAATGGTCACCAATCAACAGTGTATCGAGCATGGAACCGGAAGGGATCTTAAATGCCTGAAACAGAAAAGTACGAATAATCATTGCGAGAACAACGGCAACAATTAATGCTTCTGACCATTCGCGATACCAGGGCTTCTTTGGACCGACAGCAGTTTCTTTCTTTTTAAAAAATGGCATGATTATCTTAATCCTTAACTTTAAGGATTGCCAGAAATGCCTCCTGCGGCAGTTCGACACTCCCTATCTGTTTCATCCTCTTTTTCCCTGCTTTCTGTTTTTCCAGCAGCTTACGTTTTCGGGTAATATCACCGCCATAGCATTTGGCAGTGACATCTTTTCTTAACGCTTTTACCGTTGATCTGGCAATAACTTTGTTACCAATTGCAGCCTGAATTGCGACCTCATACTGTTGCCGCGGGATGAATTCCTTCATTTTTGATACCAGTTCGCGGCCTCTAAATTGAGCCTTGTCATGATGAACAATGAGAGACAGGGCATCGACAACATCGCCGTTGATCAATACATTGAGGCGAACAAGCTTACTGATTCTGAAGTCAAGATGCTCATAATCCAGAGAGGCATAACCGCGAGATATCGATTTCAAACGATCAAAGAAATCGAGAACAATTTCATTCAGGGGCATTTCATAAACAACCATCACCCGATTGGCGGTGAGATATTTAATTTCCCGCTGTAAACCACGTTTTTCAATACATAACTTTAGCACCGGACCAACAAATTCATTGGGTACGTGAATCGAAGCCAGAACAAAAGGTTCCTCGATTTTTTCAATAAGTTGAATATCCGGAAGCATATTGGCACTTTCAACTTCCAGCAATTCACCCTTAGTTGTCGTAACTTTGTAAACGACCGTCGGAGCTGTAGTAATCAGCTCGACACCAAATTCCCGCTCCAACCTCTCCTGAATAATTTCCATGTGGAGCAAACCCAGAAAACCACAGCGGAAACCAAAGCCAAGAGCTAATGAATTTTCCGGTTCGAATGAAAATGCTGCATCGTTTAATCGAAGTTTTTCCAGGGCATCACGTAAATTATCATAGTCTGCGGCATCAACAGGATAGAGGCCGGAAAAGACCATCGGCTTGACTTCCTGGTAACCGGGAAAGGCTTGTGCAGTCGGGCTATGAAGATGAGTAATGGTATCCCCTACTTTTGCATCTTCAACGACCTTGATCCCGGCTATAATAAAGCCAACCTCACCGGCAGACAGCTGTGGCAATTCAATGGGATGGGGGTTAAAAGCTCCAACTTTTTGAACTTCATAGACACCACCCGTTGCCATCAGCCTGATTTTTTCTCCCTTTTTAATTGAACCATCAAAAATTCTCACCAGGACAACAACCCCTTGGTATGAGTCATACCAGGAGTCAAATGTCAGAGCTTTAAGGGGTGCCGTTGGATCTCCCTGGGGAGCAGGAATCCTTTGAACGATAGCTTCAAGAATTTCACTAATACCTATCCCCTCTTTTGCACTGGCAAGAATCGCATCACTGGTATCAATACCGACGATGTCTTCGACTTCTTGCTTGATCCGTTCAGGCTCCGCGCTGGGTAGATCAATTTTGTTGAGCACCGGGAAGATTTCCAGATCCTGATCGATCGCCATATAGACATTGGCAAGTGTCTGCGCTTCAACACCCTGGGCAGCGTCAACAACCAGCATTGCCCCTTCGCAGGCAGAAAGTGAACGACTCACTTCATAGGAAAAATCAACGTGTCCGGGGGTATCAATAAGATTAAGGATGTAGGTCTCTCCATCCTTGGCCTTGTAAGTCAGCCTGACCGACTGAGCTTTAATTGTGATCCCACGTTCCTGTTCCAGTTCCATCTTGTCCAGATATTGAGCGGACTTTTCGCGGTCTGTTAAGGCACCTGTAGCATCGAGAAGGCGATCGGCTATGGTCGATTTCCCGTGGTCAATGTGGGCAATGATAGAAAAATTTCGAATATTCTTTTGAATCATATAGTCTCAGTTGCTAGTGGTTAAAAATAACCGCTAATTCTAAACGTGATAGCCAATGCATGTAAAGTATAAAGGAAGTAAGCAGACGTATTTTATAACTTTACGGCTGGGTTGCGATTCTCTGACTGGAGTTAAAAAGAGGCCATACTTCAGCAAAAACCATCCCGAACACAATCAGAAAACCACCAAACCAACCGATCGCTGTCAGGCGATCTCCTGCCAACCAAATCGAGAATATAGCCGCAAATACAGGCTCGAGGGTGTATATTAAAGCTGCTCTTGTCGGTGTTGTCCGGTTCTGAAAAGTTGTCATCGCCCAAAAAGCATAAACGGTTGCAAAAAGCGAAGTTAGAACAAAGGCAAAAATCAAGGATCCTGTCCAAACTTGAGGCCAGGAAACCGGTTCATAGAGCAGACTGCCAACAAGATAAAGTGATGATGCGGTAGCAATCTGCACAAAAGTCAAAGCCTTACCATCATAGCCCTTGGTAAAAAAATCGAGGCCAAGAATATGCAGGGCAATAAAAACAGAACAGATAACAACAAGCAAATCACCAAAGTTGATCGTCCAGGGGGTATGCCAGGTCAATAAAAACAAGCCCGCTAAAGCAAATGCAACCCCTATTTTTGAACCTAGTGCAGCAGATTTCTTCAATAATGGCCCTGCTAATAAAGGGACCCAGATAACTCCAAGGCCCGTCAAGAACCCTGCATTAGCCGAGGATGTGCGCTCCAATCCGAATGTCTGAAAGATAAACGACAAAGCCAAAAGGGTTCCGAGGAACATTCCAATCATCCATCCCCGCCGGTCCAATGTCGCAAATCCGGTTTTTCCAGCTAAAATGGCAAGAAGGATGGCAGCAAAAGCAAAACGCAGCCAAAGAAATGCCATGACCGGCATTTCGGTGATCGCATCTTTAACTATGGGAAAAGTAGCACCCCAGAATATAGTGACAGATGCCAATATCAGTTCGGCAAATAATTGCTGCTTGTTAACCGCATGTGTATTTTTCACAGGGATGTAAATCCATTTAATGGGTGTAAGTCTCTTGTTAATAACAAAGGCGCTATGGTATAAGCAGAATTCTGTGATTACAATGTTTTTTAATTGATTTATGGAGATAGAGTATGGATCGTTCTGATCGCTCTAAGCACGAACCGGTTGAGATCATCTGCCCTAAATGCCGTTATACGGAAATCATCTATCTTCCAATCACAGACCTTCCCCTTTGTCCAATATGTAAAACCAAGATGCTGATAAACGAACTTCTAGACGAAGGAAAATCGTATTGATTCTTTAATCCTGCCGGTCATTCGGCTCAGCTTTCCTACATTTATTTAAGGAGGAGAAACAATGAAACATGTCAAACTCGTACTCGCTTTTCTGTTAACCCTTTGCATTATTCTTCCAGGCGTTGTCAGTGCTGACACTCTGGATGAAATTCAGGACCGTGGTGTCTTGCGTGTCGGTATGGAACCAGGCTACATGCCTTTTGAAATGACCAACCAAAAAGGTGAAATTATTGGTTTTGATGTTGATATGGCTAAAGGAATTGCCAAAGCCATGGGCGTCAAACTAGAACTGGTCAGCACTGCTTGGGACGGTATCATTCCTGCCCTGCTGACCAAAAAATTTGACATGATTATGAGTGGCATGACTGTCACCCAGGAAAGAAACCTGAAAGTCAACTTTGCTGACCCCTACATTGTTATCGGCCAAACTATTTTGATCAAAAAAGAGCTCGCTGGTGAAGTTAAATCCTATAAAGATCTCAGCAACAAAAAATACAAAGTGGGTTCAAAGCTTGGAACCACCGGCGAGCAAGCAACAAAACGAATGATTCCAGACTGTAGCTACATTTCATTTGATACCGAACAAGAAGGCATTACTGACCTGGTTAATGGTCAAATTGATGCTTTTGTCTATGACCTTCCCTATATGGAAATTGCCTATGCTCAAAAAGGTGAGGGCAAACTGGTTTATCTGGACAAGCCATTTACTTACGAGCCTTTAGGTTGGGCTGTTCGTCGTGGCAACCATGATTTCCTGAACTGGCTGAACAACTACATGAAACAAGTCAGAAGTGATGGAACTTATGATAAAATCTATGCCAAGTGGATTCAAAGTGATGCTTGGTTGCAGCAAATTCAAAAGTAAATGAATATGAATTTATGGAGAATGCAGACATACTCTGCATTCTCCATTTTTTTTCGAATTTTTAATTTAATTTTGAGTTCGTCTATAACCATTTTTATACGAATTTAAAATAGTCCACAGAAAGACCCAGTCACGTGAATATACAATCAAAAAACTGGATTTGGTGGCTCTTGACAATATTGGTTCTGCTGGGAATCGTTGCAGGGCTCTGGGTTGCCACAAAAAGAATTGACTATACCTGGCGCTGGAATCGTATTCCTCAATACTTTTTTTACCAGGATAAAGACGTAAAAAAAACGCCCACTGCTGGGAACGTGATCAAGATTGAACAAAAAGGTAGTACCTCAACTGTTAGCGTGCGGAATTCGAATGATAAAATCAGCACATTTGTCGTGGATACCGAAACAGCTAACCATAACGTTGGTGACTACCTCATGGCAGATGATACGGTCGGAGCTATTTTAGAGTGGAAAGCCGGGCCATTGATGTCTGGACTCTGGGTGACACTATGGATATCTGCCATAGCCAGCGTTTTTGGTTTAATTATCGGAGTCATTACAGGGTTGTGCCGGGTTTCGCAGAATCTGACATTGCGCCAACTCTCTATTACCTATATTGAGTTTATCCGTGGAACCCCTCTACTGGTTCAACTATTTATCTTTTATTTCTTCCTTGGAACGGTTCTCGATATTGGCCGATTAGCATCGGGCATAGCAGCGTTAGCTATTTTTGCTGGAGCTTATGTTGCTGAGATTATTCGGGCAGGTATCCAGTCAATCCCCAAGGGTCAAATGGAGGCCGCACGTTCTCTGGGGATGAATGTTCCGCAGGCGATGATCTATATCATTTTGCCACAGGCTTTCAAGCGCACTCTCCCCCCACTCGCCGGTCAATTTATCAGTCTGATCAAAGACTCATCGCTGGTATCAGTTATAGCCATTACTGACCTGACCAAAAGTGGTCGTGAAGTTATCACCTCAACTTTTGCGGTCTTTGAAATCTGGTTTGTTGTGGCGTTTCTGTATCTGATATTGACATTCTCTCTATCGCAAGTGGTTGCCTGGGTTGAACGGAGGCTAGCAGTCAGTGATTAAAACTGTTGATTTAGAAAAAATATTCGTTGGTCGTGGACAAACAGTCCGCGCTGTAGATGGCATTACGACACATATTAAACCTGGTGAGGTTGTTGTCGTTATTGGCCCTTCTGGTTCCGGTAAATCTACCTATCTGCGCTGTTTAAATGGGTTGGAAACTTTAACTGGCGGCCATGTTCACGTGGATGGGGTTGATCTCGCTGATCGAAAAACCGATATGAATAAGGTGCGCCGTGAAGTTGGAATGGTGTTTCAGCAGTTCAACCTGTTCCCTCATAAAACTGTCTTGGAAAATCTTGTTCTTGCACAAATGAAGGTGCGTAAACGGAAACGGGCAGAGGCAGAAGAAAAAGGTCGAGCTTTACTTGAAAAAGTTGGAATTTCAGAGAAAGAAGCCAACTATCCAAGTCAACTCTCCGGTGGTCAGCAACAACGAGTTGCTATTGCACGCGCGTTGGCAATGGACCCTAAAGTGATGCTGTTCGACGAACCAACCAGTGCACTGGACCCGGAGATGGTTGGTGAGGTTCTTGAGGTTATGAAACAACTCGCTCGTGAAGGGATGACCATGGTCGTAGTTACCCACGAAATGGGTTTTGCACGAGAGGTTGCCGACCGTGTTCTGTTTATGGATTATGGTAAACTGGTTGAGGAAGGAACCCCGGAGCATTTCTTTATAGAGCCAAAGGAAGAACGGGCTAAATTATTCCTCCGACAAGTTTTATAGTTATATTTTTCAGAAAAGTTATTGGGCGCCTTTCTGGCGCCCTTTTTTATGGTATTTCATGAATCAAAGTCGATTAGAAATCTTACGCCAGGGAGCCTCAGCCGCCTGGCCAATCTGTCTCGGTTATATCCCCATCGGTTTAGCGCTTGGAGTTCTGGCCCAGCAGGCTGGGATCCCCTGGTGGGCAGTTGCAATAATGTCTATTCTGGTTTTTGCCGGAAGTGCTCAATTTATCTGTGTTGCCATGTTAACAGCAGGGGCATCAGTTTCTGCAATAATCTTTACAACTCTGGTTGTTAATCTGCGGCATACCCTGATGAGCTCAGCTCTGGCCATTTATTTGACTGGTGTCAACCGAAAATTTCTGGCACTTTTCTCCTATGGGGTAACTGATGAAAGTTTTGCTGTCAATATGTCCCGATTCAGGGAGGGGAAATGGTGTCGTTGGCGGGCGTTGTCGGTTAACCATATTGCTAATATCGTTTGGATAATCTCTACAATTACCGGAACATTGGTGGGCCAACTTGTCCCTCAAGGAGCCTTTGGGATCGATTATGCGCTGACCGGGATGTTTATTTGCCTTCTGGTTTTTCAATTGCATGGCCGTATTTACATCTTGACGGGTCTTCTTGCCGCATTGATTTCAGTCGTTTGGTATCTTTTGGTCCCCGGAGATTCATATATCGTAGGTGCTTCTATCTGCGCTGCAACTCTCGGATATTTTATGCAGCAACGATATCGGAGGAGCAAATGAGTTTCTCTGATTATTTGTTTTTGTTTACTGGAATGGGTCTGGTGACATACCTGCCACGCACCCTCCCCTTGCTTTATCTCGCGCACAAACAACTACCACAGTGGTTGATTGACTGGCTCAGTCTGATCCCTGTTGCAGTTCTGAGTTCTCTGCTGGCTCCCTCTTTGTTTGCTGATGCTGCTAATCGAAGTTTTTCGCTGGGAAAGCCGGAGCTCATCGTTGCAATTCCGACATTGCTTTTTGCTTTAAAAACCCGTAGCCTCGGCGGCACAGTGCTAGTCGGCATGTTGCTATACTGGCTGGCTGGATATTTTTTTTAAATTGGAGAAATAATGAAATTAACAGGAAAACAAGCACGATATTTGCGTGGATTAGGGCATCATTTAAAACCAGTTGTCATGATTGGCAAGGAGGAGATAAATGAAGCCATTATTGCGGCAACAGATGAGGCGCTGACGATTCACGAACTGATTAAAGTGAAGTTACAGGAAGGATGCCTGGGGGATCGTAAGGATGTCGCTGCGGAACTGGCGGCCGCAACTGATGCCAGTATCGCACAGATTTTGGGCAAAAACTTTCTCCTCTACCGGGAATCTGAAGAGAAAAAGATCAGCCTTCCAACAGCCAACAAATAAACATGTTTCATTTTGATTTAGAGAAAGAGCCACTGACCAATCTGGAATTAAAAGCAGAGCTACAAAGATTCAAGGATATGCGCAAAGTTCAGATTAAATATTCATGTATTTCAGATGTATTGCATGCATTTATCTTTATTGCGCTGTATTTCAATCATTTTCTATCGGGCTACGCAATTCTTATTGCTGTAGCCCTGAGTACAGTTGTTGCTCTTCTGCTGGCAACAGTGGTTCGACAATCCCTGATCGTGACAGATCTTCTTACCATTGGAATGTTTTCAGTCGGAACCACTTTTGTCACGGGGATAGTCCTGATCAAAATAATGAATGAACCTTATCCCGGGAGTCTCATTGCAGCCCTGGCAGCCGGCTCTATTGTTATTGTCGGCGCAACACTGGGGCGAAAGATTAAAAAAGTACTGACGTCTATCGAAAGCATGAAACCGATTATTGATGATGATTTGTCCTCGCAAAAATTGATGGCTCTTTGTCACAAATTTCCAGAACTGGATAAATATCGCCAATCAGCAGCGCAGTACCTGAGACCCCACTTAACTTATGGTGAACTGGCAGCCATGGAAAAATGGGCTAAGAGTTCAGCAGAACAAGGATGAAAAGCAGCATGTCAGGCTTAGGTTTAGGTTGTCAGGATTTAAACCTTCAGTCTAATAGCCTACAGCCTTGTTCTGCTGCCTTTCACGCTCTCTCAAACGGCTCATATAGTCGTTTGTATTCATCCTGAGCATAACGGTCTGTCATACTGGCAATATAGTCACATATCACCCTTTCAATCCCGTATTTATCAAACCTTTGTTGATGTCTCTCTGGCAGCAAGGTTGGGTTTTCCATATAGTTTTCAAACAGTAACGTCATGAAGCGTTCTGCTTTAACCCGCATCCGCTCGACCTTGGAATGGCGATAGAGTCTTTTATAGAGGAACTTTTTTAGTTGCCGGTTTAATCGACTCATCTCAGGGCTTAAACTCACAAGATTGTTTTCCTGACGGCGAATATCAGCAAGAGTTGAAATATTGTTATTACCTAAATTTTCAGTTGTCGTGTTGACCAGATCATGAATCAGTTCACCAATCAAATAGCTGATAGTTTGTAAAATCTGCCGCTTGTCATCCAGCCCTGGAAACATATGTCCAACCTTTTCAAAGGTGCGCTGCCATAGATCGACCTCGGTCAAATCTTTCAAAGTGATATAACCTGCCTTAAGGCCGTCATCGATATCATGATTATTGTAAGCAATTTCATCAGCCAGATCGATAATCTGAGCCTCTAAGGTGGCGCGCTGCTCTGGTTTATAGTGTTTAATAGCATTACTTCCAGCCTTATCGTAATCTGAAGAATGTTTGATAATCCCTTCCCTGACTTCCCAGCTTAAGTTTAGTCCATCAAAACTGGGATAACGTTGTTCAAGAAGTTCGACAATCCTTAACGATTGTTGATTGTGTTCAAAACCGCCAAAATCTTTCATCAACCGCTTGAGAACATACTCACCTGTATGTCCGAAAGGGGTGTGTCCAAGATCATGTGACAATGCCAAAGCTTCAACCAGATCTTCATTCAGATGTAAATTCCGGGCAATTCCCCTTGCTATCTGTGCTACCTCCAGAGAGTGAGTCAAACGGGTCCGATAATAATCCCCTTCATGATTCACAAAGACCTGAGTTTTATATTCAAGCCGGCGAAAAGCGGCACAATGAATAATTCGATCGCGATCCCGTTCAAATGCCAACCGTTCGTCTTTGAACGGCTCAGCATGCTCACGTCCACAGCTTTGAGCGCTGTGAGCAGCATAACTTGCCAATCCATGTTCACGCATAAAAAACCTCCTTCTAAAAGAATAAATCAATAATACAATAGCAATATGACAAAAAAAGTCACACAATAGATGTGAACTATTTTACAGATTCCTCTTTTAAAATGGCTGATAACAATGAAGACGCAAATTGACCATCTTGTCATAGGAGCAGAAACCCTCTCTCAGGGGATTGAATACGTAAAAGATTGCCTCGAAGTTGATATGCCCTACGGGGGAGTTCATGAAAAAATGGGAACGCATAACCATTTGATGAAAATTGGTGACGGTATTTTCCTAGAGGTTATCGCGATTAATCCTGATATTGATGCGCCAAAAAGGCCAAGATGGTTTGGGTTGGATGACCCTTTTGTTCGACAACAACTTGCAACACAGCCAACATTGTTAACCTGGGTTGTTAATACAGTTCATCTTGATAAGATAATTCAACAAGCAGTCTTTCCACTTGGGGACTCAGAGTTGATTCTTCGCGGGGATTTGAGCTGGAATTTTGGACTCCCGGAAGATGGTAGGCTCATAGCCGGTGGGATATTACCCTACGCCATTGAATGGCACACCAGCAACCATCCTGCGACTAATATGGCTGATCTCAAATGCAGTTTTCATAGCTTGGAAATCTATCATCCCTACCCCGAATGGCTACTATCAGCATTAGCCTCAATCGGGGCCCGGGATCTTGTGAAAATAATTGAATTACCCAAAAATGGATCGCCATATATAACTGCTTCTATCAATACCCCTTCTGGTTTAAAAAAAATATATAGCTGCGGGGCTGTTAATAAAGACAATTAACTCAGCATAACTTCTGCTTCGACCTGAGAAAAGCTTTTTTATAAGGCGTTAACTGGAAGTTCCAATTGTTTAGAGTAAAACCTGCTTCAAGCTTTCGACCAAAAAATCAATTTCATCATCATTAATATTCAGCGGTGGGGAAATACGAATTGTATGCCCATGACTGTCATTGACAATCAAACCAAGGTCGAGAAGCTGCTGACAAAAATCCATCGCATTACCATTAACAACCTCGATACCGATAAACAGCCCTTTTCCTCGAACTTCCTTGACGTGAGGAGAGTTTTCGGCAATTTGTTCGATTGCGGCTTTCAGTTTTTTTCCCTGTCTGGCTGAGCTTTCAACCAGTTTTTCCTCTTCAATCACATTAAGGGCGGCAATACCGGCAACACAGGCCAGCGGATAACCACCAAATGTTGAGCCGTCAGACCCAACAGTAAACGCCATATCCATCAGATCACTGTTAGTCATAAAAATTGACAATGGCACCAAACCACCCGATAGTGCTTTGCCAAGAATCAAGCCATCAGGAACAACATTCTCATGCTCAAAACAGAAACGTTTTCCGGTGCGCCCTAACCCTACCTGTATTTCATCAAACACCAAAAGGAGATCATTCTGATCGGTGATCTCTCTTAAGCCCTGCAGGAAACCTTGCGGAGGAATCTTCATCCCCCCTTCCCCTTGCATCGGCTCTACCAGAATTCCGCAGGTGTTTTTATTAACCAGTTTTTTAACATCATCAAGATCACCATATTTTGCAGAGACAAAACCGGGAGTTAATGGACCAAAACCTTCGCGATACTTCAGCGTAGACGAAAATGAAACAACAGTAATCATACGACCGTGGAAATTGTTATCAAAAATAATAATCTCCTGGTGACCATCCTCAATTCCTTTTTTCTTCCAACCGTAATACCGCATCAGTTTAATAGCAGTTTCAACCGATTCCACGCCACCATTCTTAGGTAGAACTTTATTACCCTTATTGCCGAAGCGAGGAGCCAATTGCGGAGCAAAGTTTGCGGCTTTTTCAAGGAAAACTCCAAGGGGGTCAGTATATACAACATTTGATATGACTGATGCATAATTACCTAGCAATGCTTCAGTCATTGCATGAACTATTTTTGGATGATGATGACCGGGATTAGCTGCCGAATAGGCAGCCAGACAGTCAAGATATTTACGTCCACTGGCATCATACAACCAGCACCCTTTGGCCTGACGGACAACCATACTCAGACGTTCGTAATGATGGGCACCATAAGTATCCTCAAAATTTACAATTTTGTCATCCGCAACAGTTGAATATGCAGTCTGCAAACTGGAATTTGGATTATACATGGCAGCTCCTATTGTGGTTGTTGCTATCTAGGTAACAACATAACGTTTCATTGCTGATATGTCAAGAATTTGCTAATAATATGCTATGTTAAACGGGCAAACTCTTAGAGCGCAGAGCGGGTGGAGGAGACATGCTGGAATCTTACAAAATGACTGAATTCGGGTTTTCGCAATATGAAACTTCCTGCTATATGGCGCTGGTGGCTCAGCACCCATCGAACGGATCACAACTGAGCAAACTATCAGGAATTGCCCGCTCCAGAATCTATGACGTTCTGAATACGCTAAGTCGTAAAGGGCTGGTTTTTGAAATTGAGCAGGGAAGTTATGTTCCCTTACCACCTCAGGAGCTAAAAAAAAGGCTGAAGAGCGAATTTGATTCGAGCTTAAAGGGTTTTGAACAAGAGCTTGAAGCTGTGACCACAGTGACAGAATACGAATACATCATGACCCTGAAGGGGCATGATAAAGTGATGCAAAAAGCCATTGAAATTATAGATAACGCTGAGACAGAACTTTATATCAGGCTCTTTCCCCCGTGCGGAAGAAAGCTTGCTTCATATATTGATAAAGCCGCTGCTCGTGGTGTTGGAATCCGTTATGTCTGCATGGGGCCAATGCCGCATGATTTTAGGATCCAAATAGAACATCCCAATGCAGAAGAATTAATTCAAAAAATAGGGGGAGAATCGGTCGATATTATTGCTGATAAATCCGAGGCATTGGTGGGCATGTTTGAACAGGGAAAAGAAGACCTTTCCCCGTTTATCTGGACCAGGAATAAATGGTTTGTTGTTGGCAACCGCGATAGTTTAAGACACGATTTCTATCACTATTTTCTCAATAAGACCTATGATTGTAGTGAACCCCTGACGGATGCTGAAAAGCAGATCTATGAATTCATCAAAGCCGATGAATAAGGGCTAAGGTCGTTCAATAACCAGCGAGATCCCCTGTCCCACACCGACGCACATGGTGCACAAAGCGCGCTTGCCTCCGCCTTGTAAAAGCTGGTGAACAGCCGTTGTCGCCAAACGGGCGCCACTCATTCCCAGCGGATGGCCTAAAGCAATGGCCCCACCTAAAGGATTGACCCGCGGATCATCATCTGCCAGCCCCAGTTGCCGGGTACAAGCCAAAGCTTGCGCTGCAAATGCCTCATTAAGTTCCAGGATATCAAAATCATCCAGAGTCAAACCTAGCCGCTGCAACAGTTTTTCCGTCGCTGGCACAGGGCCTAGTCCCATAATACGAGGTGGCACTCCAGCAGCAGACATACCGCACACTCTGGCTTTAGGCTTGAGGTTGAAACGTTTAACTGCTTGCTCTGAAGCAATCAGCAATGCTGCAGCACCATCATTAACACCTGACGCATTGCCGGCAGTAATGGTGCCATCAGGAAACAAAATCTTCAATTGACTCAGTTTTTCCAATGAAGTCAGACGCGGATGTTCATCTTTTTCAACAAGGACAGCGTCACCTTTGCGCTGCGGGATGCTGACAGAAACAATCTCCTGAGCCAAACGTCCGTCAGTTTGAGCCGCAGCTGTTTTGCTTTGGCTCCAATGGGAAAATCGATCCTGATCTTCACGGCTGATATTAAACTCATGTGCCAAATTCTCAGCAGTTTCGGGCATTGAGTCGGTGCCGTAAAGGGCTTTGAACCGAGAGTTGATAAAACGCCAGCCAATGGTTGTATCGTAAACATCAGCACTGCGAGAAAATGCAGATGTAGCTTTACCCATAACAAAAGGAGCCCTGGACATGCTCTCAACACCGCCAGCGATAATCAACTCGGCATCTCCAGCTTTTATTGCCTGGGCAGCACTACCGACTGCATTCAAACCAGAGCCACACAATCGGTTGATGGTACTTGCAGAAACGCTTATGGGTAATTCGGCCAGTAGTGCAGCCATACGGGCTATGTTGCGATTATCCTCCCCGGCCTGATTGGCACAACCAAGAATCACATCATCAACAGCTTCCCAGTCGACACCAGGATTGCGCTCCATGATGGCTTTAAGGGGGACGACAGCCAAATCATCGGGGCGAACGGATGATAAACAACCGCCATAGCGACCAATTGGTGTACGGATTGCGTCACAAATAAAAACATCTCTCATAAATCACGACTCCCAAACAGGCTTTTCTGCTAACTTACAATAGTTCTTTGATTTTCCTGAATCCACCAAGCATCGACTCAGCAAGAATATCAATCTCTTTTTGTGTCATCGCCGTGGAAAGGGCTCCTGAACAGGTGTTAATCATCATCAAGCCATTGTCAAAGAGATGATCAAGCATCACTTTGAGAAGCCTATGTTCCTGTTCATTCATAAACGCTTCACGGTAATTATTGGGAGCCTTTTCCTTCATATGGACCCGAAATATCGAACCGCCACCAGTGACACAAGCAGGAACGTCAGCAATATTAATTGCTTCTGAAATCATCTTACGGGCCTGATCTGCCAAGTGGTTAATACTGACAACTGCTTCCCGATCAAACAACTCCATGGCAACGCGCCCAGCTGTCATGGTAATTGGATTGGCAGAGAATGTCCCGGAAAGGGGGAAAATAAGGGGTACGTTCAACGGATTCATAACTTCCATGATTTCATGACGACCAGCTATGGCGCCAACAGGAAAGCCGCCACCAATCATCTTTCCCATAGCCGTGAGATCAGGACTGACATCGTACCATTCTTGTGCACCACCATAATTAGAGCGAAAGGTAATTACCTCATCGCAGACCAGCAGTACATTATTTCTTCGAGTCCAATCATAGATAGCCCTGACAAAGTCTGCGGTTGCGGGAACCAGACCGACCCGATGGGGCAGTAGGTCAATCAGGACACACGCCAGTTCAGCAGCATGCTTATTGAGAATCTGTGTCGCCTTGACAGGATCATTGAAAGGAATAATAACCACATCATTCAAAGCAGATTCCGGGGTTCCCTGAGCCACCGGAACGCTCGACGGATTTGCTTCACTTCCCCAGTTTTTTGGGGTGGCTGTTTGACTGACCTCCGCATAATCATAAAGGCCGTGATAAGCCCCTTCAACTTTAGCAATTTTAGGGCGGGCCGTATAGGCACGTGCGGCCTTAAGGCAACTCATAACCGCTTCAGTGCCTGAATTTACAAAACGGATTTTCTGAAAACCACTATTTCGTTGACACATGTGTTCGGCATAGAGGATCTCGGCTTCAGTTGCCAGAGTAAACGCTGTCCCTTTATGCAGTTGTTCGGTCACGGCTGCAACGATCTGGGGCTGCGCATGACCATGGATCAAAGAAGCCATGTTGTTGGCAAAATCAATCCGCTTAACCCCTTCAATATCGGTGACGTAACACCCCTCCCCTTTTTCGGCATAGAGGGGATGCGGGCTACGGAGGACGGTATTACGGCTGACGCCGCCAGGCATAACCTGGCAGCCCCGTTGATAAAGGGTGGCGCTGGGGGACAGATATTGTGAAGTTGACTTGTTTTCACTATCCATCTTCAAAGCCTCCCTTGTTCTTGCGCAATTATTTTCCCTGCAGTTCTTTGCAGAACATAGTCAAAACTGATTCCGGGAGCTAATTCGACAATCTTAAAACCATCCGGAGTGACATCCAGAACCGCCAAATCAGTGTATATTCTATCGACAACATTTTTTCCCGTCAGTGGATAGCTGCAAGATTCGACGAGTTTTGAGTCGCCCACTTTGGTGCAGTGCTGGGTAATGACATAGATTGTTTTCACCCCGGCAACGAGATCCATGGCTCCACCTACGGCAGGGATAGCTCCAACCTCTCCTGTAGACCAATTTGCCAGATCGCCTCGTTCGGAAACTTGCATCGCACCCAGGACGCAAATATCAATGTGTTGGCCGCGAATCATGGCAAAACTGTCCGCATGGTGAAAAAATGCAGCCCCCGCAATTGTCGTAATCGGTTTTTTGCCGGCATTAATCAGCTCAGGGTCTTCTTGCCCCGGTATTGGAGCAGCCCCCATACCAAGGAGACCATTTTCAGTGTGATAAATCACCTCGCGACCTTCTGGAACATACTGAGCAACCATCTCTGGAATCCCGATGCCCAGATTAACATAGGAACCATCGGGAATGTCCTGTGCCGCCCGTTTTGCCATCTCCTCCCTATTCCACCCAAAGGATTGTTGGTTGTGAGCATTCATGGATAGACCTTCCCTTCAGCGGCAAGTTTTGATTCATGGGCAGGGTTAGGAATATTGACAATGCGATCAACAAATATTCCGGGAGTGACGACGATTTCCGGATCTATTTCCCCAGCGACAACCAGGATTTCAGTTTGTACGATTGTCTTCTTTGCAGCCATCGCCATAATAGGAGCAAAATTACGCGCAGTTTTATTATAGACGAGGTTACCATAGCGATCAGAGCGCAAACATTTAATCAATGCAAAATCGGCCTTCAACCCGTACTCCATGACATAATCACGGCCATCGAAACATCTCTGCTCTTTTCCTTCGGCTAGAGGAGTACCAACGGAAGTTGCCGTATAGAATGCTGGGATCCCTGCCCCACCCGCTCGAATTCTTTCAGCCAGAGTTCCTTGGGGAACCAGCTCCAATTCAATTTTGCCATTGCGGTATAAATCCGGAAAAACTTTTGAACCAGCGGTGCGTGGATAAGAGCATATCATCTTCGCAACCTGACCATTTTCGATCAGTGCTGCGAGACCAACATGACCACTACCGGTGTTGTTGTTAACAACTGTCAAATCTTTAGCACCTTGATCAATCAGGGCATGGATTAGCTCAATTGGACTTCCGGCCTCACCAAATCCGCCAATCATGACAGTTGCACCGTCAAATACATCCGCAACCGCCTGGGTGAGTGAATCTATCCGTTTATCAATCATTGTTGCTTCCTTTGGTTTAAAACAAACGTTCACGCAAAGTCCTGGTCAGAGTTTCCTCAATCTCTTTGAGCTCATCTGTAAAGAAATACTTATCCGTATCAAAGGGGAGCAGCAGATCAATTTTATTTTTCTGCTCATCGTATTTGGCATGAAAGACACGATTCATCCATTCCATGTTCCGTGCTTCCGTAAACTGAAGTGCGAAGCACTTTTCACCATGAATAATTGAGGTCCCGAGGATTGCGAGCTTGCCTGCGGAAATGGTCATTGAAATATGGCGCGATGGCCTGTTGATCGAAGAAAGAGAATTGTAAATTTTGCTGAACACTCTTTCAATGTCGGCCATAGGCGCGGCAAAATAATGATGCTCTCCGGTTGGTCTTGCTGCATACATAGAATGAAATCCAAGCCCCAACATGGCTAAAATATTTGCCAGATCAATCCAGTTCTGGGCTGATTTGTCAACATCAACCTTGCCGTTTGCATCGGTAAAAAGACTGATATGGTTCATGATTGGGCTCTGGCTTCGCACCATAACCCCATGCGCTTTCAGTCGCCGGATGGCAGCAATGGTGCGTGGGTTGAGAAGTTCTCGCGGCGTCGAAAAATGTGCCATCCAGGCCATTTGGATGCCGTTTTCATAAAGAAGATCATAGAGTTCGAGCATTTTTTCAAATTTCTTCGTCAGAATAAGCTCGGGCTGAAAAGTTAAAGCGCGCGATCCCAGCCTGATGGTCCGGATATGAGACAGTTCAGGATCTTCAATGATCGGAGTAATATACTCAGAGAATCGGTTCGCAGGCATAAAACCAGCATCTCCACCAGTAATCAGGATATCAGTGACTTCCTTGTGTATTTTCAGATAATTATGCAGCTGAGTAATGTCTTTTTGCAAAAACATATCTTCATCGCCACGCACCTGGGCATGACGGAAACAGTAGGTACAAAAAGAAAAACAATTTTGCGTGGTGGTATCAAATATCAATTGGCACTGTGGATATTTGTGCTGACTGCCATCCAGAAATTCAATGTCCCCCATATCATTCTCGAACCAGGGTTTATTCAGTTGCTGATTGCCGTCATGGGGATTCGTTTTTTCCGAATATTCAGCAACAATTTTATCCTGTTCAGCTTTGGATTCAGCATCAACATAGGCTTGAGTCGCAACAGGATCAATCATTCCAGGCTGAGGCAATACCAGTTGATAAACCGAATCGGTCTCATAATTGTCCCAGTTAATAATATTTAAAGAATGACTGGTTGCCATAAAACGGTAAACCTCAATATAAAACTCCCGCTCTTTTATTTTTGTGAGTTCTATTCCATTGCTCTTTAATATTTCACAAACCTTACGGAAACCGCTGAGTCCAGCGTAATGACTTCCAACAGTAAAAAGAAACGGCTTCTCTTCCATTAACCCTGAATATTGTGGATAATTTTTCTGTAACCGACTTAGTACTCCAACTGGCAGCAACCCTTCCTGTTTGATGATATCCCTCGTTTCATCGCTGAATTGATAACGATTCATCATTGACTCGATATCACTTGCCTCAACACCCAAATGTGATTTTTTTTCAGTTTCAGAATGATTGGATAAATTCCTATTAAGGTTGCTCATTGGTAACTCCTGTAGATTTGTGTAATTTACTTTTTTTGTTTCTCCACTTCAGAGTATTACTTTGAAAAGAATGTGTAAAACGATATAAAAACATAAGTTGATGACTTTTGGTAATGAACTATTTAAGCTGGTCAGGTTCAATACTCAAATGGAGGACTCCATGATTCGGACATTACCCAGCCGTAGTGCGCTAATTGCTTTCGAAGCTGCAGCCAGACATCAAAGTTTTACAAGTGCGGCTGCTGAATTGACTCTGACTGAGAGTGCTATTTCAAGGCAGGTTGCTGCCTTGGAAAACCAACTTGGTCTCAAATTGTTCAATCGGGTGAAAAAGAGAGTAACTTTAACAAAGGCAGGACGACTTTACAGCAAACAGGTCAGGACCGCACTGATACAAATGGAACAGGATATGACCAACATCATGTCTCATGGCGGAACAAGGGAAATTCTTGAATTGGCAGTGCTACCTACATTTTGCTCGCAGTGGTTGATCCCACGTATTGATAGTTTTTATCAACAATCTCCTGACGTAACAATTAATATGTCAGCACGTTCAACAATATTTTTGTTTAAAGAAACGCCATTCGATGCCGCTATCCATTTCGGTCAACCCAACTGGCCCGGCACAGTTGCTGACTTTCTTTTCACTGAAGATGTCGTTGCCGTCTGCAAACCAGAGCTTCTCACCTCTCGATGCCTACTAAATGCTGAAGATATGCAGGACTTTCCATTATTACATCTGACTTCCAGGCCCGATGCCTGGCGCCACTGGTGCGAAAGTGCTGAAATTTCATCTACTAATGCCATGCAAGGTGCCCGATATGAGTATTTTTCACTTTTGATCAGCGCCGCTTGTGCTGGCCTGGGAATGGCCCTCATCCCGCGCTTTTTGATCGTAGAAGAGCTAGAGAACAAACAATTGGCCATATCCTATAATTTCCCATTCAAAAGTAATGATGCCTACTATCTCGTCTATCCAGAAGAAAATTTATCCAGCAGTGCTCTGAAGCAATTTAGAGAGTGGCTATTTGATGAAGTCAAAAGGTTCCAAGAGCGTCGTGAGTCTCACCCAATCTGACTCATTATTGGAATTGCGTCGATGGAAGAGATAGTCTACTGTTCGTCCTTATGATGACAACAACTTCATCCTCAACTTTCACATCCAGGCTTTCTACTCAACTGGTTCTTTTCAGTGTCCTCGCCACCGGCATAGGGCAATCGATGACCTTTGCTCTACTGGCGCCACTGGGGCGTGAAGTGAACCTTAGCGAGGTGCAGATTGGCCTGATGATCACCTGTTCTGCATTGACCTTCACTTTGACGAGTCCGATCTGGGGGCGCACATGTGATCGCTGGGGCCGTAAACCCGTGCTGATGTTGGGGCTGATCGGATACACCTTCGGTTGCATCATGTTTGCCTCGGTTTTTTTCTTCGGGCTTAAAGGCTTTCTTTCGGGGATGAATCTTTACCTGTTGGCAATTTCTTCGCGAGTGTTGATGGCTTCGTTGATGTCCGCGACTCCCAGCGCAGCAGCAGCCTATATCGCCGACACCACCACCGCGGAGCAACGAATAGCAGGCATGGGAAAACTTGGAGCAGCCAGAACATTGGGGGCAATCCTTGGCCCGGCTATGAGTGGACTATTTGCAACTATTGGCTTGCTTGCCCCTCTGTATATTGCAGCCGGTATCACCATGATCAGTACAATTTTAGTTGCGATAGTACTGCAAGAACCGCTGAAAGTGGTTTCCAGATCGAAAAAAAGACTTAAACTCAAACTTTTCGATAAACGCTACTTCCCATTTATCCTGGTTGGTTTTATAACTTTTTTTGCCTTCTCTATCATGAGTCAGACAATCGGATTCTTCATTCAGGATCGCTTCGCTCTTGACGGCAGAACCACGGCTCAGTCACTTGGAATGGGGATGATGGTTTCAGCTTGTATGTCGTTCTTTTCTCAGGCTTACTTGGCTGGGCGGGTAAAAATGACACCAATACGGTTGATCAACTTCGGACTGCCGGTATTATTTCTTGGTTATGCATTGCTACCCTTTGCCAGTAGCATTTCAATTCTGATTGCTTTTATGGGGGTATTAGGGCTTGGATTGGGGTTAGTTTCACCCGGATTCACATCGGGGGCCTCTTTATCAGTCGGTCCAAAAGAACAAGGAGCCGTCGGTGGACTGATTTCCGCCTGTCCGGCCGCCGGATTCGTGTTGGGTCCGATCGTGGGGACCAGTCTGTACCAGATTCATCATACGTTGCCTTATTATTGTTCCTGTCTGCTGATGCTACCTCTAATAATCTACGCCCTGCGGTACGGAAGAACTGGATAGGCCGCCCATGGATTTTTCATTTGTTGTTGATTACAAATGATGATTTGCGGTGTCGCTTGAAATTACATCCGTCCCCTTCTGCGTAATAGCTGCCAACCCTGTCGAATTTCATCCACCTTGAGAACATAGCAGCAACCAAAGAAGATCAAAATACCGACCGTAATAGCGCCAGACAAAGCAAAAGACTTGTTCACTGTTGCACCAACCTGTAACCAGTCAACAGTTCCCAGCAACAGCGAAACAGCTATGGCCATCAATACACAGGCGGGCATCACTTTCAAAATAGGTTTATAAAGACTTGTCTGCAGAAAAGAACCAACTTTACGTTGTAATAACAACAGCAGCATAAAAGCATTAAATAACGAAGAAACAGTCAAAGCAATAGCTAGTCCCAGAAAACCGTAATATTGCATCAGCAGTAAACCCAAAACAAGATTGACCAGAAGGGTCCAGAATGAGATGACGACGGGGGTTCGGGTATCCTTCAGAGCATAAAAAGTTTGTGCTGCAATACGACTATAGCCAACAAAAATAAGTCCGGGTGCATAACAGACCAGTGCCAGAGAAGTATTTACCAGAGCGGTTAGGTTAAATTCTCCACCATAAAAGAATAACGAATATATAGGCTTGGCACAGACAATAAGACCTACAATCGCCGGCAAAGTAAACAGGGTAATGAGAGTAATGGCAAAAGTTAGCGACTGCCGTAGTCCAGAATGGTCATCTTCGGCAACCTGTTTGCTCATCATTGGCAAAACGGCCTGAGCAAGAGAAACAATAAAAATTCCTTGTGGAAATTCAAACAACCTCTGACCGTAATACAGATAGGAAACACTCCCCTCAGGCAAAAAAGAAGCGAGCAAACGAGTGACAATGATATTTATCTGGTAGATAGCAACGCCAGCAATCCCTGGGAGCATCAGATTCCTGATTTTGCGTAGATAGGGATCATTGCGGAAATTAAAATCAAACCTCAGCTTAATTTTATAGCGACATAAAACCGGAACTTGTAATAATAGCTGCACAATTCCGCCAAGCAGAACCCCTATTGCCAGGGCGAAGATAGGTTGAGCAAATAAGTGTCCCAGGGTCAGAGCACTGATAATCATTGCCAGATTCAAGAATAATGGAGAAAGAGCAGGAACAAAGAAATGACCACGAACATTCAAAATACCTGTCAATAAAGCCAGAATCGATACCAAGCCAATATAGGGGAACATGATACGATTCAGCTGATCGGTTAACTGCAGTTTTCCTGCAATCTGACCAAAACCATACCCAACCCCCTGAACAATCCATGGAGAAAAAAGGACCCCAAGTGAAACCACAACTAACATGATCAGTAGCAATAGACTAACGCAACGATTAGCTAGTTGTTGCGCCTCTTTTTCACCTCGTTGGTGAAAAACTTCGGAAAATGTCGGGACAAAAGCAGCAGTCAAGGATCCTTCACCAAAAAAACGTCGTAACAGGTTCGGAATCGTGAAAGCCATAAAAAAAGCATCCGTCATCATCCCTGCACCAAATAAACGCGCAACAACAACATCTCTGACCAGTCCAGCGACCCGACTCATTGAGGTCGCCGTCCCCATGACTATTGTCGCAGTAGCAATTTTCTTCTTTTCCATCATTTAAAAAAATTAATCCTTTACCGAGTGAACATAACAGTCTGAAGATGCGTGTTTTTTTATGTATTATTATTGAATTCTAACTTGACAGGCAAGACATTAGCAATTAGTATCGCGACACTTTGTAATCAGGTAATCAATTAACAATTAAGGAGAAACAATTCGTGGCTAATCATAAATCAGCAGCAAAACGTAACCGCCAAAGTGAAGTTAGAAAAGCACGCAACACCCATATTCGTTCAACCATGCGTAATCTTGTCAAACAAGTTCGAGAAGCAGTCATTGCTGGAGATAAAGAAGCAGCACAGGCCTTCCTTGACAAGGCTATTCCCTATATCAGCAAAACATCTACAAAAGGTGTTATCCATAAAGCAACCGCCAGTCGCAAGATTTCTCGACTGACCAAACTCGTCAATACCCTTAATTAAAAATATCGATATTCAGATCTTAAAAAAGAGGCTATCTTATAGCCTCTTTTTTATTTAACCCTTCTCTTCACTAAATTCAAGATGAGATTTTCAAGTAAGGCCCCCGCATTAGCTCCACTTGATTTCATTGCCAGATCAGCTTCAAGAAACAGTTCATGGGCACGGATGAAATCCTTACGTGAAAAGTTCTTTCCCTGCTGAATCAGACCATCAACAACAAAAGGCGGAACCCCAGCAACTTTGGCAATCTCATTTGCCGGCCGTTTCTGGACCTGTAATTCACGCACCTTCCATAACCTCCGAAAATGAAGGACCAAAAGTGAAAGAATTTTTAACGGAGCTTCTCCTGCTGCGCCGAGACGCATAACCAACGTTAACGCCTTTCCAATATCCCCTCTTCCAACAGCATTGCCTAACTCAAAAATATTTTCGGCTCGTCCCCTGGAAACAACAGCCTGTACATCTACAACATCAATGAGAGTGGCTGTCCCTTTATAGATTAAAAGTTTATCGAGCTCGGCATGAATTTCATGCAAGTTACCGCCAACCATTGAACAAAAAAGGTCTACGGCATCGGCAGAAATTTTCATATCACGCTGGTTAAGAAAATTACGTATATATTGTGGAAGTTCCCTGTCCGTAAGGGGTTTGAATTCAACCAGAGAATCATTTTTCTTTAGTTGTTGGAAAAATTTCCGGCGACTATCAATCTTCCCGGCAATAAATAACAGACAGGTTTCTGGAACAGGGTCTTGTAGGTAAGGGAGTAATTTTTCTAATTCAGGGGCCGGGAACTGGTGCGCGTCCTTAATTGTCACCAGCCTTTTATCAGCAAATACGGGGAAAGTCATTGCGACTTCAAGAACTTGTCCCGCTGTGGTCTCTTTCCCATAGAACTGGGTATCATTAAAAACGTCGTCTTCAGCAGGTAACACCGCCTGCCGGATTGAACGTGCTGCCTGCTGGATCAGATATGGCTCTTGCCCACAAAGGAAAATAACTGCCGGAATCTGATTCGATTGCAGTTTACGATGCAACTCAGCAGCATTCATCAGCTAAAAGTCATCTAGTAACTGATAAAGGATCTCTTCAGCCAAACGTAGTGTAATTTCATCAATGGCTACTTTTTCCAGACTATATTGATTATTCTTATCGGCGGCAGAACTATATTCCTCACTCCAGGTTACCGCCCTCTTCCAGAGGAATTCTTCGCTGTCTGGTTTGCGCAACACGACATCAACAATCATCGTTGCTCTATATTCACCGATATCGTCATTTGGATCATAAGAAAGAGCCCTACTTTTATAAGCCCGAATAGTCCCTTCTAAAATGGCTTCAGCAGATTCTTTTTTCTCAACCTGGGAGATTTTACTATTGCGTGAAAAAACCTCACTGATCCGACTGGTCAATTTATTTTCAAGTTGCGGCTCGGCTGTCTTGTTGACAAATAAGGGGATATAGATTTTTTCAACCCCGCCGGGAAGAGCACCTCCCTGTCCAGGAAAATGATATCCACAACCCACCAGGCAAAAGAATAGAATTATAAAAAGACTGAAAAATCTCATTATCCCACCACAATATTAATTAAACGCCCTGGAACAACAATAATTTTACGGACCTCTTTTCCGGCTATAAATCTTTGCACATTTGACTCAGCTAAAGCTTCAGCTTCAATAGATTGCTTCTCTGCTGTGGCTGCAACATCAATCTTACCACGAACCTTACCATTGACCTGCACAACCAGAGTAATTTCATCAGTCACCAATGCCGACTCATCCCAGGTTGGCCAACCTGAAGCTTCAACGCTTTGCTGATGCCCTAGCTGTTGCCAGAGTTCTTCACAGATATGAGGGACAAACGGATTCAGGAGACAAACAACTGCTTCCAGAGCTTCACGAAGGACCCCGGGATTCTCTTTTGCTGACTTGAAAGCATAAATTGCATTGACCAGTTCCATCACCGCAGCAATGGCAGTATTGAAATGGAAACTGCCATCAACATCGTCGCTGACTTTTTTGATCGTTTGATGGGTTTTACGATGTAGATCTGACGCCTCACCAGAAACAGTGGCAGGAACCTGAGCTGCAGCTATCAATTCACTATTTTCATCGACAGCCCTCCAAACACGGTTAAGGAAACGGTAGCACCCTTCTACTCCCTGTTCATTCCATTCCAGATCTTTTTCGGGTGGAGCGGCAAAGAGTGAAAATAATCGAGCGGTATCTGCACCGTATTGGTCTATAAGTTGGTTAGGATCGATGACATTCTTTTTAGACTTACTCATCTTTTCAGTACGACCCAATTCAACAAGCTGCTGACAAAGGGTGCATTTACCGTCTTCTACCTGCTCAGGGTACAACCATCCATGCTCAGGGCAACGTTGGGTTTCTTTACAAACCATCCCCTGTGTCAAAAGGTTAGTAAATGGTTCATCAACATCAAGCAACCCGAGATCGCGTAATATTTTGGTGTAAAAACGAGCATAAAGAAGGTGCATGACGGCATGTTCGATGCCACCGATATACTGATCAACTGGCAACCAGTAGTTAGCCGCTTTTTTGTCGAGGGGTCCATCAGTGTAGTGCGGGCAAGTATAACGTGCGAAATACCAGGAACTTTCAACAAAGGTGTCAAAGGTATCTGACTCGCGTTTCGCCTGTTTGCCACATTTAGGACAAGTCACCTGTAAAAAAGCTTCATGTCTGGCAAGAGGCGAACCACCCTCACCTGTCAATTCAACATCAGTCGGCAGGATAACGGGTAAATCTTCTTCCGGGACCGGAACTGCACCGCAACTATCACAATAAATTATTGGGATCGGAGTTCCCCAATAGCGTTGCCTTGAAACCCCCCAGTCACGCAAACGGTAATTAACAGTTTTGCGCCCTACTCCACGAGCATCAAGAAAAGCTGCAATCTGTTCTTTTGCAGACTCATTATCAACACCATCAAACTGACCAGAATTGATTAACACTCCAGGATCAGAAAAGGCTTCCGTTAACTGATCAGCAACCAGTTCAACGCCCTGAGGTTGAATGACTGTACGTATCGGCAATTGATATTTCTTAGCAAATTCAAAGTCACGTTGATCGTGTGCAGGAACAGCCATAACAGCTCCGGTTCCGTACCCCATCAACACAAAATTTGCGAGGAAAACAGGAATTTTTTCACCATTGAGAGGATTCAGGCAATATGATCCAGTGAAGATCCCAATTTTTTCGAGGTCACCGCTGGTCCTGTCAGCTTTGTCCTGTCGTTCAACAGCAGCAATAAAGTCGTTAACCGCTTGCTGCTGATCCGAAGTCACTAACGATTTGACCAAAGGGTGCTCAGGCGCCAAGCTCATAAATGTCGCGCCAGCCAAGGTGTCTGGTCGAGTAGTGAAAACCTTGATTTTTTCAGAGCTATCGGCAACTTCAAAGTCAATTTCACAACCGTAACTCTTGCCGATCCAGTTTCTCTGCATCGACAATACACGCTCTGGCCAACCAGGGAGTTTATTAGTCCATTCCAGCAGTTCATCAGCATAATTGGTAATTTTAAAGAACCATTGTTCCAGTTCTTTGGGTTGAACCTGATTATGACAACGCCAACAGCATCCGTCTTCAACCTGTTCATTGGCAAGAACCGTTTGGCAATCTTCACACCAGTTGACTGAAGACCCTTTTTTATACGCCAAACCCTTTTCAAACATTTTCAGAAAAACTAATTGCTCCCAGCGATAGTAATCGGCGTCACAGGTTGCGAACTCACGTTCCCAATCATACGAAAGGCCAATTCGCTTCAATTGCTGGCGCATACTATCAATATTTTCGTAAGTCCATTTAGCGGGGTGGATACCGTGTTCAATAGCTGCATTCTCTGCAGGCATTCCAAATGCATCCCATCCCATAGGGTGAAGGACGTTGAAGCCCTGCATGCGCTTAAACCGTGCGACAACATCACCGATTGCGTAATTACGAACATGACCCATGTGAATACGACCGGAAGGATATGGAAACATTTCCAGCAAATAATATTTTTCTTTTTCAGAATCCAAGGGAGCACAAAAAGGTTTATTTTCCTGCCAGATGTTCTGCCACTTAGATTCAACATCTTTAGGATTATAATGATTATCCATATTTCCTCCACAACGTGCAGCAGCAGCGATGTCAATTGAAAACAGGTATATACACGAAAACCGGCAAAGGCCGGTATCGTTATAGAAAAGAATATGAAGGGGGAAACCCCTCTATATATTTATAAATCAGGAATAAATCAAAATAAGCCGATTTATTTTGCCCGATAAGTGATTCGACCACGAGTCAAATCATAAGGTGATAACTCAACAGTCACTCGATCACCAGGGAGTATACGGATATAATATTTACGCATTTTCCCGGAGATATGTGCTAGAACAACGTGATCATTATCGAGCTTAACACGAAACATAGCGTTCGGTAACGGCTCTACGACAGTACCTTCTACTTCTATTGCCTCTTCTTTTGCCAACTGCGCCTCCTGAATATAAAAAATAAAATAATGGAGTCTTATTACATGTTTACCCAGGGCTGTCAAGCCCAAGAAAACCTTCCTAACGTCGTGTTTCCGGGTCCAGAAGTTGACGAACAATATTAATCAGGGAAGTTATATGCAAGGGCTTGGTGACAAACTCGCTGGCACCAATATGAATTGCCCTTTCCCGAGTCATTTCCGAACCTTCAGTTGTAATAACAATAATGGGAAGATGCTCATATGCGATATCTTTTCGGATCAAACTAACTAACTTTAAGCCATCCATCATTGGCATATTAATATCAGTCAACAAGAGATCGTATTTTTTAGTAGATAATTGTTTTAAAGCAGCAACACCATTATCTGCCTCATCGACTTGAAGATCAGGGAGTCGCTTCAAAGCAAACACGATGAACTGTCTCATTGTCGGTGAATCATCGACCACCAGAACTTTAAGGGGATGCATTATTCTAGCCACTCCACAGCCAAGGTCACTGGACTAAGTCACATTTAATTCAAGAGAGATTATTACTTCTTATCCAAAAGTTTTTCGATAGTCTGCATAACCATGGCTGACTTGAAAGGTTTAGTTATATACTGATCTGCGCCGACCTCTTCACCGCGACTCATATCTTCAGGGGTTTTCTTAGCTGTCAACAGGATGATAGGAATATGTCGAGTCTCAGGATTTTTTTTGATCTGCTCGCAAACTTGAAAACCATCTAACTCCGGAAGCATTATATCTAACAGAATTAAGTCTGGTGCTTCCGAGGCAACAGCTTCAAGAGCTGCCATTCCCGTCGTTGCTCCCTGCACAAGGTAACCTTTTGTGGTCAGTAAAATACTTTCAAGCTTGAGTAAGCTTTCTTCATCTTCGACAATAAGAATTTTTTTTTGCATATTCCTGACCTCCTGTTAACTTAACATCTGAGGTGATTATAACAAAGATAACGGCAGATGGCTTATAAAACTTAATTTGAACCACGGAGCGCTTGTTCCATAGCTAGTCCCGCCTGAGAAAGAAAAACTTCAAAGCCTCGAGCTGAACTTATCGGCTGGTTAATCGTGCCATTATCCCCGTACAAAACAGCGATAACCTTACCATCACTCACTAAAGGTCCAAGAAAAACCTCATCAGGAACACCATTCAAAAATTCTCTCAAAATATTTTCTGCATGAGAATTCTTCAGTGAATCACGCACAGCTGTCTTCTCTTTCAACACTTGCGCAAATAAAGAGCCAGAATCAACATGCAAATGCATTTTTCGCACAAGTTCATCGGCTGTAGAGCTAAGTTCACTCAAACCAAATTGACCTAAACCAACAAGCTGAGCACCTCTAACATCAAAGATAATAGCACGATTCATGATTTCGCTGGCATAGCGAAGGATGAGAAGAATAATACCTCCACCAAGATCAGAATGCTCAAGCTCGGCCAGCATTCCTCTTAACAAATTTAATCCCTGTTTATTTTGTTGTTTTTCTCGATCGACGAGTTCCCGTTCAATCAAATCATTATCAATTTTATTTGCGTGCCCCAGTTCAATAACTTTTTGCCCTTTTACAGCAAGACGTTGCGAGCTGATACCCTTTTCAAGCATAAAATCAAGTGGATTCAGCTGAGTACTGCCAAACGATTTCATCTCTCCCAGTTGAAAAGAAAATCGACCTTCAGTACAGGAAAAAAAACTAAAGATGATTTTTTCTATATGTGCAGCGACAACCTTCTCGATTTCTATGGATGAGACCTGAAACTTATCAATTAAAATTTGTCCCAGGGGTTGATGCAACTTTGAGGACTGTTGATATTTGAGAGCTTTGTTAATTTGATCCTGTGTCACGACGTTATTGTGCCGCAAAAGTTGTCCCAGTGTTTCAGGAAAAATGCTTGACGAAGCCCTGAAAACTTGCCCTTTCAGAAAATAAATCAAGCCTTCGCCACTCTGACAGTTCAGTTTTAAAGTTCCAGATTTTTTACTGAGACTTAGTATTTGCAGGATATCGCTTATCCCTAAATCTTCCAAATATCCTTCAAGTGCCATCAGGACATCTTCTTTCCTCTGCCTTTAAACTCTAAACGTAAAGGAACCTGATCAAAATTAAATTTTTCCCGAAAACAATTCACCAGATAGCGTTGATATGAAAAATGAATCTTATCAGGGCGATTTGTAAACAAAACAAACGAAGGAGGCCTGACAGCAGACTGAGCAGCATAATAAAACTTAATCCGCTGGTCCCCAGCCATCGCTGGTGGATGTTTACTGACAAATTCTTCTAACCCCTGATTCAGCTTAGCTGTTGGTACGCGCCGATTAAACTCAAGGGCTACTTCTTCCACCTTGGACATAATTTTACTGACTCTCTGTCCAGTCAATGCAGAAACAAACAATAGAGGTGCAAAGGGAAGGTATTTAAAGCGGCGCTGAACTTCTGAAATAAAGTTCCCCATCGTCTGATCATCTTTTTCTGGTAAGTCCCACTTATTGACAACAAGAATCAGAGCTCGCCCTTTTTCATAAGCATACCCGGCAACAGCGAGGTCCTGGTCAGTGACTCCATCTGCAGCATCTAGAACCATTAGCACGACATGAGCACGGTCCATTGCCTTGAGAGCGGTTACAGCACTATATTTTTCTACAGTCTGACTGATTCTCCCTTTGCGCCTGATACCAGCGGTATCAATCAGGACATATCTCTTCTGATTATAGATAAAGGGGGTATCAATGCTATCGCGAGTTGTTCCAGAAACCGGGTTAGCAACAACCCGTTCATACCCGAGCAAACGGTTAACCAAAGATGATTTTCCAACATTCGGTCGACCAACTATAGCCATTCTGACTTCATCCTCAGGTTCAGATTTATCGGTTACGACTGGTAATAACTTGACTAAATCATCAACAAGGTCATTGATTCCCCGCCCATGCTCCGCTGAAATCGTGTAAAACTTATCGATTCCCAATGCGTAAAAGTCCGCAGTTTCAAACTCTTGCTTTTCACCATCGACTTTATTAACAACATAAAAAACCGGCTTGTCAATCTGCCGTAGCATCTTAGCAATTTCAACATCAGCGGGGGTTAAACCATCCTTAACATCCATCAGATAAAAGATGATGTCAGCTTCTTCAACTGCCAATTGCGATTGTTCCCGCATTTGAATCAATAACCGGTCTTCACTGACCGGCTCAAAACCACCAGTATCAATTAACAGAAAAGGAGTTAAGAAATGGTTCACTTCAGCATAGTGTCGGTCACGGGTGACCCCTGGAAAATCTTCAACTATCGCTTTACGTTTTCTTAGCAACCTATTGAATAACGTTGATTTTCCAACATTTGGTCTGCCAACTATGGCAACAGTCTTTATCATTATAGACAGTTCTTCCTTTGTTTATTTTTTACTATAACCAAGCTCACGCAACATACGTTCATTCTGGCTCCAGTCCTTGTCAACTCGAACAAATAGTTCCAGAAAAACTCTGGTTCCAAGTAATCGTTCCATATCTTTTCGTGCTTCCTGACCTACTGTTCTGATCATATGCCCACCCTTACCAACAATTATCTTCTTATGACTGTCACGCTCAACATGAATTGTGGCTTGAATAACAACCAGATTTTTCTCCGGCTTTTCTTCAAAGGAATCAACTTGCACACCAACACCATAGGGGATTTCTTCACTGGTGCGACGCATAATTTTCTCACGCACCAGTTCGGCAACAATGAAGCGTTCCGGCTGATCAGTTAACATATCGTCAGGATAATATTGTGGACCTTGTGGCAGATATGGCTCTATTGCCTGCAACATATCTGGAACGCCATTACCACTCCTTGCCGAGACAGGAATCACTTGGGCAAACTCAAACCTTTCCGTGTACTGTTGAATTAGACTTAGTAACTTTGGAGGTTTAACAAGGTCAATTTTATTGATAATCAAAAAAACGGGGGCTGAAGCTTTATCCAATAATTTGAGGATATATTCATCCCCACCACCTGGAGAATCATCTGCTTCAACAAGAAATAAAATCAAATCAACATCTGCACATGCGCCAACCGCCTGATCGACCATGAATCGATTCAACTTCCCTTTTGCTTTATGGATTCCCGGAGTATCAACAAACAAAGCTTGCCCGCCCGTGAAATTATGAATACCAAGGATCCGATTACGGGTTGTTTGTGGTTTGTTTGAGGTTATCGCTATTTTCTGACCTAGAATACGATTGAGTAAAGTCGATTTGCCAACATTAGGGCGACCAATAATCGCAACGTAACCAGATAAAAAATCTTTTTCAGTCATATTATTAATTTATCTCTCTTAAAAACGGATGATCTAGTGCAGCCGCTGCCGCTTTCTGCTCTGCATTTTTCTTACTGCTGCCACTCCCCTTACCAAGTAGCTTTCCACATGAACGAACCTCCATTGAAAAAATGCGTTCGTGGTCAGGGCCAGATACTTGTACGAGAATATATTCTGGAAGATTTCCATACTGCGCTTGCAGTCGCTCCTGTAAGCACGTTTTATAATCGCTTCCATAACGCAACAATGCAGATTCTTCAATCACGGGGCTGAATATTCTGTCAATCACCTGACTCGCTGCAGAAAAACCACCATCACGGTAAATGGCTCCCAGAAGGGCTTCCAAAGCATCTGACAACAAGCTTGATTTCTCACTGCCACCACTTTTTTCCTCCCCTTTACCCAAGCGTAATCCCGTACCAAGTTGCAACAGCCTGGCAATGCCAGACAACCCCTTCTCACTGACGACTTCAGCACGAATTCGGGTTAATCCCCCCTCGGGAATATCGGGATAATGACAAAACACCCAATCACTGACAACAAGCTCTAACACTGCATCGCCCAAGAACTCCAGACGCTCATTATGAAGAACAAACTCAGATTGTTCATTACTGAAAGACTTATGCGTTAACGCTTGGCACAACAAATCCTGGTCAACAAAAGTATAGCCTATAATTGTTTGTAATTCTTGCAGATATTTTTGCACAGGACCTCCTTACCACAATTTGGGCGGAGTATAACCAAGTTGAATATGGAGCACAATAACTAGCATTGGGGTATTCACCAAATTTAATGCTTTAACCTTGATTCCTTCCTAGCTGGTTCTCTATAATAGAATATCCTTTTAAGCACAGATATCTTCAGTTTGCAAATCACTCCCAACTATAAGATTAAATAGCAGACCAAATGACCCTTGAAAATGTAATTGGCCACAAAAAACAAAAAGATATTTTGCTACGAGCAATTAAAAGCCAACATATTGCTCATGCTTATCTTTTTGAAGGACCTGAAGGTGTAGGCAAAAGACATGTAGCACTCGCTTTTGCACGTAATCTGCTTTGTGATCATTCGACGGGTTGTGGCGAGTGCCCTTCCTGTCTCAAAGTTAACCATAACAACCATCCAGATATCCACACCTTAGATGCAGATGGCGCTGCTCTGAAAATTGATCAGATTCGTGACCTCCAGCAGCAACTCTCATTGCGTCCACTTGAAGGGCATCACAAAGTATGTTTGGTGGATGGTGCTGATTTTTTCACCACAGGAGCGGCTAACTCCCTACTGAAAACCCTTGAAGAACCTCAGCCTGGAACCATAATAATTCTACTGACGAATCATCCTGAAAAATTGCTGACGACTATTCGCTCACGTTGCCAAAGGCTTCCTTTTGGGCGATTACCAAAACAACAAATAGCAAAAGTTCTGAAGGAGCAACTCAACTTAAATAGTACCGATGCAAAAATTCTGGCAGCTCTTTCAGAAGGGAGCTTCAAAAAAGCATTAGGGAAAAATCAGGAGTTATTTCTAGAAAAACGTCGTAAATTGATTCAATCCTTGTCAGCATTGTCCGCAGGCAGTATTATTCCAACTTTCGCTTTTGCAGATGAGCTTGAAGTTGAAAAAGAAACACTCCCTGATGTTTTAGATATTTTTGAGGCATTTTACAGGGATATCCTCTTACTTAAGCATGGCCGTACAGAGGAAGAACTTGTCAATCTGGATCTGTTGGAAATTTTACACAGAGAAAGTCAACTTTTCACAACAGCCAGTTTAATTTCAAAACTAAAAGCACTGGAATCTACCCGTTTTCATCTACAGCGAAATGTCAACTCTCGTTTAGCCCTGGAAATTATGTTGATGCGGGTAGCCGCTGCTTGATTTTATAAGGAATTACGCCTGTATGGAAAGTCTTAAAATTGTAAGCATCTCTTTTCACACTGCTGGAAAAATCTTTGATTTTGATTCGCAGGACTTCGACTTGACACCTGGCGACAAGGTTATTGTTGAAACTGAACGTGGCCGAGCGCTAGGAACTGTCATCAGAAATCCGCGCACGATTACACCAGAAGAAGCCCCACCAAAGTTAAAATCTATTTTACGTATTGCAACAGAAAATGATTTGCAGATGGCTCAAAGTAACGCTCTCCGTGAGCAAGAAGCACTAAAATTCTGCCAGCAAAGGATCAAACAACGAAATATGGAAATGAAACTGGTACGAGCAGAATATTTGTTCGACGGTTCAAAGATAATATTTTATTTTACCGCTGATGGACGAGTCGATTTTCGCGAATTGGTTCGGGACTTGGCACAACATTTTCGCACCAGAATTGAAATGCGTCAAATTGGTGTCCGGGATGAAGCCAAACAGGTAGGTGGTCTTGGAATTTGTGGTAGAGAACTCTGCTGCAGTAATCATTTACGTGAATTTATTCCTGTTTCGGTAAAAATGGCAAAAGCACAAGGTTTGGCATTAAACCCGACCAAAATTTCCGGTCAGTGTGGCCGTTTGCTCTGCTGCCTTGCCTATGAGTATGAAACCTACAATGAAATGAAAAAAACGCTGCCAAAGTGTGGCAAAAAACTGTTGTTAGAGTCGGGATCCGCCGAAGTAATTTCCAGAGATATTCTAGCGCAGAAAGTGACTCTCAGCAGAAATGGGGAACGCTTCCAGATGCGTATCGATGATCTTAATAATGAAATAAAAAGTGCTGAGAGTAAAACTGAAGAGACAACGACAAATCAAACCAATAAAGGCAATAAGCAGCCATCAGAAAGAACAGACAAGACTAAACGGAAACCGGTAAAGACAAATCAACGCCAGGACAAGCAAAATAACTCAGGCAAAGCTCCGCCAAAGCAAGAAACTCCAGGAAACAAAGAAGAATCGGGACAAGAAAAAAGCAAACGCAGGCGCAGAAGACCAAGACGGCGTACAAACCGCCAAGCAAAGCCTGCAGAAAATAAAACTTCATAGACTCAAAAGAATATTTCAAAAATTATTATTTAAATCACAATGTAATCCGTTAATGGGAGCTTTATATGAGTAAGACTTTTTATGTAACCACGCCTATTTATTACGTTAATGATGTCCCCCACATCGGTCATGCCTACACGACTCTGGCTTGTGATGTCATTTCTCGCTACAAACGTGCGCGTGGCTATGATGTGGCCTTTTTGACTGGTACTGACGAACATGGTCAAAAAGTTGAAACTGCAGCAAAGGCAAATGGCGAGACTCCCCTCGAGCTTGCAGATCGAGTCGTAAAACGTTTCCAGGCCCTTTGGTCAAAGCTGAATATTTCTCATACCGATTTTATTCGCACAACCCAGGAACGGCACAAACATACGGTCCAGGAGCAGTTCAAAACAATTGAGGCCAAGGGGGATATCTATCTGGGTGAATATGAAGATTGGTACTGCACTCCCTGTGAGACCTTTTGGACTGAAACACAATTACTTGATGGCAACTGTCCAGACTGTGGACGGCAAACAACGAAGCTAAAAGAAGAATCCTATTTTTTTCGTATGAGCAAATATCAGGATCAACTTCTCAAGCACATAGAAGATAATCCCGATTTTATTCAACCGAAATCTCGTCGTAACGAAATTCTCAGTTTTATCCGTGAAGGGTTACGTGATCTCTCTATCTCACGGACATCCTTTTCCTGGGGGATTCCAGCGCCAGGGAATGAAAAACATGTTATTTACGTCTGGTTTGATGCTTTAACCAACTATATTTCTGCCCTTGGCTATCCTGAAGATAAGGATGGAAAATTTGCAAATTACTGGCCAGCAATCCACGTTATTGGTAAAGATATTCTACGTTTCCATGCTGTTTATTGGCCTACATTTCTGATGGCTGCCGGACTACCGGTTCCCAAAAAAGTTTTTGCACATGGTTGGTGGACTGTCGAAGGTCAAAAAATGAGTAAGAGTTTGCGAAATGTTGTTGAGCCCAATATGTTGATCGATAAATATAGCGTCGATGCGATCCGCTACTTTTTGCTTCGCGAAGTCCCTTTTGGCCTTGATGGTGATTTTTCTCACAATGCTTTGGTGAATCGCATCAATTCTGACCTTGCTAATGATCTTGGCAACCTCGTCAGTCGTTCAACGGCCATGCTCAGCAAATATTTCGATGGAGAACTCCCTGCTCCGGACAAAGGAAATGAGACAGACCAAGCCCTCAAGGATCTTTTCAGCCATAATATTGAAAAGATTGACACCCAGATCAATGATCTGGCATTCAATAAAACCCTCATAACTATCTGGGAATTAATTTCAGCGGGCAATAAATATATCGACGAAACAGCACCATGGACCCTTGCAAAAGACCCGGAACAACGTCAACGACTGGCAACAGTTATATACAATCTTCTAGAATCTATCCGTATCATAGCGCTGCTTGTGGCCCCTTTCATGCCTGATACCGGTGAGAAAATCCTACAAATACTTGGTTGCGACAAGAACAACTTGTTGTTGGATGGACAGGATCAATGGGGTGGTCTGAAACCAGGACGCCAAATTGAAAAAGCGGCACCCCTTTTTCCTCGGATAGAGATAGAATAGACACATTGCAAAATAGATTTTTTTTCAGGGCGCACTATGCGCCCTGTTTTTTGGGGAGCACTAAAATTGTTAAACAATCAACACTCGCTGCTGGTAGACAGCCATGCTCATCTTGATGGACGACAATTTTCTGATGATCTGGATGAAACTATTAACCGTGCCACTGCTAATGGCATCAGCCATATCCTCACCATTGGTTGTGATATGGAAAGTTCTGCATGTAGTGTCTCGATCGCTGACAAGTATGAGCATATCTTTGCGGCCGTTGGTGTTCACCCACATGATGCAACAGAAATAGATGCTGAAAGCCTAACTCGACTACGATCAATGCTCGCCCATCCGAAGGTCGTGGCGTTAGGTGAGATCGGCCTTGATTTCTTTCGTGATCGTTCACCGCGAGACATTCAACGTAGCGCCTTTCGGAAACAGATCCAGTTAGCTAAAGAGGTTGGCAAACCGATCATTGTCCATGATCGCGATGCCCACGATGAAGTCATACAGATTCTTAGGGAAGAGAATGCTGCTGAAGTAGGAGGGGTGCTTCACTGCTTCAGCGGAGATTTAACTATGGCCGAACAATGTCTGGAACTCGGTTTTTATCTCTCATTTACAGGGACGATCACCTATCCAAAAAATCAGGAAATCCGAGAGGTCATTAAATCAATTCCTGCTGACAGGATGTTGGTTGAAACTGACTGCCCCTACCTCTCTCCACAAAAGTTTCGAGGCAAACGTAACGAGCCGGCCTATGTTCGTTACACTGCAGAAAAGATGGCAGAAATCAAAGGGCTTTCTATTGAAGATATTGCCAGGATCACCAGCAGAAACTGTCACAATCTTTTTGGCTTTGGGCATATTGATCAAAACAATAAAATCGCCTATCAAATCCGCAACTCTCTCTACCTGAACATTACAAATCGTTGTACCAATAGCTGCATTTTTTGTGCAAAAAACAAGGATTTTATCGTAAAAGGGCATGAATTATCGCTTAATCAAGAGCCTTCTGTGGCTGAGATCAAGAAAGAGATTGACGATCCAAGCCATTATGATGAAATCGTTTTCTGTGGCTATGGTGAACCATTGCTGCGGCTCGATGTTATTAAAGAAGTGTCTCGTTGGTTAAAAGATCAGGGTTGCAAAGTCAGGATTAATAGCGACGGGCAGGCAAATCTTGTTCATGGCCGGAACATCCTTCCGGAGCTAACAGGTTTGATAGATGCAATTTCAATCTCCTTGAATGCTGCAGATAAAGACAGTTACCACAAACTTTGTCGTTCACCTTTTGGAGCGCAACAGAGCTATCAAGCTGTCAAAGATTTTATCCAGCAGGCCAGTGAGTATATTCCAGAGGTAACGGCCACAGCAGTCTCCTATCCAGGAATTAATATTGCAGCCTGTGAACAGGTTGCCAAGGAACTAGGAGTGAAATTTAAGGCTCGTGATTATAACGCAGTTGGCTGACACGCTGACTACTCAATTTTCATTTTCTAAACAATTTATCCAAAGTATTATCAAGCATTTTCCTGATTGACTCTTTGCCTTCAACGTCATCTGGAGTGTTTTTCTCCACCAGTTTTTGGCTTGTTTTTTCTACAATTTGGTTTTGCAGGGCACTCGAATCATAACTAAACAGTGGATTGTCTAGTGTTCCACGAATCTCCAATGGCAGATTACCCCACCCATCACGCCCTGAAATAGTTTCTTTTAAATTTTTGTTAATTCCAAGTTTGTCGAGAATTTCAGATGCAAAACTAGCACCTAATTTAAAATTGAGACGACCAGCAATATCTATTGATCCACTAGGTGCTAATTTGACCTTAGAACTATCGAGTTGCCCATTCAATTGCACCAAACCATCCTGCAACTCATATTGGCCATTTAAGGATTGAAAGCTGAGGACTTTAAGATCTGAAGTGCCTAGAAAGCTGGCCAATGCTTCAAGCAACGAAGAACCTCTAATCTCACCGTTCTGAAGCCCGAATGACCCTTTGAGCTGTAAATCTCTCAATAAATTAACAGGGATGGTTCCATGACCTGAAAAGCGACTTTGGAATTGCAATGCACCTGAAGCACTCTGATTAAACCGAGGAAACAAACTGGCAACCAGAGGCATTACATTCGACTGACTGAGGCCAAGCTCCCCTCGATAGGCAAGTCCTTTGACTCCAAAATTGACAATGGTAGCGCCTCTAAGTTGCCCATCGCCAATCTGACTGGTCAAATTATCAACCACCAGATAGTTATTTTTCAGACTCAGGTTTGCTGTCACCCGGTCGATGTTCATTTTTTTATAAATCAAACGATTAATCACCACGGTACCAACCATATCAATTGGTAAATTGAAGGGGCCAATATCATCAGATAGAGTTTTTTGAATCTGAGGTGCAGATATCCCACCATTGTCTTCAGAAGCTACTTGAATTTCGTCTATTTGCTCCGGAAGCATTTTATTTAGATTCAATGTATCTGCAGATAGAGAGAAATCACCTCGAAAAACATTATCTGATGATTTCTTTGCCTTGAACTGTAACATTGCCTGTTGATCACCATATTGCAAAACTAACTTCTCTGATCGCAAAATCTGATCCTGGTAAGAGATATCTCCACTGATACCTGCACGCAGATTTTCAGCACTTGCCCTGACCTCTGACAAACTTAAAGTTACAGACTTTAGCAAGTCTACACCGCTACTCATTTTTCCAGAGAGTTCAACTCGACCGTCAACCAGACCAGCAAAGCTGTATTTCCGATAATCTCTGGACAATTCAGTCGGTAAACTCTGCATGACCTCTCGAAGATCAAATTGCTTCAAAAGTAGCGTAAAGACAAGAAATGGATCGGGTCTGGAAAGATCTATTTCTCCTTCAGCCCCAAGCTTGATATCGTTGAAGTTCAGCAACAATGTCGACAGACTTAAAAGTTTTTTGTCGATTCTATAATTAAGAGCATATTCAGTACCAATTTTTGCTTTTTTCAAAGGTGCATTTGGAAATTTATCCAATATCAAATCAACATCTTCAAATGAAATTGTCCCCTTTGATGAGATCATATGTGGCTGGAGATCAACCTCTAAATTTAAACCCAAATGCGCTGATCCTAATTTTCCGGGAAGAACCTCACGGTAGTATGGAGTAAGCTGAAGCAAATCCAATGACGCCAAATGAACCGTCAAATCACCTGATTTCCGGGACAAATTATAATTGCCGGAAATATCAATATTTGAACCATTGACAACCGCTGAAAGATCAATAGGGATGGACTTATCAAAAGCTATCTGCCTGGCTTTAACATTGATATTGCTGAAAGTGTAGCGGAAGGGAGTTCTTTGGTTTTTATACTTGTCTACAAATAAAACCTGACCATCAGAAATACTTACTTCCTTAATCAAAAAATTAAATGATTCTGACAACATTACAACTGCTTTATTGTCAGTCGATTTAGCATTGTCATATTGAACAGAAGATGCCGTTGGTAACAAGTCAATAAAATTGAACTGACCCTCTGGTCCACGAACACAATTAATCTCAGGATGATCCAGTAAAATCTGATCGACAACAACTTTCCCTAAAAGAAGTTGCCAGAGTTGATAGTGTAACTCAACTGACTTGATTGAAAAAAAAACCTTCTCTTCGTTTTTCTGCATCACAGTAACATCAGCTACAGAGATACCGGTAAATAAGCCAATTCTGACTTCACCAAAATCTACATTTCGGTCTAAGGAATTTTCAATCAGAGGAAGGAGTGTTTTCTTGACTTTTTCTGGAGTCACTTGTGTCTTCACAAAAACCGTCATCGCAACAGTAAGAATCGTTACAACAGCGATAATATACACGCATATTTTAACTGGTGATGACATACAAGACCCCCAAAATATTTGAAATTTAAAGCATGACTTTTTTCTTCACAAAACCTTGCAACACTTATAGAGGAAAGTTTCTATAATTATAGAAACTTATGTAGCATAAGCCAAGAAAATTTTTAATATTTTTTAATCACTGTGCGCGACTGCTCATATTTTTAATTTTAAGTTCCCTCGAAATCACACCTTAAATCATAAATATATCTATCAGCCTGTAATCACAGATTATTTATTGTTGAATAGTAATTCAATTTTTAATATTAGAATAATTTACTTTTCAAAAAGTAGCGGTTATCATTCAAAACATTAACAATAATACACTTTCAGGGGAGCTATTTAGAATGAAGAAAAATAAGAACTCACTGTTACTTGATATTGGGTGGTGTGAGTGGGTATCCTTTCCAGCTTTGAAAATTCCTGCAATAGAAGCCCAGGTTGTGATGGAGTCAAAACAATCCATTTTAAATATTTTTGATTTTTCTACGTTTAAAGAGGGTGAAGATTTAATGATAAGTTTTGGGGTTCACCCGATTCAGAATAACAACGACGTCGAGGTTTACGCAGTGCTGCCGGTTAAAACCAGACGGCTTGTCTCTTTTACAGATGGTAACCGGGAATGGTGTTACGTTATTGAAACAGAAATGAGAATAGGGTCAATGAAGAAGAATATTGACCTGACTTTAGTTAACCGTGAAGAGTCAACGTTCCGCCTGCACCTCGCGCCACAAAACATTAAAAGTCTGGTCAAGGTGAACCCGCAAAAGAGTTATCTCATTGGGGATATTGCAAATGATTATTCAAACTTACCTTCTCTTAGTAGAGCCTAAACCATTGTCTATAAAGAATTAATACTCATACCAACCATCCAATACGGGGAAATAGAGTGCCGCCTTAATTGGAAAATGGTTCCATTGTTGCGATAATAAATAAACGTAAGTATTGAGTTGATCACGATAATGTTCAGCTTCCCGGCGAAGAAAATCTTCAAGCAATTCACCCTCCCTGGGAATACTGGTTTTATAATCAATAACCCACCGATAGCCCTCGGCCACAAATGTACGATCAATGACAGAACGTACCAATTCACCTTGCACCATTCCGGTTAACGGAAGCTCACACCTCTGTTCTGGGTGATCATTCAAAATCCATCTCCCCCGTGAACTTGATAAAGTTGTATTGATAGCCTCAGAAGCTCTCTGAATACCCTCAGCAAGATCTGAGCTGATGACACCATATTGGATTAAAGTTCTCTCCATTCTACTTTTTATGAGATCCTCATCTTTTTTTATCCAGACATCCACACCGGTTCTGGTTATTTGTTCAAGCAGTGAATGAACAAGAGTTCCGACATGTCTGTGAACAGGATTTTCCCAACCGCTGAAAATTTTATTTGTTTCAGTATGAGAAGATGCGATTGATGTCTTTTTAGATGCTGGTAGCCGAGCCGATTGAGAGGTGGGAATCGACCAGTCCGAGGCTAACCTATGTAGTTGTGGTGACCTAAATTCTACTCCTGGCGTTTCCGTTTTTATTTCGCCTGTCTGAAAAGTATCCTGCATAAGAGGCCAAAGCTTTTCCAGCAATGAACCACTTCGTGGTTTCAGCTCACCGCGACTGTTTTCGTCTGCATGCCCAAGTAAATACAGGCGACTAATCGCTCGGGTCGTTGCAACATACAACAATCTTCCAGTCTCCAAGTCCTGCTTTTCCCTTTCTAAATGTGAGATCAATTGGTAGATAGGATCTTGTTCCTGACTTCCTCTTGCAGTAACAGGCGCCAGGAGTAAACCGTAATGAGGATGTTCCTGCCAGCGCAAGAGAGGGTTATCAGATCTCCCTGTGGACTTGCCGAGGCCGGGGATAATGACCGTGTCAAACTCCAATCCCTTAGCCTTATGGATAGTCATTATCTGGAGTTTGATATCGGAATGATTATCAGGTTCAGCAAAGAGCTTCATCAGATCACGGTCAAGTTTTTCAAAACTTTTGAGATCTCCCCCTTTGTCATTGTCATCGAGCAAATCAAAAACCATTTGTGCATCAGAGCAGCCTGCCGATGTCGCACTTGCCGGTCCACCTATAGCCAACCAACAACTTTCTACCAACTGCCGCAGCGGTATGCTTCCACGCCGTTTAAGCGCTGCCTGGAGTACTGGCCAGACGCGAGTTAAGCGGAGTTGACCATCTGCAGATAATTTGTTCTTCAGTTTTTCATCGCCAAGTAAATTTGGAATATTAAGCTGAGGGTGATGTCCAACCAAGATATGTAAGTCTTCGAGTGTCAAACCACACCAAGGTGCCCGTAAAACAGCCAACCAGGAAAGACGATCAGCGCGATGTAGTAATGCCCGTGTCAAATGGACAACATCAAGAGCTGCTGGCCTGGCACCCAACTGATCAATGTCCTGAGCTTGATAACGAATACCATTCTGGCGCAAAAGAGGAAGGATCTCCCGTAAATGGCTTCTTCCCCTGACCAGAATTGCTATTGTCTGTTCTGGATCTTCCATTTGAATTCGCTGCACTAATTCCAGAACCTTCAAAGCTTCAGCATGATCATTAGGTCCGACAAACGGGAAAACCTGGCAGGCATTACCAGATAAACACGGATTGACAGCAACCGCTTTCGACAATGGCACCGATCCTGTAGCTGCATCCATGGCAGCTGGGAAAACGAACTTAAAAGTCTTATTGACCCAAGACACTATCCCCTGTTGTGAGCGAAAATTACAGCATAATTGCAATGGCTGCAATTGAAGTGACACATCACCAAAGAATCCCCTGAAACAATGTAAAAAAAGGCCAACTTCTGCTTCACGAAACCGGTAGATAGATTGCATTGGATCGCCAACCAGAAACAGGGTTCGGCCATCTCCTCCATTCCATCCTGAGATCAGGGTATTTAATAATTGATATTGCTGCCTTGAGGTATCCTGAAACTCATCAACCAGAATATGGTGGAGATCATGATCAATTTTTAGCAGTAAATCACTCGGATCATCTGCTTCTCCCAATGCTTGATTTGCTTTGAGTGCAATCTCAGCAAAATCAGCCTGCCCATGGGCCCTGAATACTAGCCAGAGTTCTCCAACCAATACCGGTAACAATTTAATCAGTGATTCTAACAGGTGCCATTGTCCATCAGTGTATCCATCAAGTGGCAGCTTTCTGAGCACCGACAATTTTTTGATAAAAACAGATTCAGGGTTTAATTCGTGGAGTAAAGAAAGCATTCTATTCTTTGCCAACTGATTTTCTTTTCCAGCAGGAAAACCGTTCTTTTTCGTCACGGTCTTTCTCAAATCTCCAGTAGCGGTCAGTAACAAATCAGCGATGCACAACCAAGACGATAGATCCCTAAATTCGGCCCCCGGGAGGCTATCTAACATTGAATCATTGGACGTAGGATTTTCCTGATGACTCGCAGAAAAATTGAGACAAAATAACATCTCAGTAATTAAATCAGCAGGAATATGCTTTTTTACTGCTTGTAAATAATCACTGCAAAGATGTTCAATCCCTTGTTGCAAACTTTGACGTGTATTTTCATCACTTGACAACATGTGCCGCAACCATTGATCTCGCTGTCGCAACATATCAATAAGCAACTGAGTCATAAGGGCAACGTTATTATCCAGGTGGCGCAACAATATTTCCACTTGCTGCTGTCCAGGGCCGCCATTTTCGAGCTGGGACAAAAGATTTTCCGCGGCTAACTGATAAAGAGTATCGGCATCTTTGGTGATGTCAGGTAAGGTCCCAAAGCGTGAAATCCAAGGCATTTTTCGAACTAATGTCACATTGAAGCTATCAATTGTCTGAATATTTAATTGTGCCGGATTGCGTAACAGCTGCTCACCATGCCGCTGCAAAGCGCTAAAAGCAAGATTCCAGGTCTTTGCTTCGTGAGGTTTGACCGGGCAAGGTTTGTCTCTGGCAAACTCCAATGCTTGCAGTAAACGTTGCCGCATTTCTGCAGCAGCCTTATTGGTGAAAGTAATCGCAAGAATCTGTTGCGGTTTCTCGACAACACCAAGGAGAGCCAGGATTCTCTGAATTAATAATTCAGTCTTTCCAGAGCCTGCCGGTGCCTGGACAATGAAGGAACGGCGAACATCAATTGCAGCATCACGTTGCTCAGCGTCAGCAATCATTTACGACTCCCAGTCCTGTGCTGGATTCCTGAATCCGGCAAATACCGAACAGATCGCAATATTGGCAACTTTTCACCATATCGTAAGGTTTCACCATAGCTTTACCAGCAACAAAGTCATTTGCAAGTTGATCAAGTTGCTGACGCCAGAAGTGCAGCAATCCATCCCAATTCGTAAGACCTAACCCCTCAGCCTGACCATAGGAAGAGAGATCACGCACTCGGCCCAATATCCCTTTGTCTCTAACCAAACCTATAAAACGACATTCTCCACGACGTAACTTCGCAAACACAACTCCATCAACGACAGAATCAGTGTCTGCGACAGCATAAATTGGTAATTGCGGTTCAATGAGAGGGTCGCTGAGAAAGTCTTCCGCATGCAGATCAGTGCCAGTTTTATAATCAATAACAATAAGCTCACCATTTTCAAGTTGATCAATCCGGTCGACCTGCAATTGAATTTGCAGGGCACCAATTTTCTCAACAGACTGTTGTTCAGTGACCAAAACTTGAAAAAATTCACGTTTCATTTCAACAGATTCAAGCCATTCGTTGACCAAAATGGCGACCCGCTCTACTTCTAATTTCAACAATTGACCCGCTGGTATTGATCGATTGCTAAAGTAGTCTTTAAAGGTTTCTGCAATAAGTCGTTGAACAAGTGCAATCCTTTGTTGTTCATCTAATTTCAATAAATTCGTGAGGTTATGCAACTGTTTCCATATTTTCTCCAGCGCCAGGTGAACCAGATCTCCACGGGTTATAGGTGGGATTCCTGGAGCTGACACAGAAAATCCCTGTGCATGTAAACGGTGATGAATAAAAGCCCGAAAAGGACAATGAGCCTGATCCTTAAGTAAACCGGTGCCTCCTTTAATAAGTGGTTTATCTAATTCAGGACCACGCCAATCATCCAGACTCTCCAGACTGATTTGAGCCGCTTGCATCAAAGAAGATAGATCCTGAAAACTGGCAAATCCCGGTAGCGATTGAGTAGTGGCATTGGGTAGAAGTGGGCTTGGGCGCAGGTCACAATCGCCATCACGCAAGGGATAACTGAAAACAATATCAGGGCTGGAAGCCTTAAGGCGCGTAATGACTTGCTCAGAGAATTGCAACTCCCGTGAAAAGCTGGAATGTGGCATATCGTGTTCCTGCTGTAACTTTACAGGGATAAATGGATTCGGCTGTGGACGGGCAGGCAGAGTGTTCTCTCCCATCCCCATGACCCAGAGATGATCAAAGGTCAAACCTGAAGACTCCAACAGACCGACAACCTGAACTGGACCTTTAGGCCCCTCTAACTGAAACTCGATATCTTGACTCATTCGCCGAAGAAGGCTGAATGCGCGCTGACGGCTGATCGCTGGTAGAAGTTGATCGAGAGAAATCAAAGCGGATAAGGCCTTCTCCTGCCAGGCGTTGATTGCCTGATACTCACTACTTAGCAGCGATCTGTCACCGGGCCAACCGAGGAGGTGTAATTGTTCAGCAAAACGAACAGCCCAGACGCTAGGGAGCACCTTATCCTTGCTTTGCTGAGCTATTATTATATGGCTGATAAACTGAAAAAACTTATCTAACTCGGAATTTCCCTCGAGCAAAGACATCAGCCCCGAAAGAGAAAATTTTTGTTGCCGGAAAGAACGTAATTTTCTGTCAAATTTGGACCGGGCATCAGCTTCCTGCATAGCTCCCCCCAAATAAGGACTACGCAGAAAAAAAGAAATCTGATCCAGTGATATAGCCCGGTTAACGCTCAAACATTCAAGAGCGGAATGAATAACACCCTGATCTGCTAACCCATCACCTAACGATAAACTGAAAATGGACGTGTCATCAGCTAACAACATTGATGCAACAGGATCGATCTGTTGACGAAAAATTCGTTCAATCTGACGCCGACGTGAATGTAAATCGGGAACAACAACGCCAATTGATTCTGCACCATTGTCCAGTAATCGTCTTACCCAGCGTGCAGCCAATTCAATTTCACTACGACTGTCCTGCGCCGCATAGCAGCAGATGTTAGGATCCCCTGACTCCACAGGCGTCACATGACAGCACTTTCCAGCAGTACGCAGGGTTTCCATTAGACGCAAAAGAGTTGGCGAAAACTGATCAAATCCAAGAAAAATGACCTGGCTTGGAGTTTCAATCTCTCCTTGTTCTAAAGCTGAAACAATTCGTCCAGGCAATTGACCATGGTCTAGCCACTGGTGTTGCTGACATCGACGCAGATACTTTTGCTGCCAGGAATAAAAGACCTTCTGATCCTCGGTCAGCTGTTGATCTTTGAGCGATACATTATACTGGCTGAGAAGATGATGGGCCTGAAGAGCTTTTTCAGCAGTTTTTGATAACTGCAACAATTCCAGAGTAGAACCACGGGAAGTGTTTGCAATTTCCTGCTCCCAAAGACACTGCTGCTGTTGAAGAGTCAATAGCCTCCACCCTTCGCCAAGACCAGAGAGTCCGTGAGTCAGCCAGGCCTCATAACTGATAATCGCTGGTGTTGACCAGACACTTTTCCCCTCTGCCAACATCTGTTGATCAAAACTGTCGCGCAAATGCCTGAACAACCGCTTGTTAACGGTCAACACTAATGCACCTTCAGCTAAAGCTGAAATTATATTTTTTTGGGAACCAGCAGACACACCATTCACCTCTTACAGATATTCACGAAACAATTTTTCCATCTTAGCAGATGAAATTCAAATGGGAAAAATATATATGAAAGATGTGGGATCAGGTATTCAGACTTTAGAAATGAAAACTTCTGTGGAAATAAAAACGGGGCAGCTGATTCGCTGCCCCGCCACCCGTTACAGAGACTTCTTTTTTTGCAAACGACTCATCGCCATACGAATACTGGTTCCTAGACGTTCAATGGCCTGGCTAAGTTGTCCAATCTCATCATTGCGATCCAACCCGGTGATCTTAAGATCGAGTTGCCCTTGACTGTATTTGTCAGCCACTTCGGTCAACTCACGAATAGGTGCCGTAAGGGAACGAGAAATGAAAACAGCAATAGCACAGACAATGATGAAAGTTGCAATTAATAAGTAAAGTGCTTTCTGGTTTTCAGCTTTGATAACCTGATAAGCTTCAGTATAATTCTGCTGACTGACCATGGTCCATCCATGTGCAGTTTTTTGAGCCACCGAAACAATCCTATCCCCATTAAAATCTTCATAAATCGTGGTGGATTGACCTTGAGCTAGAGCTTTTAGTGCAGGATGATTACTTAAATCAACCCGTGAACGAGTGGTCTCAGAATCAGGGTGGGCAATAACTTCACCTTTTTCATCAACCAGGAACGTAAAACCGGTCTGGCCAATTTTATTGCTGACAATTTTTGCAGAGAGTTTTGTCAAAGTCATCGCTTGAGCCAGCACACCCTTCAAAGCTCCGGATGCATCAAAAATACCCGTTGACATGACCATTGCCGGTTTTCCAGAAGTCTTACCAATCAAGATCTGTTCTCCGAATTGTTTTCCGTCGATAACCTGTTTAAAATAATCACGATCGCCATAATACTTGGTCTTATTATCATCACTACGGCCAACATTGTTCCCTTTGGGGTCGACAGTAAATGCAAGGTAAGCCCAATCATAATATTTGATAATTGTCTTCAAAGCTGGATTCTGAAGACGTGATTGCATCGATTGCATCTCTTGTAAAGAGGCATTTTGCAGTAGCATCAACTGATTCATCTCAACCCAGTCGTCAACATGGGTAATCAGGTTCATATTGATAGCTGCCAACTCTTGATTAACTTTTGCTTCTGTTAATTTCGTATTGCTCTGGTAACTGATAAACCAGATACACACCAATGGGACCAACGCAACAACAAGTAACGTCAACAGTAATTTCTGTGATATACCAAACTTAACTTTCGATGCCATTTCAACCTCCAACTGATGCGCAATTTTCTAAATGCGTAAAATAAAATCGGCATTCTATAGTATTTCTTATTTAAAATAAACAAATATTTAAATAAATTCATCAAAAAAATGGAGCTAATGTCAAACTCTGAAACACGCAGTGCTGCCACTTAATCCTTCCTCAACCTGCAGTTGAGCGTAGATTTGTTGTTTAAGTTCAGGAACATGAGAAATAATACCGACCAGCCGCCCTTCACCAGACAGACTATTTAGGACATCAATAACTTGATCCAATGATCCAGGATCCAAACTACCAAATCCTTCATCAATAAAGATGGTATCAAGTCTTATCCCCCCGGCATGAGCTTGCACTACTTCAGAGAGACCAAGTGCTAATGATAGCGCGGCAAGAAACCCCTCCCCTCCAGAAAGAGATTTAACAGACCGTTGGGTACCAGTAAATGTATCGGTTAGAATTAACTCAAGCCCTGATTGCTTCCTGGCATCACGAAGGCCATCATCGCGAGACAAGTAAAACTTCTGATTTGTCATCTTTTTCAACCGGTATGATGCGATCTCCAGCACCTCATCTAGTAAGCTTTGTAAAATGAACCGGTGGAATGAGGTTCTTTTATTGTTGTTGCCATTAGCAACATCGGCAATTCGGCCAAGAGATTGGTATTTACTGTCCAATCTATCGATGGCTTTTTGCTCCTGTTCGGCTCTGTCCAACTCTCTTTCTTTTGCCTGCAAAGTTGTTTGCAGTGCAATCCTTCCTTCTTTGCGTTGATTCAATTCTTTATTAAATGCGTTCAGTGTTATTTGTAACTCATCCAGATGAGTAAAACTGACCCCCTTTGCGCCACTCACTGCTTTCTTGTGCCTATCATCGGCCATCGCCAAGGCAGTAAAGTATGTCTCAATGGTATTTTTAAGTTCTGCAACTTGATCAGCAGAAAGGATTGCCGCAAGAAATAATCCTTCATCAGCAAAAGGTGAAGTTGCAAGTCTCGAGATATAGTCGTTGCTTGACTTATCAAAAGCAATTTTGCAACGACTTAACTCTTCAGTCGCGCCTCTCACCTTCTCGTTGATCTCGGTAAAGGTTTCACTCGCAATTTGATATTTTTCTTCAGCTTGCTTCTTTTCACTTTCAAAATCTTCAATTTGCGTGGCCAGTTTTTTTATCTCTTCAATCAAAATACCAGGCTGACGATACGGTTCTTCTACATCTTGTTTCAGGCCCGCAACAACCGCAATCAGTCTTGTAACATCACTCTCTGCTCTTTGCCAGGCGCCCTGCTCACTCTCCAAAACAGTCTGTCTCCCCTCTTCAATCTTTTCCTGAGAGGTAATCTGCTGTTCCAATATGTCAATAGCCTGCTTGTTGCGGTTAACTGTTTGATAGTTTTGTTTAAGATCTTCGCGCTGTTGCATCAGCAGATCTAAGGAGATATTTTTCTCATTCCCCAGGATTTTTTCCAAGGTTTCTTTACGGGTAAAACGCTGATTCTGACCATCTTGAAGCTCGGCTAATTCTGCCTTTTTTGTCTCCAGCAACTCTTCGGCACGGGCAATCTGTTCATCCACGTCAATCAACTGTTCGTCCGTTACATTCTTGCCACCATGTCGTTTGGGATCAGGATGATTAATCGAACCGCAGACCGGACAGGGATCTCCAGACTGCAAGGTTTCAGCAATCCGAGCCGCCTGCCCTTCTAACCAAAAAGCAAACAACTCTTTCTTCAGCTGTTTACAATTCTGTATCTCAACCTTCTGAGTTTCTACGGCCTGTGCTGCGAGGTTAACTGCGGAGGCATTATTCTGGATTTCTGACTCAATAGTGCGAATTTCATTGTGCGTGTCGATCAGAACCCTGACTTCTTTCCCCGCAGCCTCAATTGCACCAAGATCTTGATCATTCTTGCGCAATGCAAGGAGCTGTTTCCGCGCATCACGCAATGCCTGCTTCAGGGTGTCCAGTTCCATTTTTGCTTTGTGATATTTTTTATGCGACTTTTCCTGCTGGATTTCTGCTGCTTTTAGCTCGTGGCTCCATTGCAAATATTCCTCAAGTTTTGACCGTTTCCCTTCGAGAGCTTGTCGCTGACGTTTTTTCTCCTCAAATTCAGCTTGTTTGGTATGAATTTTCTTGAGATCTTCCGCGGCAGAGGCTTGGTCAATTTTGACCCGATCCAAAGCCATCCTGTTTTCAGCCAACCTCTTCTCGGCCTGAGTTACTTCGATCTTCCGCGTGTTGCGAGCATTATAGTAAGGTGAGATATTTGCAGCCAATTCAGCCCGCTGCAAAGCGTCTTTTTTGAGGCTGTAACTGGCGGCCTGATCCTGCAGTAATTTCAGAGCCTCTTGACTCTCATCAAGTTCTCTCAGTTTCTCATTGCCAGATTTCCTGGCTTCAAAATCATTTTGGGCACTGAGGTAGACTTTTTCTGCCTGTTGCTCTTGTTGCCGCAACTCCGTCACTTCATTGTGCAGAACATTAATACTACCCATAAGATCCTGTAGGGTCTTGTATTCAGTTCCCTCAAGAATAGTTTGCAGTTTCCCTTGTGCCTCCCGGTGTAAACTCTGAATTTCCGCAGCCCTTTCCTTGAGTTTTTTCTCAATTTGAGCGTAATAGTGAGTTCCAAAGAGGGTTTCAAAGATCCTTTCCCGGCTCTGTGAATCAGCTTCCAGCAACCCACGGAACTGTCCCTGGGCCAGCATCACTACCTGCCGGAACTGGTGTGAATCAAGCCCCAGCAACCCTTCGATTCGCTCTTTGGTAAGGCGCACACCCTCGGCAAGCAATTCTGGCTCACCCGAGGTAGAGATGGCATGGAGTGAAGCGGAAGCGCTGATTTTCACCAGTCCATCCCCTTTCTTTTTCCGTCGTTCCTGTTCTGGAGCATAGTAGGCTCGATAAATCTTGCCATTTCCCAGACTGAAATCAAAGGTCACCTCAGTGAGGATATCCCCTTTAGCAAAATCACTACGTAGATCACGTGCCAGACGGCCACTTTGGCCGGCTGAACTTTCACCAAACAGGGCGACGCTCATAGCGTCAAACATGGTCGTTTTACCAGAACCAGTATTCCCGGTGATTAAAAAAAGGTTATTGCCACTGAGTTCGCTGAAATCAAAGATCTGCGCACCCGCATAAGGGCCAAAAGCAACGAGAGATAACTTCAATGGTCGCATCAGTTGCCTCCCACGGGGGTCTTGTCGTCGTTAACAACAGTTGCAAATGCCTGGGCTTGCTCAATACTTAAATCCTCATCGGTTACCTGATAGAAGAAATCGGCAAACAAATCATCCACCGACCTCGACTTGAAATCCATCTGGTGAGGATGAGAAGAGGACTGATTGGAATCGGCAAACATCTTGCGCCGCACTTCTAAAGCATTGGGATAAAATTCCCGCAATCGAGGAAGTGGATCAAGGATTGCCCCTTTATCGAGCAGGGTGATTTGCAAATAATCATCATTCGGGTTGATTTGGCCTGCCTCAAGCAACTCAGAAAAGTTACCCTCTATTTTTCTGACATCGCGCAATGGAGGAAAACTGATCTGGCTGTAATCAGCGAATCCATCAGCATCCAAAGTTATGAGAGTCATCCCTTTTTGATGTTCTGTTTCCGAAAAAGAATATTTTAGCAGCGACCCGGAATAACGAATATACTCTGCACCAGCAGATTGTGGACGATGCAGATGCCCGAGGGCTACATAATCGAAATCTTTGAACAAACCGGGAGAAACATCAGTTGCTCCTCCGACCCCGAGAAGTCGTTCAGAATCAGATTCTTCACCACCAGCGACAAAAGCATGTGTGATTAATACACTCCGATGCTGCTCCAGGTGAATCGACTTCACTGCAGCAACAAGGTTCTCCATGCCATCATGATGGGATTTGATCTCAACATCCGGGAAAATATCCCGACAACCAATCGGGGTTGCGTAAGGTATCGGGTAAAAATATACAGGACCATGTTGGTCATGAAGACAGATTTGTACCGGCTTCGCTGAAATACTCCCCACGACATACAGACCGGCATTCTCCATCATTCTCGATCCAAAGCTCATCCGTTCCTGGCCGTCATGATTGCCACCTACCAGAATCGTTGGAATCTTCAATTGCAAAACAACTTTGCTGAGAAAATTGTCCAACAGATTGATAGCCTCTTCTGGTGGAACACTGCGGTCATAAATATCTCCTGCGATGACCAGTACATCGGGTGGTGTTTGCTTGAGATAGGTTTCAAGTTGTTCAAGCATATGACTTTGATCTTTAGTCAAATATTGTTTATTGAAGATTCGGCCCAAATGCCAATCAGCAGTATGAAGAATGCGCATATCAATCTCGTATATCGAACTTAGAGTTAAGAAACAAAGGGCGATAAATGAATGAAGCTATTTCAACCATAGCTTCTAATGGGTTATAATGAATGCATGAGACACATAAATCCAGATAGGAATAGGTATTTATTGGGCTTGACCTCGATTTTATTGATGTTGTTACTCAGTGGCTGTTCCAGCAGCAGTTATTGGACATGGCAGCATCCAGATAAACTGGGCGAATTGCCACTCCTGAGAGATCAGAAAATATGTCGCGATTTGGCACAAAGAGAAGTTGCAAACATCAATTATTACGATGGTTATTACCGTAGCTTTGACTTTCCTTTCTACAGGCCATACTATCGCGACAGATATTCCCGATATTATTTCCGAAGTTACAATAATTTTTTTTACAACTACAGCTATTACCGGTTTCTGCAACAGCAGAATGATCGGGAGCGATTCTATCGCATCTGCATGAAATCAAAAGGCTGGCATCGTGTGAAAGTTGTGCCAGAGGCGAATCAACCGGTTCAGTAGCTTACTGTTAATTCAAAGTGTGAATTTACGGCAAAGGGAGCGGTTAATCTTTACCGGGAATCCATATAGGTTGCTATCAACAAAAAAACCGTTAAAAACTGTTGCCTTGCCTCTTGCAAAAAACTGCCATTATTTCTATAGTTACATAATGAATTTCGTTTAACAGTCGCACAACAATAAGACAGTGATAATAATGCGTATCAATAATACATATATTTTCGATCAACCCAAATTACCTGCAACTCATGCTGAGCGATCCGCTAATAATTCCGCGGTGAAACAGCAAAGAGTTCAACAGGCCAAGGATAGTTACAGCAAGAATGCTGCATCTGCAGAGATTATTGATGCTGAATATGTTGACTTGTACAACTCAGAGATAAAGACTTTTCAACAGGAAAAGCTGACACTACATCAAACACTTGAGTCAGAGACTGCTCCTTCACAACAGAAGTCGGCAATTGGTAATAATAATTCAGTTTTCAATCGCTATCAAATGGGACCAGCAGATACTCCCCCGCCAGGAACCTATCTCAATATCTTTGCCTAACTTAACGTCAACCCAATCGTTGCATCACCTGTTTCATATCCTCCCAAACAGCTCTTTTACCGGAAGGATTTCTTAATAAATAGGCGGGATGGAATGTTGGCATCAAAGGGATACCTTCGTATTCATGCCATTGACCACGAAGCTTTCCAATCGGTTCCGTTGTCTTCAATAGTTCCTGAGCTGCAAAGCGTCCAAGAGTAACAATCAGTTCTGGCTGAATCAGTGCCAGCTGTTGTTTTAAGAATGGTTCGCAGGCGGTAATTTCGTTGGCTTGAGGGTCACGGTTTCCTGGTGGGCGACATTTCAAAACGTTGCAGATATAGACCTCTTCCCGGGAGAGATTCATCGCCAGGAGAATTTTATCCAACAATTTTCCAGCTTCACCGACAAACGGAATCCCTTGCTCATCCTCCTCACGTCCAGGGGCTTCGCCAACCAGCACAAGTCTGGCCTGCGGATTGCCGCCACCAAAAACAATATTTTTCCGCTGTTCCGAGAGATGACAAAGACAGCAACCACTCATCCCGGCTTCCATTTCCGCAAGAGACTTGGGGCTACTGGGATTGGGAGCATCCTGATGCGGTTGAAGATTGTTAGAAACCGGTTCTTTATCAGACACCCGTAAAACCGATTCAAAACCCCACTGCTGTAAATCTTCAAGAATTGCTCGCCCTTGGGTGATTACTTCATAGCATTCGTGATATAATTTATCAGACATTAAAAATTGCCTTTGGAGGCGAAATGGTCCGCCTTTTGATATTTACATTGTTACTTCTATTGTTTCCCGTTGATGCTTTTGCCTGGGGCGCCGGAGTCCATTTAGGACTCGGTCTCCGTTTGCTGGCTGCACCTGAAGCACTGCCAGTTGCACTGCAGGCTCTACTGGCAGCTCATCCTATGGATTTCCTTTATGGTTGTATTGCTGCAGATATCACCTTAGGAAAGAAACATACCCACCACCTGGAACATTGCCATAATTGGCGTATTGGTCGCAAGCTTCTCGAGCAAAGTAAACAAGAAAGTGCCGCCGCGGAAGCTTGTGCATATGGTTATCTGGCTCACCTGGCAGCAGATACTATCGCCCACAATTATTTTGTCCCCTACAAATTAACGATGACATTCAACACCACACTTCACAATCATGCCTATTGGGAAATCCGTGCTGACATTGGCGTCAGAGACGAAACCTGGAAAACAGCCCAACTTCTAGCAAAACAAGATAACCGAGAACATGACCGAATGCTGAATAAAATTCTCTCTGATACTATTTTTTCGTTTCGGACAAATAAAAAAATATTCAATTCAATGATGCTGGTGACCCGGCTACAAAACTGGCATAAACTCATTAACTCAATTTCTAAGCGATCCAAATGGAAATTTGATGAAGAGGAACATAAAGAATATATGGTTATGGGACTTGAAGCGATCAACGGTATTCTTGGTGATGCTGACAGCCCCTTCTGGAATGCAGACCCTACAGGGGACAGAGCTTTCACAGCGGCAGGCTTGATCAGAAAAAATATGAACCATCTTTGGCTTGAAGGGAAACTGCATCAAGAAGACTCAGACCTGATACTCAAGGAATTACGCAACCGGTTTAAACTGGGTATTACCAACCCTGATGAAATACTTCCTTTGTTTACTGTTGTCTAGGGGACTGTCCGAGAATGAATGTCCGCCTGCAAACCCAGCTGTTTGGCTCATATTTCAGCACCTTTTTAGCCTTTAGCTACAGCTAGAGGCTCTCAAACGTGCTAAAATCTAACCTCAAACTTCCGAGTTTTCGCTTCGACCCTTATTCTCGGACAGCCTCCTAGCATTCCACAAGATAGTCACTTGATTTAATAATTGCTGTGCAACCCGTGTTTTACTCATCTTTTCAAGTTCATCAACCCGTCCATCAGCATGAAGAAAGCGAACGACATTGGTATCAACGTCAAATCCCGCTCCATCCAGGGTGATATCGTTGGCAACAATCAGATCGAGATTTTTTTTCTTCAATTTTTCCTCAGCGTGAGTCAGCAGCTTTTCCGTTTCTGCAGCAAAACCAATCAAGATCCTACCTTCCTTTTGCATCCCAAGCTCAGCAAGGATATCAGGATTTTTTTGTAAATGCAGGGTCAGTTCATCTGCAGTTTTTTTCATTTTTTCCGGAAAGCAGTCTACCGGTCGATAATCTGCTACCGCAGCTGCCTTAACAACAACGTCTACCGTCTCCAAATGGTTAAATACTTCTGAACGCATATCCTCTGCACTGCAGACAGGAATGCAGCAAACTCCAGAAGGCACTGTCAGGTTGGTTGGTCCAGCAATCAAAGTAACTTGAGCACCCCTTTGTTGAGCTGCTGCAGCGATAGCGAAGCCCATTTTACCCGAAGAATAATTCGAGATATAGCGAACTGGGTCAATCTCTTCTCGCGTAGGTCCCGCAGTGACCATAACATGACAACCAAGAAGGTCTTTCGGCGTCAAGACAGATTCAGCTGCAGCAAATATTTCTGTCGGATCAGGTAGCTTGCCTTGCCCTTCCCAACCACAAGCCAGCGCGCCATTCGTCGGCTCAATGACATGATAACCGTATTCGATAAGCTTCTTTTGATTGGATTGATAGACTGGATTTTCATACATATTGCTATTCATCGCTGGAGCAACAAGCACCGGAGCTTTGGTGGCCATAATGCTCGTCGTTAACAGATCATCAGCAAGTCCCTGAGCAATCTTACCAACAATGTTGGCAGTAGCAGGGGCTAAAACAAAAAGGTCCGCACGATCCGCGAGGGAGATATGGTCAATCTCCTGTTCCTGAGAAAGATTGAACAGATCAGTATGTACAGGGTTCCCTGAGAGGGTTTGAAAAGTAAGAGGCATGACGAATTCACAAGCGTTTTTTGTCATAATGACATGAACATCTGCACCCGCCTTGGTCAACAGTCGTAGCAGTTCAACAGCTTTGTAGACAGCAATGCCTCCACTGACTCCAAGTACAATGCTTTTCCCCTGTAACATACAATACTCCTCAAATTAAAAACGGATTATGCAGCTTTTCTTCACCAATCGTTGTCATCGGACCATGACCGGGGTAAACTTTGGTCTTTTCAGGTAATGGTAGTAGTTTTTCTTTAATGCTGGTAATTAATAATTGGTGGTTACCACCGGGCAGATCAGTACGACCAATAGAACCAGCAAATAAGGTGTCTCCAACCAGTAGAATATCATCAATATGAAGGCAAATTCCACCTGGTGAATGACCTGGTGTATGGATAACCTGCAAAGAAAGTTCGCCCAACTGAAGTTTCTCACCACCTTTTAAGAGACGATTCGGTGCAGGAGAAGGTTCTGCCCGCAAACCAAAGGCTGCGGCATGTTCTCCTGCCCTCTCAAGCAGAGGGCTGTCGTCCTGATGAATAATTAACTCTGCTCCGGTGGCCCTCAACAACTCACTATTACCGCCGATATGATCAAAATGTCCATGGGTATTGATAATCATTTCTGCCTGTAAGTTTTGCTTAGCCAATAGTTGAAGGATATCAGCAGCATGACCTCCTGGGTCAATAACGGCCGCCTTTCTGGTCGTTTCGCAACCAATGACATAACAATTCACTTCCAGTGGACCAGTGGGTAACGTTGCAAATATCAAGAGTTTTCTCCTTTTCCAGAGATGGTAGAAAACAGATCCAGGTTCTTCTCTCGCAACTGATCTCCTAATGATGCTGCAAGAGGTTTGTCAAAACTCTTTCGCTGTTCTCTTGGAGGCTTTTTTCCAGGTTCTATCTGACTCAGATCAGCAGTTACCTCTGATTGGTTCTCAACTTGCGCTGGCCGTTGTGAACCTTTATAAAAATAACGATCATAAAGACGATGGTAATTGGTCCAATTTTCTTCACGGTCAGGTTCTTTGTCGATATGAGTCTGAACACCATTAATTTTTGAGTCAAGATCATCAATAAAATTCAATATCACTGCTTCAAGAAATTTTGGCCTTTTTGGTGAACCATAATCATACTGGCCATGGTGAGAAAGAAGCAGATGCTTAATCAGCATCGACAACTCAGAAGGAAACTCTGGCAGCTCACGGATCTGATCTTCTACCATCTGGACCCCAATAACGATATGCCCAAGAAGTTTCCCTTCATCTGTGTAATCAAAAGATCGTTGATATGAGAGCTCTTTGACTTTACCGACATCGTGCAGTAAGGCTCCACAGATCAGTAAATCACGATTCACTTGTGGATAACGTGCGGCAACATCACTGGCCAGAGCAACAACAGCAAGGGAGTGCTCCAGCAATCCTCCCAGAAATACATGGTGCATCGCTTTAGCGGCCGGTGCCCGGCTATAAAGAGAGAAAAAAACAGGATCATCGAAAAAGGCTCTGAGCAAAGACTCAATATGTGGATCTGTTAGTGAATTCAATATTCCATCAAGCTCATTACGCATCTCAACTGATGATCGTTTAGAAACCGGCAAGAAATCTCCCAGATCAACTGACTCTTCATTGACCTTTTTTAAATCTTGTACAATAAGTTGCATCTTCCCCATATAGACACTGGCTTTGCCATTGATCAGGATAAAATCGTCCTTTTCAAACATTGCAGAAAACTGATCAACCTGATCCCAGATTCGCCCTTCAACCTCGCCGGTACGATCCATCAACTTCAATGTCATATATGGTTTACCATTTTTCGCCATCGCAGTAATTTTATCCCGAACCAAAAAAATTGATTCAACCCGGTCACGTTCTTTTATCTGATTTATATAAATTTTTTCTATGCCTATTTCGTTCAAAATATCCTCTTTTCAAAAACCGTTAGAAATATTGATTATAGAAGTCGCTGTTTTCATACCATCAAGTGCTGCACTCATGATACCTCCAGCATACCCAGCGCCCTCTCCTACAGGAAATAACCCTTTATGACTGATGGATTCACCATATTTGTCTCTCACTATTCTCAGAGGTGCTGAAGTTCGTGTTTCAACCCCTATCAAAGTTGCTTCAGGACCGATAAAACCTCGCATACGTTGATTAAAATAAGGCAAAGCCTTACGCAAAGCAGCAGTTACAAACGTGGGTAGACATGTACTTAAATCAGCATGAACAACTTGAGGTTGACAGGATGATCTAAGAGTTCCCCCCGATTTATTCAGAAATTCCAAAAGAGGCTGAGCGGGTGCTCTCCAGCCTGCTTCACCTGCCTGGAAAGCTTGTTGTTCCCATGTTCTTTGAAAATGGATGCCAGCAAGGACATCATCGCTGCCAAAATCGTCAGGGGAAACTGCAACAACCAGAGCACTATTGGAATTCTCAGCAGAACGGCTAAAATCGCTCATACCATTAACCACAATTCCACCAGGCTCTGATGAAGCATTAACAACCAAACCACCAGGGCACATGCAAAAAGAGTAGATTCCACGACCACTTTCTGGGTCGTTCCACGCAAGCCTGTAATCTGCAGCGGATAACTGGGGATGGCCACAATGACCATATTGAATCTGGTTAATAAGTTCAGTAGGATGCTCAACCCGTAAGCCGATAGCGAAAGATTTTTGTTCAAGCATAACTTTTTTATCAGCAAGCAATTGATAAGTATCACGGGCGCTATGTCCAGGAGCAAGAATCAACTGGTCACAATGAATGACATCTTGATCATTGATTATTCCTGCAGAGATGCGATCATTTGTCACTTGAAAATCTGTAAGGCGACTGCAAAAACGGATTTCAACCCCCATGGACAGAAGATATTTTCTTAAATGGATCAAAACAGAGCGCAACCGATCAGAACCTATATGTGGCTTCGCCTGCCAAAGAATCTCTTCGGGAGCACCAAATTCAACCAAACGCTGCAAGATATAATTCATACCAGGGTGATTTAAACGGCTGGTTAATTTTCCATCTGAGAAAGTTCCTGCTCCTCCTTCACCAAACTGGATATTACTCTCTGCCTTTAATGGACTCCTTCCAGCCCAGAACGATTTAACATCTTGCAAACGCTCTAAAACGGGGCGACCACGCTCAATTAAACAAACCTGGGCACCCGCTTCGGCCAAGAGCAATGCGTTGAATAATCCTGCCGGCCCCATGCCAACAACCAATACCTTTGTTTTTTTTTCAAAAGTCAAAATTTGATAACTTGTTTTATCCTCAACCTTCGCCAAGGTTGATATGTGTCTGTTTCGGCTAAGCAGTTCAAGCTCAAGCTCTTCGTCACAATAAAATTGAACGGTATAAACGCGTAGCACATCTGGTTTTCGGCGAGCGTCGATTCCCTTTCTGACGATCTCCCAGGTGCTAATTTTCTGCACATCAAAATCGAGGATTGAGGCAATCTTGTTCGGCAGAGAAATTTCTTCCTCGTCCAAATGAAGAGCTATTTCACGGAGTTTGAGTGCCATAGATCAATGAACCGATTGGGGTAAAAGAGGTAATTCAATCAAAAAAGAGGCGCCTGCCCCAGATGGGCTGCCTACATGGATTGTACCCCCGTAACTTTTCACTATCCGCAAAACAACTGACAATCCAAACCCCGTACCTTTCTGCTTCGTTGTAAAGAAAGGATCAAATATACGCGAAATATGTTCATCAGGAATCCCAGGACCAGAATCAGAAACCATAGCGTACAATTTTTCTGCATCTGACCTTAAAGAGAGGGCTAGCGTTCCACCTTTTGGCATTTCATACAGAGCGTTACCAATCAAGTTCGTGAAAATCTGCTCAATCTCAAGACTATCTGCCTGAATGAGAGCTGTTGCAGGGTCTACATTTGTATTAACGACAACATGTTGTTTTTCGATCAACACTTGAGATTCGCTGAGAACTTTGTGAATAACTTTAGATACATCAACCCGTTCTTGTTGATTATTTTCACTCTGACTAGATGCCAGCATTTGCATCAAAATGGAATCAATTCTTTCAACTTCTTGAGTTATTTTCTTAACATAACCCTTATTTTCATTATCTAAACTTTCGTCGGAAAGAAGTATTTGTGAGAACAGATTTATTGAGTTCAAAGGGTTACGTATCTCATGCGCCATCCCAGCCGAGATATGTCCGAGGGTGGCCAGCTTCTCTGATTTAATGATTTCTTTATGCGCCTGTTCCAATTCAGAGCTTTTTTCACGAACACGCTGCTCCAGCTTTGAATTCCACTGTTCAATTTCACTCTGCAAAAACTCCCGCTCTTTCAATAACTCACGATTTTCAATCTCAACTTTCCTCAGGGATAGAACGGCGTCAATCCTCTCTTTCAAACTATGGCTTGCAAAAGGTTTGCACAAATAATCTGCGGCTCCTGCTTTCATCAAATCTACAGCGACTTCTTCTGACCCTTTGCCGGTAAACATGACAACATAAGTATCTGGGAACGCACTACGGATTCTTTTCAGCGCTTCGAAACCATTCATAACAGGCATCATGTAGTCAAGCAAAACAAGAGCCGGACGGTGTTCATCTACCAACTTTAGACAATCTTCTCCGTTTCCAGCTGAAAAAACCTCAAAACCATGTCTTTTTAATAATAATCCTGCCAGCTCAACGATTGCCTCTTCATCATCAGCAATAATAATTTTTTCACCAGCAAATTGGCTCAAAGGAAGCTTCATTAGTATATCCATAAAGAAAAAGAATTTAATATTTTAAGTCATCGGCTATGACAAGTGAATAACTTTCTGAACAAAAAGTGATATAAAAAAAGCAGCCATATCGGCTGCTTTTTCAGAAAAGGCTAAGTGATTTTTATCGAGCAATTATTCTTCTAACCTTACAGTTAAGACCGGTACAGATGATTTACGAACTACTTTTTCAGCAGTACTACCAAACAAAACATGGTCCAGACCAGTTCGCCCATGAGTACCGAGGACAATCAGATCTGCCGCTTTTTCTTCAGCCTGCTTAATAATTTGTTCATACGGCAAACCTGCAACAATCAGACACTCATAATCATCATAATCGGCGAGATTTTTACGACAAAAACTCTCCATCATTTTATGAGCGCCCTCTTCTATCTCCTCTTCCAGTTTTTCAAATGAGATGTGAGGAACATAAAAACCACGCAAATCGACAGGCTCGTTAATGACATGCAAGACAATCAATTGAGCTGAAAAACTTTTAGCCATTGACAATGCCATTTGAAAAGCATTGTCCGAGCTATCAGAAAAATCGATAGCAGTTAAAACTTTCGTGAGATTTTTCATAGAGGCCTCCTGTCAAGGGACAATATTTGACCCACCCAAAGGAATCGTCTGATTCAGAGTTTTACGAATAATTGACCTTAGTTTTTCAACTTTAACCGGTTTATTCAAATATTCAAGTGCTCCAAGATTCATTGATTCCAAGTAAGATCCAACTCCACCATAAGCAGTAATCATTATCACTTTGATCTCTGGATACAATTGCGTTAATTCTCGAAGAAAAACTAAACCATTCATTTCAGGCATATTGATGTCAGTAATAATCAGGTCGATGATATGCGTTCCAAGATATTCTAGGGCTTCAACTCCGTTAGCAACGGCGTCTGCCTGATAACCATCTTGAAAGAGAAGCTTGACTAACCCTATCCGGGTATTTTCTTCGTCATCAACAATTAAGATTTTATTCATTTTCACCTCAGAAGCACCACACTTTTTCAAAGTCTATCAGCCACTGACAGTCTGTCAAGAGAGCAGATAAAATTGATAATGTACTGAAATAGCTGGTATAAAAAACTGAGGATTAGAAGGGAAAAGATCAAGAGTCAGGCAATGTTTTCAACAAGTTCTTTGCTGTATTTCCAAGTTCAGTTGTGGGGGAAACTTCAACAATTATTTTCAACTGTTCTGCTGCTCCCTGAAAAGATTTTTCCTGCAGAAACAGGAGAGCCAGTTGATAGCGTGCACGGAGAAACTGGGGTGCAATTTCAATTGCACGCTGTAAAAAAAACTTTTCCTGATCGACATCACCCATCTCATGATAAATCTCGCTTTTAAGAAAATAAGCTGAGGCATAGCGAGGTGATAAATTTGTAGCTTCCGTTAAAGAATTAAGGGCTTTCGTATAATCCTTTTTTTTAAAATAAGCATAGCCTTTGCCAGCGATAGCGACATGGGCATTTTCAAAAAGAAGATTTTTTGCAGCTAGATCAAAATAGTGAATGGCCTTGTCCCATTTCTCCATGTCCAAATAAAGAGCAGCTAAATTATTCTGGTAACGAGGTTCATTATTATCCAGCTCTAACGCCTTTAGGTAATGTCTTTCAGCTTGAGGATAAGCTTTCTTGCGTTGATACGTTTGCGCTAAAGCAACCTGGATAGAACTGTTTTTTGGATCTTTTTTAACTGCTGCCAACAGTTCTTTGAGGGCAAGTGTTGGGTTATCAGCCTGAAGATGAGCCAAAGCCAGCTTATAGTGAACATCTGCCTGATGAAGGTCTTGCTGAGTCCCATTATTGACAGGGGCACAGGAACAAAGGCCAAATATGAGGATAAAAATAAACGCTTTCAATCCACCGAACATCAACTTCCTCCATCTATTATCACATTGAAGCAAACGCACGTCCTAGACTTTTGACACTCCGGAGGCGCAATTTGGTGATTTCTTCATTTTCCCTGGGCGTATTGCCAGGCTTGCTATCTCTCTTCAATGCGGGTTCGCGACTAATTGGTAAAGAAGCCCAATATTGCTGTTTTTTTATCTGTGATAACAGATGATAATCGGATTCCGTTAAAACAAATCCCATGGATTCAACAAAGCTATAACCCTCTTCATAAACTGCAGCAGCATCTTCCACAGGAAGTTCACCAAATTTAGGGACAAAGAAGATCGTACATTGGCTCTCTTCTAAGTAAAAACCGACAACAATTAAAATCTTATTTCCACCTGACACTTGAAGCAGGTATGCTTGACATAGTTGCGGTTGAAAACCGGCAAAGGCCAATTGAACAGAGCTTGATGCCGTGTGCAGGTGGACAACTTTTTCCGCAGGGATATTTAGGCATTTAAGATTCTTATGCTGAATAAACATCAACGGGTTTTCCTTAGGTTAAAAATGTTGAATAGCTGGACATTTCGAATTAGAGCACATCTAATCGATATCAGCAAACTCTGTCAGTAATTTAATTTTTTTATAACGATCAGCAATCTCTGAGTATTCAATTTCTTTAAGTCGATCGAGACTGAATTTTTCAACTGCAAAAGAAGCCATAACGGTTCCAAATACTGTCGCTTTACGCAAATTTTGTTCTTCAAGGTTTCTTGTTGCAGCGATATACCCGATAAATCCACCGGCAAAGGTATCACCCGCACCTGTTGGATCAAAAACATCCTCCAAAGGATATGCTGGTGCAGCAAATATTGAACCTTCTCCAAACATTAGAACCCCATACTCCCCCCGCTTAACAATTAAGGTTCCAGGGCCAAAATTGCGGACAATTTCAGCGGCTTTAAGCAAATTCGATTCATTCGCCAGTTGGCGAACTTCAGCCTCATTGATCAATAAAATATCAACCTTAGCAAGTGTCTTAATCAGCTCTTCCCTCTTCCCTTCAATCCAGAAATTCATTGTGTCACAAGCAACAAGCTTTGGATTTTTGACCTGTTGCAGCACCTGTAGTTGGAGCTCTGGATCAATATTTGCCAGAAAAACATATTCTGCATCTCGATAGTTTTCAGGCAATACCGGTTGAAATGTTTCAAAAACATTGAGGTGAGTCTCCAAGGTATGAGCTTCATTCAAATCGTACTCGTAGCGCCCTTTCCAACGGAAGGTTTCCCCTGGGCTTGTTTGTAACCCGGCAAGATCAATATTACGACTCTGAAGAAAATCAATATGTTCTTGGGGGAAGTCAGATCCAACGACGGCTACAAGATCAACATCAGTAAAAAAACTGGCAGAAGTAGAAAAATAACAGGCAGATCCACCAAGAACATCATCAGCAACACCAAAAGGTGTTTTGATTGAATCAAAAGCCACACTACCAACAACAAGAATACTCATAAAATCAATTCCTTTATTTAATATATTTTCCAATAATCGGTTCAAGGTTCTTCAGCGTTTCAGATGGGATAAGATTTTTCTCAGTCATGATCGCAAACTTGAGGGCTTCTGCGCAGGGACAATTTCGTACTTGCCGCTGCTGAACGATCATGTTAGCTGCGTTTTTAATAATTTGTTTAGCTGTAGCAACATTTTGCTGAATAATGGCTATGACAGCCTCGACAGA
>JAZBPC010000067.1:0-15106 GCA_036351455.1 Desulfuromusa sp.
AACTAGGGACGCTCCCCAGTTTTTTGGGGGTACTTGTGTTTGTAGGGCCTAAAGCCGCATTTAACTGAGATTCCACATTGGAGTTAAATGAACCTATGGATTTGTGAGGGTGAACTGACGGGTACAACAGACAAAGAAAAAGCCCCTGAAAAAATCAGAGGCTTTATCTTCTTTTGGTACCGAAGGCCGGAGTCGAACCGGCACACCTTGCGGCAACGGTGTTTGAGACCGTCGTGTCTACCAATTCCACCACTTCGGCTTGAGACGCGTAATTATATTGTTCCAGAACGGTTTGTCAAGTGTCTATCCGCATCCAGAGTGTTTTTAATAAAGATTTCCAGCAATCCCCCCGGTTAACAGGCTGACCATCGATGCTGGCGACGGGGAAAATGTCGAATAATGAGTTCGTTAAGAATATTTCTTCCGCTTGCATCAACTCCATGAATGGCAGTTCCCTTTCGACAACATGAATCCCTAATTCCGCTGCTGTCTTGATCACTTGCTGACGCATGATGCCATTGAGAATTAATGATCCAATCGGGGGGGTAACCAGACGGTCATCAATGATCGCAAACAGATTACTGGTTGTCCCTTCAAGGATATTCTGCTGTTGATCGATAAACAGTGCTTCGCGTGCGCCGGTTTGACGGGCGTAATTGGCTGCGTAGAGGCAATCAATATAATTTCCTCGTTTCATCTGTGGGAGATGGCTGGCCGGATTGACTCTCTGGTTGGGAGCGATAATGCATGCAACACCTGCCTGCCTCTCGTCGTCAGTCAGTTCGATATACTCCGTTGCCGTGATCAGAAACCGAGCTTGGGAAGATAGGGGCCATGCCAGTCCGGTGAAATCTCCACGGCTGAGGGTCAACCTGATCCGTGAGGCGGGGGATTGAAGAGCTGCTGCCATCTGTTGCAGAGAAAGCTCAATCTTGTGCCGATCACAGGGAAAATCAAGCACTCTTGCTGATTGTTGCAAGCGATCAAGATGTTGTTGTCGCAGAAAAATCTTTTTCCTTCGTGCTTTGAGAGTTTCAAACAGGGTATCGCCGAAGAGGAAGCCGCCATCGTTGATGGGGATTGCGGCCTCCTCACGGGGGAGAAATGTTCCATCCAGACAGATCAGCATGGGTCTATGTTTCGAAATCTTTGTAAGAGGGTCCGCATGGCTTCCCCTTTGTGCAGGCATTCGTTCCATTCCTGCTCTGGAATTGAGTCGGCAACGATACCAGCGCCGGTCTGGTAGGTGAGTTTGTTGCCAATACGTTGAAAACTGCGGATCAGGATATTCAGATCCATGTTGCCGCAAGCACTGATATAACCGGCACTGCCAGTGTAACTGCCACGGCCGACAGGTTCAAGTTCATCGATGATTTCCATACACCGTTTTTTTGGGACTCCGGTAATCGTGCCGCCGGGGAAAGTCGCTTTCAGTAGATCGAAAGGGCTACAGTGGTGTTTCAACTGTCCACGTACGTTGGAGACAATATGGGTGACGTGGGAATATTGCTCCAGCACCATCAGTTCATCAACCTCGACACTGCCAGTTTGGCAAACTTTGCCCAGATCATTCCTTTCCAGATCGAGAAGCATGATGTGCTCAGCCCGTTCTTTGGGATGGCCGAGAAGTTCTTCTCCTAACAGTTGATCCTCTGGAAGGGTGTGCCCCCGGGGTCTGGTCCCGGCTATCGGGCGTGTTTCTGCCAGGCCATTGTGCAAAGATACCAGCCGTTCTGGTGAACTGGAAATGATTTCAATATCTGGAAAATTAAAATAACAGGAAAAAGGGGAGGGGTTGATCTCACGCAAGCGCCTGTAGAGTTCTATTGATGATCCCTCTATCCCCCCATCAAAACGGCAGGAGAGGTTAACCTGATAAACATCACCGGCAGAAATATAGTTTTTGCCCCGTTCAACCATAGAGATGAACTTTTCACGGGAGATGATGGGTTCAGGTTGTTGCGTTATATTCAGGGGCAGCCGTGGCAATGGTTGCTGCGATTTTTTGATCTTCACTTCGAAATCTTTTAAGTCAACAGCAGAATCAAGAGTTGCCAGTGTTAATTGTCCCGTTTGGTGGTCGTAAACCGCGGTGATGTCAACCCAATATAACTGTAGATCTGGTAGCGGCAAGTCACGTAGAGCTTTTTGTGGCAGATCTTCAACCTGATTTGCCAGATCGTATCCGAAATAACCAAAAAAACCTCCTGGGAAAGGTGTTTCAGTCGATGTTGGTACGGATTTTTTTCTGAGAATATCACCAAGGGTTTCCAGTGGTTCTCCTCGAAGTATCCGCGTGTTTATTGCCTCTGTACAGAAAAGATTGTCACTTTTTAGAATGTAATGTTCCTGCCAGCGTAACGGCACAATTGAATAACGACCCGTTTTGGGTCGAGGGTTGAGTGATTCAAGAAAACCTGGACCGTTTGGACAGCAATAAAGATAGGTAGCCAATGGATCAAATTCTGGGAGGGAGAAACTGTAGGTAGAAATCGCCATGGCTCATATTTTCTATAAAAAGGTTTATCGTATCCACTATCTGTGGGATCAGATTAGAAAAACAGTAGATCTTCTGCCAAACTTTAGTGGAAATCTCTGTGTTTTGACGTGGGGTGGCAAGAATCCAATGAAGATAACTGAGGGTTGCGTGAAAAACAAGGTGGAAGCTTCTCTGGTTTACTTCTTGGAATAATCAAAAAGATATTTTGAGTTGTGCTTATAAATGAAACTTAAAAAACTGTTAGGTTGAGCCACATTAATAAAGGTTTACAGTTTTTTTTTAATATTGTAGAATTTTCATGCTTTTTGAGGGGGCTCGAAGCTTCTTTGATGAAAGTTGTTCAGGTTGAAAACAGGAGGTCTGATGCGGATTGCTCTAAAGGAACTATTTATCAGCTTGCTGCTTTGCTTGTTCCCTTTGGGAGTTGCTTACAGCCAAGTGTCTGCGATACCGCTGACAGCAGAAGAACAGACCTACCTTCAATCTCACGACACAATTGTCTTTATCAGTCAAACCAGTTATCCGCCGTTTGAGTTCAGTAATAGTGACGGGATTCCCGATGGTATGACCATCGAACTGATCCGCTGGCTGGCAACGGAAATAGGGTTTCGCAGTAATTTTAAAAGTACCTCCTTCCTCGAAGCCCAAAAGGCTGTTTTGACTGGACAGGCAGATGTCCTGACCAGCTTATTTTACAGTGAGAAGCGGGATCAATCGTTCGATTTTACCCAACCTCTTTTTGATGTTCCGGCGTCTATCTTTGTGCTTGCAGATCGGCCAGATATTGTTCGGCTAGAGGATTTGAGAGGCAAACGTATTGCTATTCAGAAGGGGGATTATGCTGAAGATTTCCTGGATGCCAAGGGAATTGATTTTACTACGGTCCCAACCCAGAATTTTTCCGAGGCCGTGGACGCGGTCATTGATGGAACTGCTGATCTGCTCATCGGAGATGAGCAGATTGTTCTTTATTATCTGTACAGTCATGGCTTGACTGACAAGGTCAAGAGGGTGGGCGAACCCCTTTACAGCGGGATTAACTGTATGGGGCTTAAGGATGGCCACCGGGTTTTACAGTCGATTTTAAATAAAGGAATTTCCCACGCACGCGCAAGCGGGGTTCTGGATAAGTTGACTGGAAAATGGCTCGGCACGAAATATCCTTCCAGTACCGATTATTGGACTAAGTATTGGCCCTATCTGGCCTCACTTTTAGTTTTGATTGTTTTTGTTGTCGCCTGGAACATTCGCTTGCGCCGGGCGGTAGAGATGAAAACCAGAGATTTGCGTGAAAGTGAACAGAAGTTCAAGACAATTTTTAACCAGTCATATGAGTTTATCGGTTTAATGAAGCCGGATGGGACGTTGCTCGACGTAAACCGGACAGCCCTTGATTTTGCTGGTCAAGGGAAAAAGAATCTGCTGAATCGCCCATTCTGGGAAACTGTATGGTGGCAACATTCCGAAGAAGCCAGACATCAACTTCAGGAAGCAACGCGGCGTGCTGGGGCTGGAGAAGTTGTCCATTTTGAAACGACAAATTGCTCCAAATCTGGAGAAATTCGGACTCTTGATTGCTCTATCACCCCACTTTTTGACGCCAAAGGGGAAGTGACAATGCTGGTTCCGGAAGGGCGGGATATCAGTGAACGCAAGCAGATGGAAGATCAGTTGCAAGAGAGCAAGGAACGACTGCGTGAACTGATTGAACAATCTCCCATTGGTCTTGCTTTGTGTAAAATGGATGGCTCGCTTGTACAGGTGAATTCTGCTTACGCCAAGATCCTTGGTCGCAGTATTGATGAAACGCTGCAGCTCTCTTATTGGGACGTCACTCCTGAAAAATATGCTGCAGATGAAAAACGACAGTTGGAACAATTGGAAGTCGAAGGACGTTATGGACCCTATGAAAAAGAGTATAGTCATAAAAATGGCCATTTAGTGCCGGTTCGCCTTAGCGGTATGCTTGTCATGCGAGATGGAGCCCCTTTCATCTGGTCCAGTGTAGAAGACATAACAGCTCTAAAAACTGCCGAAGCAGAAATGAAAGAGTTGACCGAACGCTTGCGTCAATCACAGAAAATGGAAGCAATCGGCACGCTGGCAGGTGGTGTTGCTCACGATTTTAACAATATTCTGGCAGCAATTCTTGGTTATACAGAATTGAGCCTGCGCAACCCGAGTTGTGATGATAAATGCAAAAGGAATCTTACCTATGTTCTGAGGGCCGCAGAACGTGCAAAGGAATTAGTCAGACAGATATTAATGTTCAGCAGAAAGGGAGGGCAGAACCGCGAGATTATCAAGATGTCCAGCGTGGTTGGAGAGGCTATTGGATTGTTACAAAAGACCATCCCTTCGACAATCTCCATTCGCCCGGAGATTGATGGCAATACCGGGGCTATTTTAGCTGATTCAACGCAAATTCAACAGGTCGTCATGAACCTTTGCACGAATGCTTATCATGCCATGCCTGAGAAGGGTGGCGAAATAGTGATCAGTGTAAAGCCGGTTGTTGTTGACAGCCTCTTGGCCGGAAAATATCCGGACCTCTTGCCGGGAGAATATGGACAATTGACTATTTCTGACACCGGTATTGGAATGACTTCGGACATCTTAGCTCGGATCTATGATCCTTTTTTCACCACGAAAAAACAAGGGGAGGGGACGGGGATGGGGCTTTCTGTTGTGCACGGCATTGTCCAGAGTCATGAAGGCTTTATCAGTGCTAAGAGTGTTCCGGGAGAAGGAACTACCTTCGAAGTGCTCTTCCCTCTCTCGGCCAAAGAGCCTGACAGCAAGCAGGTTATCGCTTTCAGAGAGAAATTGCAGGGAACAGAGCATATTCTGCTGGTTGATGATGAGAGCATGCTGATTGATTTGGGGAAAGAAACTTTTGAGGGTTTGGGTTATAGGGTCACAGCCACAACATCGGCTTTCAAAGCCCTTGATCTGTTTCAAGCCGATCCTCAAGGCTACGATTTGATTGTCACTGATCAGACCATGCCGGAAATGGCAGGTGATGTTTTGACGAAAAAAATGTTGCAGATCCGGGCTGATTTGCCGGTTATTATTTGCACAGGACATAGTGCCGTGTTAGACGCGGAAAAGGCTATGGCTATTGGGGCGAAAGCCCTGTTGATGAAGCCGATTAAAAGTTCAGAGTTGAGCCAGACTGTGCGGAAGATTTTTGATGGATCAGAATGAATGTCGGTCGATCGTTGACCGTTTTATAGGTTTGAAAAAAATAATCAGCGAACAAGTTTTCTCACTCTAATAAGCAACAAGGCGATTATTGTAAAAAAAATTATCAGAACAGCAGGCCATGACAGATCGAGGTAGGTCTTCAGAATAAAGGCAAAAAATATAGTTTGCAACAGGCCTAACAAGATCATTTTTAGCACGGTGTTCTCCAATTGTTACCAATCGTTTGAGATTTTAATAGAAAGATGACGTGCGGTGTCGACAGAATTTTAAGATGGAGTTCTGGTAGCATATTGAAAAATAAAAAGGGTTACAGACTGAAATCTGTAACCCTTTGTTTTTACTGGTGGAGCTACGCGGGATCGAACCGCGGACCTTTTGACTGCCAGTCAAACGCTCTCCCAACTGAGCTACAGCCCCTCAATAGAGTGGGCGATTTATAACAAAGCAGTGATTGCAGTGTCAATAAGAAAAAAAGCCGCAAGGAAGAGCGGTTTATGCAAATTTTCCTCTGTCAATCTATATGGTTGTTCATTTAATAATCGACGTGGTAGACTTCCGTGCGAAAAATCTCAAAATATTCCATGTACAAAAGAGAGGATGTCTATGGGCGGGCCACAGGATTTGTTAAGAACCCTACCGGCAATTGATCGAGTTTTACGTGAAGAGCCATTGTTGAATCTAGCTCAACAGTTGCCGCAAGAGACTTTGTCTCATGCTGTCCAGGAACTGATTGCCTCCCTCCGTTCTGAAATTCTCGAAACGGGTGAAAATATTTCCCCTGAACGGCTCAATCCGGCAGCTATTGCAGCTGCTGCCGCTCAACAATGTCGTCAGCTGTTGCAACCGTCACTGCGTAAGGTGATCAACGCAACCGGAACTCTTTTGCATACCAATTTGGGGCGGGCTCCACTCTCTTCACAATCCTTACGCGCTATCAATGATGTTGCTGCGGGTTATTCGAATCTTGAGTTTGAACTGGATAGTGGCTGTCGAGGTGAACGTTTTTCCCATGTTGAAAGTTTATTAACCCAACTGACTGGAGCTGAGGCTGCTCTGGTGGTTAACAATAATTCCGGTGCTGTTTTGCTGGCTTTGACAGCCTTGGGAAAAGGGCGTGAAGCTGTTGTCTCACGGGGTGAATTGGTTGAAATTGGCGGTGCATTCCGGATTCCCGAAGTGATGGAAGCGGGGGGGGTGATTTTGCGTGAAGTCGGCTCATCAAACCGCACCCATCTGCACGATTATCAACGCGCGATCAATGAAAACACTTCGATCCTGCTCAAAGTTCATACCAGCAATTACCGCATTGTCGGTTTCACCAAAGAGGTTCCGGCTCGTGAGTTGTTGCCGCTGTCCCGTGAGCACGATCTGATTTTGATGGAAGATCTGGGCAGCGGGTTGCTGCTGGATCTGAGTGGTTATGGGTTGGAAAGAGAACCAACCGTTCCGGAGGTGGTGAAGGCCGGGGTCGATGTGATTACATTCAGTGGGGATAAATTGCTCGGTGGCCCCCAGGCAGGTTTGATTGTCGGGCGTGCGGACTTGATAAAAAAAATTCGCAAACATCCTCTGGCTCGCGCCTTAAGGATTGATAAACTCACTCTTGCAGCGCTTGAGTCGACGTTACGCCTCTATTTGAAGCCGGAACAAGCGTTACAGGAATTACCGGTATTGAAAATGTTTTCTGCTGCCCCTGAACTGCAGAAACAACGTTGTCAAGCTCTGTATCAGCGACTTGAAGCTCAGCCTTTAGCGGCAGAGGTCAAATTGGTGGAAGATATCTCCCGAGTCGGGGGTGGCGCCATGCCGTTGACTGAGTTATCAGATTGGGCGGTTGAAATCAATCCGTTACAAAAAGGTACCGCTGAACTGGCAAAACTGCTACGGACTTTTTCTCCGGCAGTTGTGACCAGGGTGCAGAATGATCGTTTGTTAGTCAATTTACGGGCTGTGTTTGCTGAAGAAGAGGCATTGCTGACGCAAATTTTGATCGAAGTATTAAAAAAAGAGGACTGATTTAGTGGCAGCAGAAGGACACTTTATTATTGGAACGGCTGGTCATGTTGATCATGGCAAGTCAGCTTTAATCCGTGCTTTGACCGGGATTGAGACGGATCGTCTGGGTGAGGAGAAAGAGCGCGGCATCTCTATTGAGCTTGGGTTTGCCCCCCTTGATCTTGGCAACGGACAGGTTGCTGGTGTGGTCGACGTGCCGGGGCATGAAAAATTCATCCCGCAGATGCTCAGTGGTATTGCCGGGATTGATCTGGTTCTGCTGGTGATTGATGCCAATGAGGGGGTGATGCCCCAGACCCGGGAACATCTACAGATCATGCAGTTGCTGCAGCTGAAAAAAGGGATTCTGGTTCTTTCCAAATGTGATCTGGTTGAACCTGATTGGCTCGATATTGTTGAAGAGGAGGTGCGTGAGCAGGTTGCCGGGACTTTCCTGGAGCATTCCCCCTGTTGTCGGGTTTCTGCAATAACGGGAGAGGGTTTATCTTCTTTGATGGATGTTGTTCGGCAGCAACTCAGTCAGGTTCCCCCTCGGGATTCGGGTGGGGCAGTGCGATTGCCGGTGGATCGCTGCTTCAGTATCAGTGGCTTTGGTACGGTGGTGACAGGAACCCTTAATAGCGGTCAGATTAAAACTGGAGATACTCTAGAAATCTTACCTGCAGCTATTCTGGCCCGGGTTCGTGAAGCTCAGGTTCATGATAAACCTGCTCCGGCAGTATTTGCCGGACAGCGGGTGGCATTGAATCTTTCCGGAGTCAACCGTGAGCAAGTACCACGTGGGTCGGTGATCGGTACGCCGGGTTTGTTCCGGGCGAGTCAGCGGATAGATGTCAGCTTACAGCTTCTCAAGGAGGCCCCTCGCGCGCTCAAATTTCGTGATCCGGTTCATTTCCACTTGGGGACAGGGCGGAGTGTTGCCCAGGTTGTTTTGCTTGATCGTGAAGAGATGGCACCCGGAGAAGAAGTTCTGGTGCAGATGACCCTCGATCATCCTTTGCTGGTCCATCGTGGTGATCGTTTTATCATCCGTTCCTATTCTCCTATGGTGACGATTGGTGGTGGGGTGGTGATTGATGCTGAACCTCATAAACATAAACGTTTCCGCAGTGAAGTGACCCAAAGGTTGCATGATCTTGCTTCTGGTGATCTGGGTTTCTGGTTGCAAAAGCTGGATGAATTGGAAGTTGCCCGGCTTAAAGATCTGGAAAAACAAACTGGCACCGGACGTGAACAGTTATTGCTGGGGCTGGAAAAGCTCAAGGAAGCTGGACAGGTGGAATTGCTGGCAGAACAATGGGTGATTGCTGACCGTGTGCGCAGCTGGAAGCAAGAGTTTCCACGGATTGTGGCGGAATATCAACAAAACCACCATCTTGGCCATGGAATACCCCGGGCCACATTACAGGCGCGACTTTCAGGTAAGCTAGCTCCCAAGGGGTTTGAAGTTTTGGTGCAGTGGGCTCTTGAGGAAAAACTGATTGTCCTCAACCGTGACCTTCTGGCAACACCCGATTGGCAACCGCAACCAACAGCTGATGAAGCGAAGATTCTTAAAAAAATTGAAGATTATTTTCGTACCAGCGGATTTCAGGTGAAAAACAACAAGGATGTTCTCCTGCAGCTGGGTATGGATAACGTGGACAGTGAAACTTACTTCTCTTACCTCGTCCTCGAAGGGTCACTGGTCCGTTTGAATCAGGAAAGCTCCCTGCATATGGAAAGCTACCGACAAGCCGAAAAGCTTCTGGTTGATATTTTTCAACGGCAGGAGACGATGACGCTGGCTGAGTTCAGGGATAAAATCGGCAGTGGACGCAAGTTGACCCAGGCTTTATTAGAGCTTTTTGACAGTCAGAAGTATACCCGGAGAACGGGAGAAAACCGCGTGGCGTGGCAATTGCCACAGCCTGTATGAAAAAAAATATATGGGTTATCCTCTTGATTCAACTTGGTGACTCAAATCTTTAATTTAACGCAGAGACGGTGAGAAGGAGAGTCGGAGAGATGAATAATAAATCCCTGCGATCTCAGCTTTTCTCCGCGCCTCTGCGTTGAAATGCCTTTAAATTTTCTGGAAAGGAGAAATTTTAGAGATGACGGTTCGTTTGACCTCTCTGTCTCGCAGCTCCGGCTGAGCGGCTAAGATAGGTCCAGAGACCCTGACTCAGGTTCTGAGTCAGCTCCCACAAATTAATCATCCTGATTTATTATCTCAGGAGATCCCTTTTGCCGATGCGGCTATTTACCGCCTCAGTGATTCTGAGGCGTTAGTGCAATCGGTCGATTTCTTCACCCCGGTGGTGGATGACCCGTACATTTACGGTCAGATTGCTGCGGCTAATGCCCTCTCTGATCTGTTTGCTGTTGGCGCCCGTCCTTTGACAGCACTCAATATTGTCTCTTTTCCGATAAATTGTCTGGATGCTGATATCCTGGTTAAAATTCTTCAGGGGGGTGCCGAGCGGGTTCATGCTGCTGGTGCTGTAGTCGCTGGTGGCCATTCCATTGAGGATGATGAACCAAAGTATGGTCTGAGCGTGACGGGTCTGGTCGATCCTCGCAAGATGGTTACCACCTGTGGATGTCAGGTTGGGGATCAGCTCTATTTAACCAAGCCGCTGGGAACCGGACTACTGACCACGGCTTTAAGAGGAGAAATCCTGACAGAAGACGATATTTCAGACGCTATTGAGGGGATGGCGATGCTTAACAAGGCTGCTGCTGAGGTTATGTTGAAGGTTGGTGTTTCCGCTTGCACTGATATTACCGGATTTGGACTGATCGGCCATGCGTCGGAGATGGCGGAGGCCAGTGGGGTTCGACTCAAGATTTTCATCAATGATCTTCCTGCGTATCGACAGGCTTTAGAAATGGCAGAAATGGGGTTGGTTCCAGCTGGTTCTCACCGAAACAGGGAATTTTATTCGCCCCATTTAGATGGGCATGAAAATTGTGATCCCCTGTTTCTTGATTTGCTCAGTGATGCGCAAACTTCAGGAGGGTTATTGATCTCTGTTGCCAAAGAAAAAGTTGACGAATTTGAACAACAACTGACGGAAGCCGCTCTCCCCGTTTTTCGGGTCGGAGAAGTGATTTCTGGAGCCAGCGGACGTCTGCTGCTGAGATGATGTTTGGTTTTGGGCTCTGGGAGCTGATTCTTCTCGGCGTTATTATTGTTGCCATATTCGGTTTGAACCGCGTACCGACTATCGCCCGCAATGCGGGGCGGGTTCATGGACTGACTCAGCGTCTGAAACGGCAATACCCCTGGTTGGGCAGGGTCCCTTGGCTGTCCCGGTTTTTTCGTTAAATGCCAATGTCATCTGCTTCGATCGATGCGGTTAGCTTCGTTCACTGCATCCTAAGATTTTTTGCTTGATGGTGTGAACTTTGTAGGATGCGGTGAGGGGACGAACCGCATCGGTTTTTGTAATCCGTTTTTATTGATGCGGTTCACTTCGTTCACCACATCCTACCTGTTTGTATATCATTGCATGTCTGCGTATCCGGTCGGGGGGAACGGATGACAAATTATCGACGAACGAAAATTTCCGGGGCGAGCTATTTCTTTACCGTCAATTGCGCACAACGACGGGACAATAACCTGCTGGTCGAACGGATCGATCTGTTGCGGCGGGTTGTGCGTGAGGTGAAGACAAATCATCCCTTTGCCATCGACGCTATGGTGGTGCTGCCGGACCATCTGCATTGCATCTGGACCTTGCCGGATGGTGATGCGGATTATAAAACACGTTGGGCGTTGATCAAAGCGGGTTTTTCCCGCCAGCTTGCAGGGGGAGAAAAGCGTTCTTCCAGCCGGATAAAACGGGGTGAACGGGGAATCTGGCAACGGCGTTACTGGGAACACCTGCTGCGCGATGAGGATGATTTCCGCCGCCATGTCGATTATATCCATTGGAATCCGGTTAAACACAACATGGTATCACGGGTAATCGACTGGCCGTATTCGAGCTTTCATAACCATCTGAAACAGGGGGGGTATCCGCCGGACTGGGTGGGTGGACCGGATGGAAATGGTGAGGCCTTGACATTTGGAGAATCGACAAAGGCGTAGGATGTGGTGAGGGAGCCGAACCACATCGTTTCCATGCATCCAATCGATGCGGTTCACTTCGTTCACCGCATCCTACGATTTCTGTTACAAACCTTCCATCTGCAACGAAATCTCTTTAAGTAACGGACGATTGATCTCATTGTCCGGGGTTTTGGGTAGAAATTTGGTCAGACGGATGGCGTCAGGAAGGGATATCTCTCCACTTTCCTCAATGATATGTTCTCTGATCGCCTGCAATGATTCGTCATTATAACTTTCATCTTTGTAAGACTTTAAAACGCAGAAAGCGAGCAACATATAGCCATAGGTTGGATGATCAATAAAGACCACGGCACATTCTTTGACCCGTTCATGGGAAAGAATCACAGCCTCCACTTCATCAATTTTACGGTTGCCCGCTCCAGAACTGATAGCAATATCTGATCGACCGGTTAAGATGTAACTGCCATCTTCTCTTCTGATGGCTTCATCTCCGGTGGAATAGTAGTTTTTTCCTTTAAATTTATCCCAGTAGATAGAGCGATAGGCTTTACTGTCACCGTATAAATCACTGCAGATGGAGGGCAGGGGACTGGTGAGAACCATAAACCCTGGTTCGTTACAGTCAGTAATTGTCTCTCCTTTTTTTGTCACCAGACGACATTTAACGCCGGGAAGGGGACGCAGACGGGTATTTTGTTTGCTGCCGACTGTTCCAGGAACATTAGCCATCAAGCTGCCCCCCGATTCTGTTTGCCCCCAGATATTGACCAATGGGATTTGCCCTTGTTTCGGTAGCGTGTTCAATACCCAATGGTAGAGATCTTCCTTGATTTCACCACCACCACAGCCGATAAGGCGGAGGGAATTGGTTGCTTTTGCTTCGTAACGGCGGCTTTTTTTTGCGCGCATGACACTGCGTAAAAGCGCAGGATTACTGAACATTCTAGTGATGTGGAAACGATCCAGAAAATCAAAAAACTGTGCGGTATTTTCGTAGGTAATACTTCCCTCATAGATAAAAACAGTACTGCCCAGAGACAGAGGGCCATAAATGCCGTATGTGTGGCCGGTTATCCATGCCAGGTCAGCTGTACACCAGAAAATATCGCGATCATCCATATCGAACAACAGCTCGGTTGTAAACTGTGCCCACATAAGAAAACCTGCAGTATTGTGAACAACAGCTTTTGCTGTTTTTGTTTTTGATGAGGTGTAGAGCATAAACAGTGGAGCATTTGCATCGCGTTTGGTGTCTATCTTGACTCCCTTGGAGTATTTTTCATCAGTGATCAGATCCTGATACCACAGATCTCGCTTAGGGCGCATGTGTACCCGTTCACCGGTGCGCTCAATGACGATACAGTGTTTAATTTCATAATCGATCTTGCTTAATGCATCGTTGACCTTTTCTTTGAGCATATGCGCTGTTTGTGGACAACTGTCTGCCGTGACGATATATGTTGCCTGGCAGTCTTGAAGCCGTTCGGCCAGTGATTCAGATGAATAGGCGATATGGTAGATGATATGGACTGCACCAATTTGGGCACAGGCTAACATGGTGACAATTGTTTCAGGGAGGTTAGGGGTAAATATGAGAACCTTGTCTCCTTTTTTTATCCCCAGATTAATCAAGGCCATGGCCAGTCGTTCGACTTCATAAGCGAGAGTGTGATAAGTATAAACGCGTTCACTTCCATCGACTCCAACCCACATCAATGCTGCTTTGTTCCGCCGCTGACTGCGAAGATGTTTGCCAATGGTGTTTTGCCAGATATCTATTTTACCGTTGCTGAACCAACGGTAAAATGGTGCTCGTAAGCTGTCTAATACCTCGTTGTAAGGGGTTTCCCACTGCAGGTATTTTTTAGCCAGATGATCAACCAGATCGTTTGTTTCCAACTGCAGAAGTTTTTCATATTCGTCAACAGAAATGATTTTTCGATCATATTTACAAACAGGTTCAGACATCATGAGTCCTTTCTGCGCATTTCATCTTGAGACCGGCATAAATCCCCTATGGTTTCGTAGGATGGGGGGAGTTCCTTCATGATTTTGACGAACACCCTGGCAGTTGCAACAACATCTCCCAGTGCAGTATGACGTTGATCGCATTGAACGCAGTAACGCTCTAGTAAATGTTCCAGAGGTTGATGCTTCTGGTCTTCATGTGCCATCTGGTAGAGGAACATGGTATCGAGCCAAACCGAATTAGAAATACCAACATCGTAAAGTTCTTTCAGCTGGCGATGCAACATACGGATATCAAAGTTGATGTGGTGACCTACGATCACACTGTCCCCGACAAATTGGAGAAGTTCAGGTAATACCTCACCAATAACGGGTTTATCTTCGAACATGGAGTCGACCATCCCATGAAACTCAGTTGATTCTGCTGGAATGGAAATAGGGGGTTTTGTGTAGGCTTCAAAGAGTTTGGTGATTTTACCTCTTTTCAGTTTAGCAGCACCAATGTTGATAATGACATCATTGAGCATATCCAAACCGGTGGTTTCCAGGTCGAGAACACAGAAACTGGTTTCCTGGATTTTTTGTTTCAGTGTGGAACGATTATTGATCGTAGCACATGCTGAAGTCACATAGTCCAGCAATGGGTCGTTAAGCCCCTTTTTCTTTCCGGTAAGTCCCTCTAAGATTGATTTTAACATCATCTCTTTCCAATGGTTGTGTCAAACAATGTGAACGATTTGGCAGAGGTGAATACTCTAACAGGAAGATCAGTAAGATACCTTGGCAAAAGGTGATTGAGATGTTGCCGTCAGGGCATCGGCCAGAGTGTATATTCCTTGAGCTTCGAGAAGCGGGATTAGTTTTATGAGAATTTCACCAGTCACAATGGCATCGCCGAGAGCAGTGTGACGCCCAACAATAGTTACATTCAGACGCTCTGCTAATTTGTCAAGAGAGTGGGAATCCTGGTTGGGGTGAACGACTGACGAAAGCAGGAGTGTATCAAGCACTGGATTGTCAAAAACGATACCCGTTTTTTCTTCCTGAAGTTGCAAAAAGCGCATATCAAATGCGGCGTTATGGGCAACCAATACAGAGTTTTCAACAAAGGTTTGAAAATGTGGCAGGACTTTGTCTATGGTTGGTTGCCCCAATAAAAGTGATGGTTGAATACCGTGAATGGCCACAGACTCTTGCGGCACAAAGCGTTTTGGGTCCACCAGTTGATCAATAATTTCATGATAAAGAAGCTGTCCATTGATCATTCTGATGGCACCAAGTTGAATGATTTCATCCCCCCTGGAGGGGTTCAGTCCGGTTGTTTCCGTATCAAAAACGACATAGGTGAGTTTACG
>JAZBPC010000068.1:0-78724 GCA_036351455.1 Desulfuromusa sp.
ATCAGCACAGTGACAGCTATCGCAAATTCTTCTCACCAGACGCTGTGCGAGGACAGCACGCAAAGAGCTTGCAACCACATACCCTTCTGTCCCCATTTCAATCAGCCGCAAAGCAGTACTGATGGCATCATTCGTATGTAATGTCGAGAGAACAAGGTGACCTGTCATCGCCGCACGCAGGGCAATATCACTGGTTTCCTTGTCGCGCATTTCACCAACCATGACAATATCAGGATCCTGGCGCAAACCAGCGCGAAGGACACGCGCAAAGTCCAAACCTATTTTGGGATGGACCTGCACCTGATTAATCCGTGGCAAGCGATACTCAACCGGATCTTCAACCGTGATAATCTTCTTTTCATCACTATTGAGTTCATTCAAAGCGCCATAAAGAGTTGTTGTTTTACCGCTACCTGTCGGTCCGGTCACCAGCACCAACCCATGAGGGCGATGAAGCTGATGGCGAAACCGCTTCAGTAACGCTGGCGGCATCCCAACCTGCTCAAGCTGCAAAATCCCACTTGACTGATCAAGCAGACGCATAACCACAGATTCACCATACTGTAAAGGCATGGTAGACAGCCGGATGTCAACGCTCCGCCCCTTGACCCGGACATTAAAACGGCCATCCTGCGGTAATCTCCTCTCAGAGATATCCAACCCGCACACCAACTTCAAACGTGAAACCAAAGCCGAAGCAATCCGCTTCTCTTTCATAATCTGCTCATGCAGAACACCATCAACCCGTTGCCGGATTCGCAATACTTTTTCATCGGGCTCAATATGAATATCAGAAGCTCCGACCTGAACCGCATCTTCGAACAAAGACTTCAGCAGACGCACAACCGGCGCATCTTCTACATCCGTTTCTGTGAGAAGTTGTTCCAGATTTGAATCGCCCTGAGAGAGTTCCTCGCCCAGCTCTTCAGCGATAGTAACAATTTCCTGAGTCCGCCGATAAACGGTATCAAGAGCCTTGAGAAGTTCAGACTCATAAACAACTGCCAACCTGATCGGCTGCTTGAGCCTTTTGGTCAGTTCATCATAAGCATAAATATCGGTCGGATCAGCCACTCCAACCAGCAAACGGTCTTCATCTTGACCCAGAACCATCGCCCGGAATCTGCGCGCTGCCGTTTCTGGCAATAAGCGAACGATTTCAGGTTTATAGTTATAATGTTTAAGATCAATGAATGGCAGATTCATCTGGGTGGCGAGAAATTCATAGAACTGATGTGAAGTCACAAGCCCCAATTCAATCAGGGTATTCCCTAACTTTCCACCGGTTTTTTTCTGCGTGGACAAAGCACCCATCAACTGCTCATTGGTGATAATCCCATTTTCAACCAGCAGATCACCTATGCGGATTTTTTTTCGTGGGGCTGTCGTATTTTCAGTGCCCATTGTGACTCCTCATCTTCACTGTTTCTATAAAACCAGCAACCGGCTTTGAATATAATTCTGCAATTCAGGGCTTAAGCCAGGTAAATTTAAAGCCCTTTGATATGCGTCACTCGCTTGTCCAGAATTTCCGAGTTGTTCCTGAGAAATGGCCAGTCCCATCCACCAGAGTGCTGATTGCGGACGGGCCTGCACCAAAAGCCCATAAACTCGACCGGCCTCTTCAAACTGCTTCGATTCCTGAAATAACGCCGCCAGCAATGCATGGTATTCCAAATCATTGGCGACCTGCGGGACGGGTTCAGCTTTAAGTAATTGAATTGCCGCAGCAAAACGTTGATCATTTAACATCAAACGGGCATAAAGCTTACGTAATTCCGAATTTTCCGGGTTCAATTGTAACCCTTGTTGCAAAAGCTTTTCGGCTTTATCCAGTTGACGTTGTTGTTGCAATAACCCAATCAGTTTTAGACGGGCACTCAACAGATCAGGATTCATTGTCAGTGCTTGACTAAAACTCTCCTCAGCAGCGGTCCACTCATTTTGTTCCAGAGACTTAAGTCCGGAACGATAAAGCTGTTGATCTCGGCTCAAGACTTTTTGATTTTTACTAACTTTTGATTTTTCCTCTGTGACAGCTTCGTGATTTATTTCAGCGACTTGAGCAGCGACTTGAGGCTTTTCTTCTGCCGCAGACATTTGTAGCGGTGATTTCTCAATAGCTTCTTCTGCCGCCACCACCTCAATCAACAGGCGATAACCCTGGCCTGCATCTTCAATCAATTGAAAACTCTGCACTTGGGCCCCTTTATTCAAGTCCACCAAAAGCTGCAAAGCTTGTTTTTTCGGGAGCAAACTGACTCGTTGAAGAATTACCCCAGTCAATGTCGGGATTTCAAAATCCCCACCAATCTGAGTCTGATCAAAACTGATCACCAGTTGCGCCTGTCCCATGCCATTCTGCAGTAAGCGATATTCTGGAAGCTGGGCAAATGCAAGGGTCAGTTGTGCCGTATCACCAATTTCGACAATTTCAAGATTAAGAAGTGTCCTCTCACTGTTTGCGGAAACTTCCAGGTCTCTATCCATACTTGCAGTTATTGCCATCGATTGCAGTTTCTCATCGACAGCGCTCATGGCTTCAACCACAGGGCCAGCATCCTTTTCGGCAACTGTTGCAGTAACAACCGAGGGCTCCTGGGACAAGTGGGTCAATGGTAAAGAGCGAGGAATCAGTGTTATTGCCCCCCAGATTGCTACAGTCATCAACAAGATTCCCCCACCGAACAGCAAAGGCTTTAATGACGAGCTCTCTGCATTAACCGTCACCGGATTTTCATTACGTGGAGGACTGTTTTTCCCCTGGTTCTTGCGCTTATCCAGATCGCGTAACATTTCATTGATCAAACTCATCGCAACACCCCCCAGGCAAGCAGAGTCGCAACAGCTACGGCCATGATCATCCAGACTTCTAAAAAGTAAGGCCTGAACAGACTTGTGTGGGAGGACTTCAAGCCATGAGTATCTTTGATCGCCATGACAATAATCTTCCGGTCAATCTTTCTGACTCCCTTTCCATATCCAGCCAACATCGCTTTATGAGCCAACAGGTTAATAATCCGAGGCACCCCATTGCTGGCCTTGTATAACAACCTGGCTGCAGCAGGAGAAAACAAACTTTCACCATCAAATCCAGCCACCCGCAAACGATGATCAAGATAAGCAGATAACTCGCGAGCATGCAAAGTTGTCAAGGTGTAAGAAAAGGTGATCCGCTGCCGCAGTTGGCGTAAATTATCTTCGGCCAACCTTTGTTCAAACTCAGGCTGAGCAAAGAAAAAAATATGTAATAATTTTTCCTTTTCTGTCTCCAAATTGCTCAGTAAACGTAATGCCTCTAAGCTTCGATGTGGCATGGCCTGTGCCTCATCAATTAAAACAACCATTGGTCGTTTTATTTTTCTCAACCGCACTAATTCGGCAAAAATCCCCTGGCAGAGTTGCTGTAAAGAAGCGTCTTCAGGAAGATCCAGCTGGAGATCGTGATTGATTGCCTGGTAGAGTTCGAGTGGTGTTAATAAAGGATTGGGAAGATATGCGATAGCACAATCATCTTGCAACAGTTTCAAAAGTTGACGGCAGAGAAGGGTCTTCCCGGTACCAACCTCGCCACTGACATGGACAAAACCCTCACCGTTACGTAACGCCACCAACAAAACGTTCAGCGCTTCCTGATGGCCACTGTAACGGTAGAAATACTCCGTATCCGGCGTCAGAGAAAAAGGTTTCTCTTTGAGACCATAGAACTGTTCATACATACAGTTGACCCTGTTGTATTAGGAGGCTGTCAGACGTTACAAGAATCTACTGCAAAATCTCAAAATTGGTCCATACCCACGATCTTTTTCAACAAATAGCTATGACTATTCGCTCTCAAACGATCAAAGGTCTGTCCTCAACCTGTCGATTTTCGTGACGATACGTAAAACCAGACAAACTCCTAGAATTGCCGCCAGTTCTGCTGAAACTTGGGAGAAATCTGATTGATACGCTGCCTTGAAGCATCCAAACTTCGCTGCCAATCGGCTGGGCTGACTATCACCTGTGGGCGTAGCAGAATAACCAGCTCACTTTTGCGTGAAACTGACTTGGTATGGCGAAACAACCCCCCAATGCCGGGGATATCACTCAAGACAGGGACTCCAGACTCTTCATTGTCAGTATTTTCTTTCATCAGCCCACCGATGACAACCAATTGACCACTGTCAGCATAGACAACACTATCTGACTCGCGAATTGTACTATAGGCGACTGGAATCGTCTGGTTAACCCCGAACACATTGATCTGTTTATTTTGATCGACAACTTCACTGACGGTCGGATGAATATGTAGTGTGATTTTACCCTGAGAATCGATCTGCGGAGTCACATCCAGAGCAATCCCAGAAAAGAATGGGGTCAGGGTAATGTCGTTCGAGCTGGTTGTGGTTGTTCCAGTATTGGTGTCACTGGAGATATCGGTGACAAAATATTCATCCGAACCAACCTTAATCACGGCTTTCTGATTATTGATTGTTGAAATCCGTGGGCTGGACAGAACCTGAACGTCCCCCTGACTTTCCAACATTTCAACAAATCCCTGAAAATCATTAAAGTTCAATGCAAGGCTAAAAACCCCGCCGAAAGCAAGAGAATCCAAACCGTTTGGCAAGACATTCCCCGGGGCCAAATTCCCACTGTTACCAGCACTTTCTGAGACGCCCCCATTAAAAACCGAGCCACCGCCACTCTGTCCAAATAAGGCACTCTTACCACTGCTGGTTTCCGCCAGTGCCGCCCAATTTATGCCACTCTGGAAACCATCAGACAAACTGACTTCAATAACCTTGGCCTCAATAACAACCTGACGTTGCAGATTGCTCTGAATCGTTTGCAGATACTTTTCAACCAAACGTAATTCATCTGGCATCGCCACAACAGCCACAACACTGGCCTGTGGTTGAACTACAACCTTACGTCCCCCTTCATTACCAACCAGACTCTGGATTGCACCACGCAATTCAGTCCAGAAATCTGCAGTTGATTCGGTATCAATCTGGCTCCCAGAGGTAGAACCCCCATTGTTATTATTATCGTTATTGCCGTTATCATTGCTTGAACTGTCAGATTGTGTCACCTGCCCGGAGCTTACACGTGTCTGCGAAACCCCTTTACGCACCAGATTCAAATAGTTAACTTGAAAAGTTTGCGTCTGCAACCCAGCCGGCATCACCTGATAGATATTACCCGTTTGGAAATAGGGATAACCATAGACGTTATGAATGACCTGAAGGACTTCTTCAATTGTTGTGTTTTTCAGATCAACACTTATCTCACCTGAAACTTCTGGGTGAACGACCATATTGACGGGACTTCCCTCAACTAAGCTCATAAAGAAATCGCGGGCCGCAACCTGACTTGCAGCAATGTCAAAACGGGCCTCGTTCTGAATAGGGCCCGGTGCCAACATTGTTTCTGCCGGAATCAACGCAGAACGAATTTCCGGAGGAGGCGGTGGGATCTCAGCCTTGACAGCTGTGGTCACCGGTTCTTCCAAAGTCTGATTGATAGACTCCATTGGCAGTCCACCTCTTGGTGAAGGAGCGCAGCCAACAGCAACCAGCAAGCAAAGTATGGCGGTCAAAAATCCCCGCCATTGGTGGAATGAAAACATCTTCACGGTTTGCTCCCTTTCCCGATCCCCCTGTTTACAGATACCTTCTTCAAACCGGTTCCAGCCCGGCGCAGCACAAGTTTTCCTTGTTTATTTCTCAAAGTCACCCGATCAGATTGAATCTGAATCAACCGATAACCTTCAAGCTGTTCCCCCACTTGCAATGATTTCCCGTTAATAACAGCAACTGAGCGTCCTGGAGACAACAACACAGCGGTCAATTCCCAACCTGCCGTACTCACCTGCACCTGTTCCTCAGTTACTGATCTTTTATTGGCTTGATTCTGATAAAGACTCGGTCGCATAGGATCAACAAATTGCCCCTCAGCCGCTGTAAAACCGTCTCCGGCAACACAAAACAACAGAATCATACATACCATGCCAGCTACTTTAGCCACCAATCCAGCCCTCCGTCAGACTTAAGGTATAGACTTGCAAGCGAACTGTGGCTTCAGGATAGTCATCAGATTTCACTTCAACCTCTTCCCAGACCATAGAACGGGGTAACTCTTCGAGCTGACGTAAATATTTTAACAGGGTCAGGTAATCTCCCGAAAATTCCATTCGCAAACGGTGGCGATAGAGGGTTGGCAGAACAGCACCTTCAGCCGCATTACTATCCAGCTCCAGCAATTCAGGAGCCAAATTCTCCAAATTCAGCAATTGCAGTTTTTTCTGCTGAGTCAGAAGGTCCTTCAATAATTCTGGCATTTCCTGAGGAGAGACAAGATTGACAAGGCTGGTTTTAAGTTGCTGCTGAAGCTTTTCAGCCTCCTTTTCCAAAACAGCAAGACGCAGACGATTTGCATCATCAGGGTCATTTTCTACCCTTTGTTGAATCTCCAACTCGCGAGAATTGAGTTCAACTAAAGCCGTTTTCAACTGTGATATCTCACCCTGAGCACGAGCTCGTTGTTTAGAGAAGGGTTGAAATACGAGGAAATTCATCAGAAAAAGAGAGACAACAGCAACACAAATCAGCAGAGCAATACGCTCCCTCTGGGGCCGGTGATCATACCACTGCGACAGAGCTGACGGAACTTTCGTTGTCATTGCACTCCCCCTCTCGCAGAATCAAGCTCAAAATCCACTTGACCTCGTTGTTCTTTCAACCGTTTCAATTTCAGCCGGGAAAAAACCTGCCCGCCAAATATATTTTTTGACCCTAATAATTGGAGATACTCAGGAACCAGCTCAGCCTTCAATGCACTCCCAGCAATTTGGATTTCCTGGCCGGCGTTTAAAAGACTGACCTGCCGCAACCAGATCCCTTTCTGGGGATAGCGCGCCAACCCTTCTAGCGAAGCAAGGATAGAAACATTCCTTTCCTGATCCTGTTTTGAAAAATAATCAAGGGCCTGCCGCTGGCCCAAAACCGATTGTTCAGTCCGCTTAATTTTTTCTTGCAGCAGAACACTTGGTTTACGTTCGGGATATTGTTTTTCCAACTGGGTAACTTGCGTTGCAAGATTCTGTTGCTGTTGGCGTAAATTATCAGCCTGGTTTTGCAGAGCATTGGCCTGCCAATAACCATAAAGTCCAATCAATCCCAAACACAAAAAAAAGAAAATCAGCAACATTCCAACCTGTCGGCTTTGAAATGGTTCCGGTTTTTCTATCAATACATCCTGGTAGAGGTTAATCTGCTGACGCATTAATTATCCTCCTGCCGCAAGGCTCCACCGATTGACAACAAGCATCGATTGAGCTGGATCTGTTCACTTCCCTCTGGCAGATCTAAAATGTTTTCAAAACTGAATGATTCAACAGCTGTTGTCAGGTAGTCATTCAGATAATCTACAACAGCAGGAATTTCACGCTGGGTTTGGGCTACCAGTAAACGGGACACTATGGGCAAATGAAAATTACTTTCACAATAATCAAATGAGCGCTGAATCTCGAGAACAATGGCATCGAGTTGTGCCGTCAGTGATTCATCATCAACTTCGGCAAAAGGGAGAAGATCATTCATTCCAATGCTCAGCCAACGCACCAGGTACAGAACTCCATCACGCACTATCACCAACACTCCACGCTGCTCCAGCAGGAGTAAAATAGCTAAACCACGCTCATCTTCACTAAAAAGATCACAGATATTACGCAGAGCAAACTCAGGGATATCAATTGAAGCAAGAACCAAGTCGCTCTTTTTCGTCATCTCGACTCGTTCACGTAATATTTTCTGTTGTGCTGCAACTGCGTAAACTGCAGGCTTCTTTTCACTACTAAATGGGGCGATCTCAAACAGATCGATGACGGCATCAATCGCTGGATAGTCTAGGCGCTCACTAATTTGCCAGCGCACAGCATCGCGGCGCTCTTCTTCTGTGATCCCAGTCACATCGACCTGCATTAACTGGTATGAGTCGACCGGGAGAACAACAACACATGAAGAATGTTGCAGATGTTCCTGACGTACTCCCTGCTCCAGAAGATTTTGAGATTCGTCGGTAGAAGAACTTGGATAAAAATTGGCCTGCTGTAGAATTACCCGACCCTTTTGATCTCGCTTAATACTCGCAATAGCGATGCCGTCAGGTTCTGGGCACACAGACACACAGGAACCAGTGACCTTCTCTTTTCTGCTAAATAGTCCCAGGACAAACTCCCCTTAAAAATATTTATTTTACAAACGCTAATATTTTAGCAAATTAGACATCATTACAAAACAATAATCAACAAAAAAAGACAGCAAAAGCTGTCTTTTTTCTAAAACAATATTTATAAATACTTAGTAACTGTAGTTTTTTATTTTTACAGCTTGCTTGCCTGTTCCGCAAGGTAAGAAGCAACGCCCTTTCCATCAGCGACCATTCCCTGCTCACCCTTATTCCACCCTGCTGGACACACTTCACCATGTTCCTCATGAAATTGTAGAGCATCAACCATCCGCAACATTTCGTCAATATTGCGGCCGAGGGGAAGGTCATTAACTACCTGATGACGGACTACTCCTTCCTTGTCGATCAAAAACGAACCGCGTAAAGCGACCCCAGCCGGCTCAAACTCAACATCATAATCACGGCAGATCTGATGCTTGACATCGGCTATCATCGGATACTTGACGGCCCCAATACCGCCATCATCAATAGCCGTATTTCGCCAGGCAGCATGGGTGAACTGTGAATCAATAGAGCAACCCAGAACCTGCACATCCCTTTTTTCAAATTCGTCAATGCGGTGGCTGAAAGCAATCAGCTCAGTTGGACAAACAAAAGTAAAATCAAGGGGGTAAAAGAACAAAACGATATACTTCCCCTTGTAATCAGACAGATTGAAATCATCGTTGAAAGAGCCGTCAGCCATGACCGCCGGGGCACTAATTTGCGGGGCTTGTTTTCCAACCAGTACACTCATTTTCTAACTCCTTATTTATTGTTAAAGATTTAAGCTTGCCCGCCATTTTAATGGCATAAAAATCCCTGTCAAGTAATTATTACTATTTTGGTTATTTTTTGCGGCTACGAGGATGGCATTGATCATAGACATCTGTCAGATGGGAAAAGCTGACTTTGGTATATTTTTGAGTTGTCGATAATGACACATGTCCAAGCAGTTCCTGAATCACCCGCAGATCGGCTCCAGCATCGAGCAAATGGGTTGCGAAAGAATGGCGCAAAGCATGTGGCGTCACATCGGCAGGAAGACCAAACTGCCGCAGACGATTCTTTAAATTACGTTGCACACTGCGCGCAGTTAAACGCCCCCCACGTTGATTAAGAAAAAGGGGATCATGCTGATCCGGGTGTCCTCGCTCAGTAAGATAATTCCGCAAAGCAATACAAGCCTGTCGCCCGATTGGTAAAATTCTCTCCTTGCGCCCTTTCCCGACCACCCGAACCTGACGGTTCTCAAGATCCACAGATCCAAAATCAAGGCTGGTCAACTCTCCCACTCGCAAACCACAAGAATAAATCAATTCGAAAATGGCCAGATCCCGCAACACCAATAACCGTTTTCCCGATGGGGAATGATCCAACATATGTGCAATCTGCTCGGCACTAAGAACTTTCGGTAAATATTGCTCCTGTCGCGGTGAAGATAAAGCATCAGCGGGAGAATCAACCAACACCCCCTCTCTCACCAGAAAACGAAAAAAAACTTTTATCGCTGACAACTTCCGTGCAAGGCTGGTTCGGAGACATGTTTTTTGCAGATGTGCAAGATATTGTCGCAACAACAAGCGATCAATATGCTGCCAATCGCTTATTTGTCGATTCGTATTAACTGATTGATTTAAAAAATCATGAAATTGGTGGAGATCGCGCATATAGGCATCAACAGTTCGTACTGAGAGATTTCGTTCAACGATCAAGTGCTGGTTGAATCTTTTCAAATACTCTTCCACTCAGAAACTCCAATGACTTTCTGCTTATTAAATTTGTAGACCTCAAGCAATTGACGACGTCACACCGGCATGCAATACTCTCTACCATAATAAGGAAAAGTCAAAATCAAGAAAACACACCTGTAATTTAGCATATCAGCTTTACCTTTGGAGAATACTTCATGATCACCTACCTGCTATTCTCAATATTTATCATAGTCACCCTGGGACTCATAATATTCGATGTGTTCATTGTCGTCCTCAGCTACTGTATCAGTTGGTACGAGGCCTCCAACGCCAACCCCAAACTGGCGGAAAAAAGATTCAATAGAAAAAACATCCAACTCATCATAGCACTGATAATACCTGAAGTTTTCTTTGATTTTATCACCCTTGCGGCAATACCTTTTGGACTGATAAAGAGGAAAAACCAAGCCCATCAACGCGGAGAGACCCCAGTTCTGCTTTTGCATGGACTGTTTGTCAACCAATCCTGCTGGTTCTGGTTCAAGAGACAACTCAGACAGCAGGGTTTTATGAATGTTACAACCATGAACCTTTCGTCCTGGCATAACGAAGAAGCCCTGACGGAGCTATTGGCAAAAAGAGTTGATGAACTAAGGCATCAACTTGGCGTAAATAAAGTCTACCTGGTGGGTCACTCAATGGGGGGAATAATTGCTCGCAACTATATCCAACTCCGCGGTGGCCATGACAAAGTAGAACAACTGGTCTGTCTGGGCTCTCCACATCACGGGTCCAAACTTGCCACATTTTCCATGGATCCCCTGGGAAAACTGCTGATACCAAACTCTGATTTTCTGCAGAGACTCAATGGTGCTCCAGCCCCAGAAAACGTCCCTGTTACAAATATTTACACCAACAAAGACAACATGGTTCTACCCAATTCGAACAACCATCTTTCCTGGGGTGAAGCTGTCGAGCTCGACGGCATGGGACACACCTCGCTCCTGTATCGGAAAGCCCCCATAGCCGCAACAATTGCTGCACTAAAAAGGACACCATCCGCTCCTGTCGAAGCACCCTAAAAAGACATAACTGCGATGCATTCTGAACCCAAGGGAACCCAAGTTTCCCTCCAAAAACTCGAATCGTACGACCCCATGGAGACCTTAGCAGCAATTAAAAAGCTTTTGGCCCCTCTGGGAGGAATGTCCGCCTTCGTCAAGCCAGGCGAGAAAGTTTTGATCAAGCCCAATTTACTCGCAGGGAAGCCCCCCGACAAAGCAGTCACAACCCACCCGGAAATTGTCCGGGCAGTGATCAAACTAGCGCAAAACGCTGGTGGTGAAGTGAGTGTGGGTGATTCTCCCGGCATTGGCAGCCCCGAAAATGTTGCCCGCAAAAGTGGTATCCTTGCGGTGGTGGAAGAAACAGGATGCCGCTTTGTCCCGTTTGAAACATCAGTCACAATCCACCCCGCCCGTGGAACCTTTCATCAGTTTGAAGTCGCCAAGGAAGTGCTAGATGCAGATGTCATCATCAATCTGCCGAAACTGAAAACCCACCAGATGATGGGATTGACCTGTGGCGTAAAAAATATGTTTGGTGCTGTCGTTGGCCTACGTAAACCCCGACTTCATCTGCAAGCGGGGACAGATAAAGCCTTTTTCGCCCTGATGTTGCTAGAGCTCAGCGAAGCCTTGGCCCCAGCACTCACAATCGTTGATGCGGTGGTCGGTATGGAGGGTGAAGGGCCTGGCAGTGGAGACCCAGTTAAAATTGGTGCCTTGTTGGCGGGAAGCCATCCTCAAGCTGTAGATACAGTGGCAACAGAACTGGTTGGAATGCAAGCGTCTCAGGTCTGGACACAACAACAGGCCATCGATACAGGACGGCCCTACACTCAGATCCGACAGTTAGAACTCAGCGGCGAGCCTCTTCAGTCACTAAAAATTCGCAACTTCCGCCCAGCAAAAATGACCGATGTTAATTTTGGCCTGAAAGGGGGACTGAAACATTACCTGAGAAACGCCCTGACCGCGCGTCCGGAACCGGACCACCACCTTTGCAAACGTTGCAACGACTGTGTCGCCCTCTGCCCAGCGGTAGCGATGAAAATTGAAAACAACCGTTTGCAGATCGATTACAACCTTTGCATCCGCTGTTTTTGTTGCCAGGAGCTCTGCCCACATGGTGCGTTGATCACCAAACAGGGATTTTTACTGCGTCTGCACAGCCTACTGCACAAGAAAAATTGACAAATGTCTTTGACCAACCCCTCTCAATAAGGTAAAAAATCATAGCCTGATAGTTTTTTTGGCTCTTTGCTATTTTTTCTTGCGAAAGCATCATAATCTAACAATCTGGGGTACCCACACCAATGAGTCAAAAAATCAATATTCAGTATGATCTCAGTGAAGATATCTGGCGTACTTTTTATAATGCTTATTATGCTTCGGATAAACGCTTCAAACTCCGCTTTATCTATGGCACCGGCAGCTGGATTGTTGGTGCATGCGGTTTAGCAGGACTTTTCGATAACAAAATCATTGCTTTTGGGATGATTGCTTTTGGGCTTTACTGTGTTTTTGCCAAACAGTTCCTGGTCAATAAAGCAGTCAAAAAAGTGAAACTCAAGCCACAATTCCCTGGCAAAATTGACTATGTTATTGATCAGGATAAAATTGCCGGGATTGAACAAGGGCACGAGTTTGAATTTTGCTGGGAGACATTCTATGGCTATAGAAATGCCGCTCCAGGACTGATGTTATACCTGAAAGAAGCATCTTTCTTCTTCATCCCCAACGAAGCCATCTCAGATGAAGACAAACAGGAGATTCTCAATTTTCTGCGGCTGAAAAAAGTACAGGACCTGGCGACAAAATAAAGGCAAAAGAATCGCCCAACAAAAAAAGGCCCACAAAATAAAATTGTGAGCCCTCAGATCTTACTATCGCAACAATTAAGTTAACGCACCTGCACAACTTCTTTCACTTCCGGTATCTGTTCCATCAGGTTACGTTCGATACCCATTTTTAAAGTCATTGTTGACATCGGACAAGAGCCACAAGCACCCGTCAAACGAACACTGACAGTTCCTTCGTCCGAAACATCAACCAGCTCAACATCGCCACCATCAGCCTGCAAAGCTGGGCGTATCAGATCCAAAACTTCCTTCACACGTTCTTTCATTAGGTATTTCCTCCGTTATTCATGAGTTTTTTGGTTAATTATAGCGGCTATTTGGACTATTTAGCAAGTCCGGTTATTCCCCACTTCAAATCGACATTGATGGCATCTGAATATCTTGAATACGTTTATGACAAAGAAGTTCTGGAGTGCCAACATTTTTCCCCTGGATAAGAACCTTGAAACTTTCCCCCATTCCCCCTTCCGGAAGAATCAGGGTTTTCAAATTCATGCGTAAAGCTTGGGCTTTTTGCGGATCCGTTTCACGCATCTCCATTTCAATGAGCATTTGCAGAAAACCCAACCCCATCAAGAATTGATACTGTTGCCCAAAGTAGAGGGTTTGCAGACCGTTCCGATGGCCAACAATCTGTAAAGAGCTAAAATCAACGTGAGCGGTTATATCCTGCTGACCAACCCGTTGATAAGGGTTTTCATTGGTTTGATGCTGATGATAACAAAGTAGAGTTCCGGCATGCCGATAAGGGGCATAAAGCTCTTCGGCAAGGTAGCCATAATCAATCGTCAACACAAATCCACGATTGAGAACGCTAGCAACACGAGCCATCCAGTCACAGGCAACCAGATTGACCTCACAGCGATTTCCTGTTGCAGGCTCAACCTCGATCCGCTGAAAATACTCATTGATTAAGTTGCTGGAAACAGGGCGCAGTTCTTCCGCAAACCCATCTTCACCATTAACAACATAAACTTCCAGCAATTCGCCCGCATGTTTTTCAATCAGGTGGACGGGAAAGGCATCAATCAACTCATTACTGACAACGCACCCCTCCATTCCCTGGAGATCGTCAAGCTCACACCAGGCGATTCGTCCGGCAGCAAGATGCTGTTCTAATGTTTGCTTTTGCCTCTGGCGATTATCTTCACTAATTTCTACGAGGCGATACTCAAGATGAGCATAAAACTCCGGAGCTTCTTTCGCCAGAGCATCTAAAATATCAAGACAAAGGTGCCCTTCCCCTGCACCCAGTTCGGCGATAACAAAATGGCCCTGCCCTAAAATTTGCCACATCTGCTGCAACTGCCTGGCAATCAACTGGCCAAAACAGGAATGGACACTGGAAGAAGTAAAAAAATCCCCTTTCTTGCCAATCCGCGTTCGGGCTGTAGTGTAATAGCCATACTCAGGGTGATAAAGGGCTTGATTCATAAACTCGGCGAAAGAGATTCCAGCTGAGGAAGCTATCTTTTGCCGTAACTGAAGTAGTAATTCTGAACTTTTTTTTTCTGTCATCGGAAATCCACATCCACAGCCAGGCAAGATTAAAGTGCGGGATTATAGCTTTCACCCCAGCCAATGACAAGAGATAAAAGGATCACAAATACTTGAACTTGAAGATGATTCATGCCATTATCCCATGTTGTAAAAAATCAACAATCAGTGGGTATTCAATTCACATATTCCAAATGGGAGAGAGGGTTCTATGGCAATTATTACGATTTCCCGCGAAATGGGTAGCGGTGGCATACCGATTGTTCACCAAGTGGCTGAAGAGCTTGGCTATACCTTGGTTGACGGTGATGTCATCCGCGATGCGGCAGAAGATTACGACCTTTCTCAAGAAGCTTTGCAACAAATTGATGAAAAGCCCCCGGCATTCGTCGAAAACCTGGATCGACAAATTGAACTGAATATGAACCGCATCCAGCTGATCGTTCTTGAACAAGCACTCAAAGGAAACGTTGTCATTTATGGCCGGGGAGGGCAAGACCTTCTCCCTGAAATCTCCAGTGTGCTGCGGGTAAGAGTTATCGCCCCGTTTGAAGAAAGGGTCGAACGTTGGGCACAACGGGAATGGATCGACCCCGACCTGGCTCGCTCTCTGGTGCGAAAAAGTGATCAGCAACGTGCAGGCTTTATCAAATATTACTTTGATAGGAATTGGACAAATCCTATTGAATACGACATCATCATTAATACGGTAAGAGTGTCAAACGAAACTGCTGTAAAATTGATTACGGATGCAATCAAAGATCCCTATCTCGTCGAGAAAGCCCAATTTTGCAAATCTAAAATTAAAGATTTAATTATCCAAAAAAAGATTCAGATTGCTAGACTTGATGATGAGCGAATCAAAGATATCTGGTTTAACATTGATGTTGTTGATTGCCATGTGACCCTGTCCGGACACGTCTACAGCGAAAAAGAACGACAAGCCATTATTGACGATTCAAAAAAAGTTGAAGGCGTCACTGAAGTGACCGACAATTTAAAAATAGTTCACTATTAATCCGTTTAAACTCTGCAAACAAGTAATCGATAAAACGCCGGCATTGCCGGCGTTTTGCTTCATCTACCAAATTAAGGAGTAATTTCAATGGCTGGACATAGTAAATGGGCCAACATTAAGCATCGCAAGGGCGCTCAGGATGCCAAGCGGGGGAAAATATTCACCAAACTCATCAAAGAGGTCACCGTCGCGGCAAGAATAGGGGGGGCAGACCTTGAATCCAATGCCCGCTTAAGATTGGCTGTCGATAAAGCAAAACAAGCCAACATGCCCAAAGATAACATTGAACGTGGCATCAAAAAAGGGACCGGAGACCTCGACGGGGTTACTTACGAGGAGGGCGTCTTTGAAGGATATGGCCCTGGCGGAGTGGCTGTTATCGTTGAATTTATGACTGACAACCGCACGCGCACTGTTGCTGATGTTCGTCATGCTTTCAACAAATACGGTGGTAGCCTGGGTGTCAGTGGCTCGGTCGCTTTCATGTTTGACCGCAAAGGTCAAATTATTTTTTCTGCCGAAAATGACTTTGAGACGATTTTTGAAGTCGCCCTGGAAGCAGGAGCCGAAGACGTCAAAGAAGAGGATGGGATGATAGAAGTCATCACTGATCCTGGCGAGTTTGAGGCTGTTCAGGATGAACTTGAAAAGCACGATCTGAAATATGAATCAGCTGAAGTCACAATGATTCCGCAAAACCTCAGCCCGATTGAAGGCAAGCAAGCTGAATCACTGATGAAAATGATCGACGTACTTGAAGACAATGATGATGTGCAAAATGTCTATGCCAATTTCGATATCTCCGATGAAGAGATGGAACGAATAATGGGTTAACACAACAATAACATGCGTATTTTAGGCATTGATCCAGGCAGCAAAGCAACGGGCTATGGTTTCATCGAACAGCAGGGAAATCGACTGATCCACCTGGATAATGGGGCGATATTTACCCAGAGCCAAGACCCATTGGCGGTTCGCTTGCAACTTATCTACAAAGAGCTCTGCGACCTGATTGAAAAGTACCAGCCCGAAGCGGTTGCGGTTGAACAGGTTTTCATGGCTCGCAACCCTGCTTCGGCATTGAAGCTTGGGCATGCGCGTGGGATCGCACTCCTTGCTGGCATCAATGCCGGCCTACCCGTTGCTGAATATTCTGCACTACAGGTTAAAAGTGCCGTGGTCGGTTATGGGAGGGCAGGAAAAAACCAGGTGCAGCACATGACCAAAGTATTGCTGAACTTGCCGGAGATAGCTCAGGAAGATGCTGCAGATGCCCTGGCAGTTGCTATCTGCCATGCCCACAGCCACCACCTGAGCCAACAGGTTGCCGAAACACCTCAGCAGAAACGGAAAAAATAAATATGATTGCTCTCTTAAAAGGTCAACTGGCCTACCGCAGCCCTGAACAAATTATTGTTGATGTGGCAGGAGTTGGCTATCGACTGCAGATTCCTCTCTCAACCTTCTATACCTTACCAGAAGAGGGCAATGTTCAGCTGCAAGTCCATACCCATGTCAAAGAAGATGCCATCAACTTGTTTGGCTTTTCCAGTACCGAGGAAAAAGACCTTTTTGTCCTGCTGATTTCAGTATCTGGGGTTGGCCCCAAACTGGCGATCACGATCCTCTCACATATTGCCACAGCAGATCTGGCTTTGGCCCTGAGTCAGGGGGATATCCCACGATTGACAGCAATTCCGGGAATCGGGAAAAAAAGTGCCGAGCGCCTAATCCTTGAGCTGCAGGATAAAGCGACAACCTATGCGGTAACAGCAACGATTCCTCCCAGCGACAGTAACATTGCTACTGCCAAAGACGGTCATCAAGACGCCTTATCCGCTCTGGTTAATTTGGGCTACAAAGAAGCATTGGCAAAACGCGCTCTGAATAATTTACAGTTACCACCGGGGACCCCCCTTGAAGGCATCTTGAAAGCAGCACTGCAAGTTCTGATGAAGTAACTGGAGGCATAATGAGCGAACGTCTGATTGCCGCTGACGGCCAACCTGAAGAAACTAACTATGAAACGGGCCTGCGACCTAAGTCCTTACAAGAGTATGTGGGACAAAGCAAAGCAAAACGCAACTTAAAAGTCTTCATCGATGCGGCACGTAATCGTCAGGAGGCCCTCGATCATGTCCTTTTTTTCGGCCCGCCAGGCCTTGGTAAAACCACCTTGGCAAACATTATTGCCCAGGAGATGGGGGTCAACATCAAAAGCACTTCCGGACCGGTGATTGAAAAAACCGGTGATCTGGCAGCTGTTCTCACCAACCTTGAAGAAGGAGACGTTCTTTTCATCGATGAAATCCATCGACTATCTCCGGTTGTTGAAGAAATTCTTTATCCAGCAATGGAGGACTACCAGCTTGACATCATGATTGGCCAGGGCCCTTCGGCCCGCACCATCAAGTTAGACATCCCCAGGTTTACTCTGGTTGGAGCCACAACTCGTGCCGGCCTGCTCTCTTCACCTTTGCGGGATCGCTTTGGGGTGATCAGTCGACTGGAATTTTATTCCAAAGACGAGTTAACCACCATCGTAAAACGGAGTGCGAATATTCTCAAAATTCGGATTGACGATGATGGCGCCCGCGAGATTGCCCGCCGTAGTCGGGGAACCCCAAGAATTGTCAACCGCCTGTTACGCCGGGTCCGTGATTTTGCAGAAATAGAAGGAGATGGCGCTATCACCCGTGAGCTGGCAGATGCTTCTTTAAAGCGGCTTGAGGTTGATAATCAAGGGTTTGACTACATGGATTGCCTGCTACTGCTGACAATCATCGATAAATTCTCTGGAGGGCCGGTGGGTCTGGACACCCTGGCCGCAGCCATAGGAGAAGAGAGGGACACCATCGAAGATGTAATAGAGCCCTATCTGATCCAACAGGGTTTTTTGAACCGGACACCACGGGGACGCGTGGTGACTGAAAGCTGCTTCCGCCACTTCCAGCGAAATCCTATTCAAAATCAGGGGACCGGACCTCTCTTCGGTTCATAACGATATAATTTTGATGAATCAACACCTACAACAATTTGCCAAGCAGCTCGCAATCTGGTCTGAAGCAATTATAGAACACGGGCGCACCCCATTTCGTCGCGTTGATACTTATCCAGACATAGATACGGATCAGGGGGTAAAATCTCCGCCACTGGTTTTCTGGATTAATCGACAAAGCATGATGGCTGGGGGCGTTCTGCTGTTACCAGAAGGCGATTTGGAAACAGAACTCAAAACAGGCTGTAGTTGTGCGACCGCTTTGGGTCTACGCCACTTTGTGACTTGGGAAGTCAATCAAGTCAGAATCTGGCAGATCGAAGAAGCTAAAACAGTTGAAAAGCATTCTTTCCCATTATCGAAGGCGGAGCAACCAGAAACCTTTCGCCACTTGCTCACTGAAATTCTTGATGCCTTAAAGCTTCTGGCAATTTTGGGAGCTATTCCAACAGATGAGCTTTCGCCCCATTATTTTAATAATTTATTTCAGATTACTCTGGAGCAAGCGCTCCCTCCTTTGACTGAAGCATATCGAAGTCAACGCTCCGAGACAGACAAACATTCACCAGAAGATACTGATACCTGTGCGAATGAAGCAAACAGACTTTTGCTTTTGCAAGTCCTCTCGCTTCTTTGGTTCAATAAATGTCCGGATGCGATTCTGCCAGAAAAAATGGAACAGGCAATTGAATTATCAATGGTCGAGCTTCCAGGCTCTCTGCAGCAAGCCTTATCATTTAAAACCGTCATCAAACCACCACCGCTTCCCCTTGAAACGGCTGTTTTCTTCCACCATTTACTTCTACGTCTACACCAACTCGCATGGAAGCAGGAGAACGAAAGGGCTAAAGGAAGTATTCATCGACTGGCTGAATATTGGTTTCAAAGTCCAACGGCAGAGGAAGAACCGGCATCGACCTACCTCTACCCGGAAGGACCGATGCTTAGCCCTGATATCAAAATTTTACTCTCTGGATCTCTATCACTTCTTGCCACTTCTGCACTTTTGGCTGAGATTTCAAACCTCTCACCAAAGACATTAATCTTTGGAAACCTGTTTGAGCTTGATCGGGACAGCCTCCCAAAAGAATTAATTTCAGGGCGCCTATTAAATCAAAACAGGATTACTCATATTGAACGCCCTAAATATTCAACGAACCTACGATCAGCTTGGCCGAATCGACGCTTAAAAATCAAGGGGGGCCAACCTCTTTGGCATTGGGAACTGATCCACCTTCTAGGACTCTGCCATGGAAAACAAAGCCTGTCGCTTGAGGTTCCTGCTGAACTGATAAATAGCCCGGAAAACCAATTGGCCTGGTCTTTATTATATGAAAACTACGGTTTTCAAAAGATTCAATTACTAAAAAATGGAAATATCAAACTGAAAATCTCACGGGACATGGTAACCAATGAAACCGTCCCTGTGCAGATAGAAGAAGAGACAAGAGAAATTACTCCAATTGAAGAACCAATTTGCTTTAAAAACCAAATTCTGCTGACCATTAACTTGCCGAAAGAAGTCTATAAACTCCTGGGAAGTGAACTTATCTGGCCTACCCCTGATGCCATCCCAGGTGCGCAACTTCATGGTTGGGAGTTCTACACTCGGAGTCGCCTCTATAAATTGATGCAAATTCTCTTGCCAAGCGAATCTTCAGAAGATGAGATGTCCGAGAACCCTCTTGACTCCTGCGTTCCATATCCAGAGCCTCTCCTACTAAATGAGCTTGCCGGTTTTGAACGGACAAATTCTACAAAAAACCGGTCAATGACAATTGATCATTTTCTGGCAGATCTACTTTCATGCCCAACCGTGGCAAGCATTGAACTCCCAAGGCGCATTAAAGCAAGAAAAACCCTGACTTCTGACAGCTACTCAGAGAGAAACCTGAAAGAGACAATCGAGCAGCAATTATCAACGCATGGCATACCTAACTTCCCTGAACAATATCTCTACTTTCTGGACCAACCTGTTATGCGTCACTACACTATTGCCCCACCGCTGACAGTAAAAAATAATCTTCTGGGTGAATTCGAGTTGGAAGATGCACAAGGTCGAATTATTTCCGGCTATGGCGAGGAACTAAAACAGACACTACTAATCTGTTCGGAATCAGGGAAAACAGAGATCGACCTCCCAAACAACAGACAGCAGCTCGAGAAATTGCTGCAACACTACCTGAAAGACCTGGATGTTCTGCATAACTACCTAAGCCATCTTTGTTACAGTCAGATCAAAGATTCAAAATCAGCTCAAAAAGTCATTAAAAACACCTGGGGAAAACTCAACCTCCCCAAAATTGCATGGTTTAAACATTAAACTCATCATTATTCATAAATAGATCCTTCTTTTTTGCCCTAAAATCTTCATTAATACCCCCATTCATGCAAATGTTTCTCTTTGCCCATTTGAACTGCTTCCAGAAACTGTTATAATCCCGACAGATTTCTTTTCTTTTGTACCCTTGCCGACAGGAGGCCATAATGCTTGAAATAGTTGAAAAAACATTATTAACGGGAATAGGTGCTGTGGCGTTAACGCAGAAAAAAGCTGAAGAGCTGATTGATGATCTCAGAGTACGGATGAATCTCACTGAAGAAGAAGGGAAAAACCTCCTTGAGAAACTCCGCGAGGCGGCTAAAGAAAATCAAAAGAAGCTCGAAGAGATGGCCCAGGATGAGGTTAAAAAAGCTTGTGAGCGTATGGGTGTAGTGACCACAAAAGAATTTGAAAAACTCCAAAGCAAAGTGGAGCAACTGGAAAAACAACTCAAAGCGCAAGCGAAATAGAACACGGGGCTGAATTTTGCCGTTTACTCGAATCAACCGCAACCTTCGCTCGCTTAAACGTTATCGACAAGTCCTCGGAATTCTCATTAAGTATGGATTTGGACATATCGTCGAACAGCTCAATATCGATTATTATCTTCAGCTGGGCAAGCGGATTGTTTCTTTAGGAACAGCTTCTCGTGAGTTGGAACGTCTCACGCAGGGAGCCCGACTCCGATTAGCCTTGGAAGAACTTGGCCCCACCTTTATCAAGTTGGGGCAGCTTCTCTCAACCCGCCCAGATGTTGTCCCCGCTGATGCCCTTGAGGAGCTGCAAAAGCTTCAGGATCTCCTCCCTGCCGTACCAACCGAGCAGATTATGGCCCAGATCCATCGTGAACTTGGCTACCCGGTTGAAGAATTATTTAAAGATTTTGAAGACATCCCTCTGGCGACGGCCAGCATTGCCCAAGTGCACCGGGGCACTCTCAAAAATGGGGAAGAGATCGTCTGTAAAATTCGTCGCCCAGGAATTGAACCTATCTTTTCAACAGACATCGATATCATGATGGGCCTCGCTTATCTGATTGAGAAACACCTTCCGGGAGGAGATCTATACGATCCGGTTGGAGTCGTCAAAGAGTTTCGACGCACAATTCATCGTGAACTCGACCTTTCCCGTGAAGGTCGAATGACAGAACGTTTTGTTGCTAACTTTCAAGATGATCACACAGTTCACATTCCCAAGGTTTTCTGGGAGTACACCGGCCAAACAGTCCTGACGCTGGAATATGTGGCCGGCATAAAAGTCTCTGAAATAGAATCATTAAAGGCTGCTGACCTCGACTTAAAGGTCATTGCACAAAATGGTGCTGACAACTTTTTAAAACAGGTATTCATCCATGGGCTGTTTCATGCAGATCCCCACCCAGGCAACATCCATGTCTTACCAGGAAACATTATCTGCATTTTAGATTTCGGCATGGTGGGACGCCTTGATGATGATTTAAAGCTTGAGTTGACAGAGCTGTTGCTGTGTGTTTTACACCGGGACGTTGATCGACTCATTCGGCAACTCCTCTACTCAGGGGAACTGCACGATGAATCAAATTTAAAAAACCTCAAAAGGGATCTGACCGAATTTATTGATGACTATTACGACATCCTCCTGCAGGATTTGAAAATTGGTAAACTCCTCTTCAATTTTGTGGAAATTTTAACTGAATATAAAATTAAATTCCCATCAACCCTGATGTTGTTATCCCGTGCATTATTTGTCATGGAAGGGATGGGAAAACAACTGGATCCAAACTTCAATATGGTTGAGCAGCTTAAACCATTTGCAGAAAAGATTATCAAAGATCGCTACTCTCCTGCCAATCTTGCCAAAGATGCTGCCCAAACCCTGCAATCATATCAGGCCCTCGGCAAAAGCTTGCCAAGAGATATCAAGGAATTCATCAATCGGGTCAACAAGAATAAGTTTAAGATCGACCTGGAACATCAAGGTCTTGAACAACTGGTAAACGATTTGGATAAATCAACAAATCGTATTTCCTTCAGCATGGTTATTGCCGCTCTGATCATTGGATCATCCCTTGTCATGCAAATTGACAAAGGACCCATGTTATTTGGTTTTCCCATACTGGGGTTACTTGGTTATTCCGTAGCCGGTTTTCTCGGCTTTGGCCTTGCAATAGCAATTTTGCGCTCAGGTCGAATGTGAATCGACTGTGTCTATAACGACACAAAGATGAAGCTAAACTTACAAGAATGCTGCAACAACGTTCCTTTACTTTTCCCTTCTGTTTTTTTTCATAGTCATTACAATGGCTTATAAAACTAAAATACTTGGCAGATTTTTTGCAAAGAGTCCAGTCATCGCTACTCAATGACGAGATTGGACCACAGAATGATTTTACAACGCACTATCAAAAAACCAACGACAATTTCTGGTATAGGGCTACATAGCGGCGCCCGCATTAACTTAAGAATGCGTCCCGCATCTGCAAACACCGGCATTATTTTCCATCGCACCGATGGGGAGCGAACTGTTGATATCAAAGCCTGTTCCGAAAATGTTGTCGATACTCGGATGGCGACTGTCATTGGTCACCAGGGGTTGACAGTGTCAACTATCGAACATTTTATGGCTGCGTTGGCTGCTTTTGGCATTGACAATCTTCATGTGGACATAGACGGTCCAGAAGTTCCTGTCCTCGATGGTAGTGCGGCCCCATTTATCCGCGAAATCGAGCAGGCCGAGATCAAGATGCTCAACCGCAGTCGTAAATTCATTGCTATCCGCAAACCCCTGGAGATTATCGAGGGGGAGAAACGGATCAGTATTATCCCTTCCCGTTTTTTCAGGATCTCGTTTGATATTGCTTTTGATCATCCAGCAATTTCAGTACAGCAACACAGCATGAAATTTACTACTGAAACTTTTTGCAAAGAAATTGCTGCAGCCAGGACGTTTGGCTTTCTTCACGAAGTTGAGCACCTGAAAGCTAATGGCCTTGCCCGTGGCGGGTCCCTGGAGAATGCTGTCGTTATTGACAATGACGGGGTAATGAATCCCGAAGGACTCCGCTTCCAAAATGAATTTGTTCGTCATAAAATTCTTGATTCATTCGGTGACTTCAGCTTGTTGGGTTTCCCACTGCTTGGCCACATCAAGGCATTCAAAGCCGGACATGATCTGAACGCAAAGATGGTTCGGATGATAGAAGAGAACCCAAGTCACTGGGCGTATGTAGAGTTTAGCGAACAAGCTCTTCGAGAAGCTCAACGCGCCAAAGCCAAAACCTTTGCTATTGATTTAGCCTGGAACAAGGCATAGACCGGCTTTAGTATTCCATATAGAAAAACTGAAACCGGTCCGCCCTCCTGTTTTTTTGCTATGTACATTGAAGTGAACCCGCTTCGATTTGAACCAGCTAATAGCACCAAAAAACAAAACAGTCCTTTTAAATACATCCTCAGCACTATCCCTATATCTTCTATTTCCATTCCTCCCAACAATTTGATAAACTGTCCGCCCTAAAAATGGAAAACAAATTTATAACTCTTATCAATTGAGGGCAGCTGTAGGGAGGCTAGAATTGATGATTCAAGTCGTCTATAAAAACGGCAAAGAAGATATCGTTGAACAAAAGTTTCTTGATATTCTCCTTCACATTGGCGAAGTTCAGGAGTTTCGTCGAAGTGATCATTGGGTAAACGTATCAGAAGACCCGATTCGCTCACATAGAAAGAGTAACTATGAAGGAGAAAACAGACGATCTCACGATGGGATAGAGCTACCTTCTCTAGGAGGCAAATGAACTTTTAAAAAAACCAGGTCCACAACATTCCGTTTTTTTATCACTCGAACCCATGAGGCAATCTGCGCCCTCACTAATCCGCGGATGAGATGATTTCATTGAAAAGCTCAGGATCTGGGTTTTTCATCGGGAAGTCTTGGAAAAGACTCTGGTATTTTCAATTCAGCGGGCAACGGTCCTCGTTGTTTACCTCTCGTAAATATCCCTCTTAAAGAGATAAATATCCTCTTGATCCCACGGAAAATCTTCGGCAATAGCCAAAACATTAAGAGAGTAAAAAGAACTAACAATAAAAGAAACAGCCAGGGATAGTGAAAAGCGGTCCAAAGGCCGGCAATAACCAACATATCTTCCGAAATTGAGGCAACCCAGTTGGTAACAGGTTCAGGAGAGGCATTGATCAACACTCTCGTCCCCGCTTTAGTGAGATGAGCGCCGGCAGCGAGTCCACCACCGACAATCGCTGCAGCAAGTGAAACTGCGGGGTCAACGGTTCCAACAGCACCAACGGCCATGGCCGCTCCGGCAGGAATCCGGATAAACGTATGTAAGGCGTCCCATGATGTATCAACCCCCGGAACCTTATCAGCAAAAAATTCAACAAAGTACATGGAGCCTGCTGCAAACAGGACCAGCGGGTTTGTAAGAATCTGCAGGTCGGGAGGAAGGACCATATTCCCAGTACTACCAAGCAAACCAAGCATCAGAATTGCCGCATAAAGATTGATGCCACTGGCCCAGGCAACTCCCATACTCAGAGCAATGATTGAGGCTATCTGCTGATACTGCTCCATATTTAATTCTTTCCTGGCATCACTGTAAAACTATCCAATACTAGCTATCGTTTCACACAGAATCACGCTCACCAAAAAAAATCTGGACCACTGCTTTAAACTCTGAATCAACCTGCTTGATTGTGGGAGCAATAAGCTCTGTTTTCAATCCAGTTTCTTCCCAAGCCGCTATCTGTAGTTCAGGAATTTCATTGACCAACATCGCCTCATGGTCGCAAGCATGTGCAAACACATCTGCAATGTGACTAATACATGCTTCAGTAGAGTATCGTGCAAGACGAGGAGAGTGGTGGCTACCAATCATCCGGATTAATGCTGGCGACAAACGCCATTTTTCAGCTAACAATTTACCGACAATGCTGTGATCTGTCTTGAGCAAATCCTGTTCAGCACGATACATCGGCAGGCGCTCCTGCCGAGCCTTGGCAACAGCGCCTGAATATTGAACGGGCATCCGGTCAAGCATAACCAGACGTCCGATATCATGAAGCAATCCACCAATAAAGTATTTTTCGACTTCCTTCTCTCCAAGATGTCCTGCAAGAACCTTGGAAAACAGACCACAACGGATTGAGTGACGCCAAAAAGAATCCATATTCAATAAATCTGAAGGGATATTTTGAAATTGCTTGACTGCGAGGACTCCAAGAGTCAGATTTGACAATTCATTCGTCCCCAGCAAAGATACCGCCCGCGAAACCGAATCGATCTTTCCCGAAAAGCCATAAAACGGGCTGTTGACAAGGCGCAACAAGCGCACCGTTAAACCAGCATCCTTGCTGATAACTTTTCCAATAAGCTGAGACGATGAGTTTGGATGCTCCAGGAGTTCAACAATGTGAGCGTAAACCGTCGGCAATGAAAAGATACCTACCTCCCCCTTTAGCAGGTGCGGAATACTTAAAGGGGCTGGACAGTCTTGTGGGATTTTCAGCGGTGTGACTTCAGGTAAAAGCCCTGGATCAAAACCTTGTTGCAGTTTCAAAGCAAAACGGTGGACAGCATGACGATAAAGGGTCGCAACAGGATCATCCGCCAGGTTATTGTGCATAAATCTACGCCCTAAATATTCCTGGGCTTTCTCATAAAATTCTGCGCTTAAGTCCTGTTTTTGACCGTACTCTTCACCCAAACTTGATTCATCAATATCAGCTTCTACGATGCCCCAGGTTTTAAAAATTTTGAGGTGATCTTGCTGAAGAGCAGCTCCTGCCGCAAGAACAAACCTTCCCGTAGGAGTAAACAGGTCTTCCGCTAAAATCATTCCTGCCATTAAATCATCAACATATATGAGTGCCAAAACAATGATCCTTCATAACATCTGAATCAGTCAATGAAACGACAATTTCAGATAAGAGCCAAAAAATCAATAAACTGAAAATTCGAGATTATAGAGAATATAAACATCCCTAGCAATAGTCAGCCTGATTTTAACTACACTGAAAAGAGCTGAAAGAGAAAAACAACAAAATATTAATTTATTTGCACTTAAAGGCATGCTACCTTCGCTTACTGCAGGGGTCAACAACTGAGGCAGCAATGAACGAACAATTTTTGACAGTACAGCAGCAGCTCGAACAAGCAAATAAGAAAATTTCTGAATTGGAGATTGCCCTGCAGTCAGCAAGGCAAAAGAGTCCACTACAAGACCCGATTCAGACGACCCTATTGGAAGATATCAGCAACCTCCTGTCTCTAATCAACAGTACTGAAGATCTTATCTGGTTTGTGGATCAAGACAAACGAGTCCTTCTTGCGAATGATGCCACCATTAACATTTTTAAACAGCAGCGGGGCATAGAGATAGAGTCGGGGATGATCACAACCGATTTTTTACCTGAAGAGCAAGCAAGCTATTATGATCAAATTTTTGAATCGGCTTTACGTGGAAAGACCCTCCGCTTAAATCATACAGGCAAAAACAAAGTAGAATATGCTGTAACGGTACAACCCGTTAAGAGAAAAAAGAAAATTATTGGCGTTTCCATTTTTGCCCGCGACATCACTCAACTCCACTCTCTTCAGGACGAATTGAGACGTTACGAACAAATTATTGCTTCATCACCAAACCTGGTCGCCCTGCTTGATACTGATTACAACTACCAAATGGCCAACGATGCTTATCTGGCTGCTTTCACGCAAAAACGGGAAAAGTTGCTCGGCACCCATATCCGTGACCTTCTCGGAAGAGAACATTTTAAAAAACATTCAGAGCCCCACCTGCAAAAAGCCTTTGCGGGTGAGATAGTCTACTTTGACACATGGATGAATCTACCTGACCTGGGTCGCCGCTTTATATCTGTCACCTATCATCCACTACATAGCCAAGACCTGAAACCTAAATATATCGCCATAAACGTCCAAGATATAACCAGCCTGAAACTTGTTGAAGATGATCGTCAAAAAATCTTCGATGTCTCCCTTGATATGCTCTCTGTTATCGGATTTGACGGATTTTTTAAAGAACTGAACCCCGCCTGGGCTCGAACCCTGGGCTGGTCGATAGAGGAACTGAAAGAAAAATCCTGGTTGGATCTTGTTATCCCCGAAGATCAAAAAAGCAGCATTGCTATGGCTAAACGGTTATTTCAGGGGAAAAGTGTCATTGGCTTTGAGAATAGGTGCAGCTGTAAAAATGGCTCCTACAAGTGGTTATCCTGGAGTTCCTATCCTGATATAAAACAGCAACAGTTTTTCTCTGCGGTACGTGACAGCACTGATCGTAAAAGGATGGAGGAAGAACTTCTACAACTCGCAACAACAGACCCTCTGACAGGAGCCAGTAACCGCAGACACTTCATCGAACAGGCAACTAAAGAACTTAAACGAAGTTGCCGGTATGGCTCACTGATGGCCGTCATTATGCTTGACATTGATCACTTCAAAAGGATCAACGACACCTATGGTCACAACATCGGGGATGAGGCGTTAAAACGACTCGTCGATTGTTGTCATCAGGAGTTAAGAACAGCAGATATTTTTGGTCGTTTCGGTGGTGAAGAATTTGCTGCTGTACTGGTTGGAACAGATGAAAAAACCACCCTAACAACCTGCAAACGCCTGATTGAGCAAATTGCTAAACTACAAATCCGCACGCCTCAAAAAACTGTTAACATGACTGTCAGCATTGGCTTTACTATGCGTTCAGCCAATGACATTTCTATCGACTCGCTATTAAAAAGAGCTGACGATGCTCTTTACAAAGCCAAAAATTCCGGTCGGAACCAAATTGTTTCCGTTTAAGCAGATGTGTTTGCCTAAAACTAAACCACCCGTTGAACTAATCAACCGACAGCGCAGGGACTTGCGGTAAGCCCCAGATCTGGTCATTGTATTCCTGCATAGTGCGATCTGTGGAAAACTTTCCTGCAGCGGCAGTATTAAGAATACTCATACGCAACCACCGGGGTTGATCTTGGTAGGCCTGTGCCGCCTGTTTTTGAGCAGCAACATAACTAGCGAAATCAGCTGCGACCAACCACGGATCATCTGAGCTGCTAATCGCTTTGATGATCGGATCAAATATTCCACGTTCAAACTGATTAAAGTGACCGCTTTGTAATAATTGCATCACTCGCCGCAAATCCTCATCAGCATCAATAATCGCTTCAGGATTGTAATTTCTCCGCAGCACTTCAGCTTCCGGAGTTGTGAGCCCAAACAGGAAGAAATTATCGGCCCCGGCCTCTTCACGAATTTCAATATTAGCGCCGTCCAGAGTGCCAATGGTGATAGCCCCATTGAGCATAAATTTCATATTTCCAGTTCCTGAAGCTTCCTTTCCGGCAGTAGAAATCTGCTCCGACAAATCGGTCCCCGCACAGATCACTTCCATTGCAGAAACTCGGTAATTGGGTAAAAAAGCAACTTTTAGCTGTTCACCAACTGAAGAGTCATTATTGACCAGAGTCGCAACGTTGTTGATCAACTTAATAATAAGTTTGGCCATAAAGTAACCTGGTGCAGCTTTACCACCAAACAATACGCACCGCGGTGTCCAGTCAGCAGTATCGCCACGCTTAATCCGATCATATAAGTGGATAACATGAAGAATATTCAACAATTGCCTTTTATACTCGTGGATCCGTTTCACCTGGACATCAAATAAGGCTTCGGGGTGGAAATCAACACCACAGTCATTGCGGACCATTTCGGCCAGATGCTGCTTATTGTGTTGTTTGACCTGAAGCCATTGTTGCTGAAACTCAAGATCGTCAGCCAATGGTTGCAAGCGATGCAGTTGCGCAAGATCAGTCACCCAATCGTTGCCAATTCTGTCACCGATTAAACTGCTTAATTTCGGATTGGAATATGCCAGCCAACGCCTCTGGGTTACACCGTTGGTTTTGTTGTTAAATTTGCCCGGCCAGAGCTCATAGAAATCGCGAAACAGACCTTCTCGCAATAATTTTGAGTGTAACTCCGCGACACCATTGACAGAAAAGCTCCCCACAATTGCCAAGTAAGCCATCCGCACCTGTGGTTCCGGGCCCTCCTCGATCAATGACATCTTTCGCTGCCTCTCCATATCCCCGGGCCAACGTTCTGCAACCTGCTTCAAGAAGCGAGCATTGATTTCGTAGATAATTTCCAGCAAGCGCGGCAGTAATTCTTGAAAAAGCCGTACTGGCCACTTTTCTAATGCTTCCGGCAACAGGGTATGATTCGTATAGGCCATTGTTGACCTGGTGATCTTCCAAGCGTCTGCCCACTCCAGGCCTTGCTCGTCCATCAACAAACGCATCAGTTCAGCGACAGCGCAACTTGGATGGGTATCATTCAGTTGAAAACAATTTTTATCGGCAAACTGACTCAGGTCACTGCCTTTGGTTATGATCCATTTATCGAAAACATCCTGCAGGCTGGCTGAGGCAAGAAAATATTGTTGCCGCAGACGCAACTCTTTGCCATTTTCGCTGGAATCATTGGGATAAAGAACCATGGTAATTTGTTCTGCTTCGTTCTTGGCCGCCACCGAACCGGCATAATCACCAGAGTTAAATTCCTCCAGATCGAACTCTTCCGTAGCAGCTGCTTTCCACAGGCGTAGAGTATTCACCGTCCCGTTGCGATAACCGGGAATCGGGACATCATAGGGAACTGCTAAAACGTCTCGGGTATTGACCCAACGCATCCGTTTTTTCCCGGTGGCATCGATGTAAGATTCGCTGTTTCCACCGAACTTCACCCGCTGACGATATTCAGGCCGTTTTATTTCCCAACAATTGTCCGTTCCCAACCAGTGATCGGGTTCTTCAACCTGATAGCCATTAACAATATGCTGTCGAAACATCCCATATTCATAGCGGATGCCATAGCCCTGGACAGGCAGTTGCAATGTCGCACAACTATCTAAAAAACAGGCAGCAAGTCGACCTAAACCACCATTGCCCAAGCCTGCATCGAGCTCAATATCAACCAGCTCCTCCATCTCCAGACAAATATTAGATAGAGTCTTGGTGAGTTCTTCTTCAACCCCAAGGTTAAGCACCGCATTTCCCAACGCACGCCCCATCAAAAATTCTAAAGAAAGGTAGTGGGTCCGCTTACACCCACTTTCTTCATACGCGTACCTGGTATGTGTCCAGCGCTCCATCAGACGATCACGAATTACCAGAGCCAAAGCTTCATAGGCATAGTGAGTCAAACGACAGTAACGATCACGCCCGAGAGTGTTGGTATAGTAGTGACGAAAATCATTTTCAAGAGCCTCAGCATCTGTACCCAAAGGAGGGACTTCTGTTAAGTCCGGGCATAAAGAACTATTTCTTCTAAAACGGGTATCATTCATAATATAGGCTTTCGTTTCCTCAAGTATTTAGTGGGCTTCTGCCCAGTTTTTTCCTGTCCCAATGTCTACCTTTAGCGGTAGATCAATCGGCACGGCGGTTTCCATCTCTATTCTAACCAACTCCCTGACTTTCTCAAGTTCACCAACTGGAACTTCAAAAACCAGTTCATCATGCACCTGCAGCAACATTCGCGCTTGCAGTTGTTCAGAACAAAGACGCTTGTCAATATTTACCATCGCCACCTTAATGATATCAGCAGCACTTCCTTGAATGGGGTAATTGATCGCATTCCGTTCAGCATAGCTGCGCACTGCACCGTTCTTGCTGGCGATTTCAGGGATTGCACAACGTCGACCAAGAATTGTAGTGACATATTGATGCTCACGCGCTTCAGTTTTCTTTTCCTCAAGGTATTTCAAAACAGCTGGATAACGCTCAAAGTAGTGATCAATAAACTGCTGCGCTTCAGCGCGACCGATCCCAAGATCCTTCGCCAGGCTGAAAGCCCCCATGCCGTAAAGCACACCAAAATTAATCGTTTTCGCCTGACGGCGCATTTCGTCAGTGACCATTTCGGGAAAGACATTAAAGATTTCACTTGCAGTCCGTTTATGGATATCTTCTCCGGCAACAAAACTTTCTTTTAATGCTGGGACATCTGCCATATATGCCATCACCCGCAATTCCACCTGGGAGTAATCGGCAGACAACAATACCCAACCTTCTTCCGGGATAAAAGCTTCACGGATACGGCGCCCTTCTGGAGTTCGAATAGGAATATTTTGTAAATTAGGGTCACTGGAAGAGAGGCGTCCCGTGGCGGTCACCGCTTGATTAAAGGAGGTATGCAGCCGCCCCGTAGCCGGATTAATCAATTTTGGCAATGCATCGGTATAAGTGCTTTTCAATTTGCTGACAGAACGGTATTCAAGGATTTTAGCGGCAATATCATGCTCATCCGCCAAACTGTTGAGAACATCAACGTTGGTTGACCAACCAGTCTTGGTCTTTTTCCCTTTTGGCAAACCAAGCGTTTCAAACAAAACTTCGCCCAACTGCTTAGGAGAATTAATATTAAACGGTCCCCCGGCCAAACCGTGGATCACCCCTTCCAAACTTTCAAGTTTCCCGCCCATCTGGCTGGAAAGACTGCCAAGGAAGTCTGCATCGATGCGGATGCCACGCCATTCCATCCGCGTCAAAACGTCAACCAGTGGCATCTCAACATCTATAAAAAGTTTTTCCGCTTTTCCCGAAGGCAACTGAGGTAACAGTTTTTCAGATAATTGCCAAGTGATATCAGCATCTTCAACTGCATAGCGAAGAGCCTTTTCCACCTCAACTTCGCTGAAGCAAATCTGTTTTTTACCACTGCCGGTCATTTCGGAATAAGGGATCATCTGGTGATTTAAATGTTCAGCTGCCAAGGCATCAAGACCATGAGATTTCGATTGCGGGTGGGTCACATAGGACAGCACCATCGTATCTATATCGATCCCTTGCAGCTCAACCCCAGCATTGCGAAGGACCAGTGCATCATATTTAATATTCTGCCCAACCTTTTTATAGCCCGGATTTTCCAATAGCGGACGTAGCTTTCCCAGTACATCCTCTTTTGCAAGCTGTTGTGGAGCCCCCAGATAAGAATGACCAACCGGTACATACCAGCCATGATTGGCTTGGATCGAGAATGAGAGACCAACCAGTTCTGCCTGCACCGCAACCAGGCTGGTTGTTTCTGTATCAAGAGCAAAACGTCCGGCAGTTTCGAGCTGCTCAATCATATGGATTAATTCATCTTCAGTCAGAACAAGCTGATAGTCACCGCCTTTGGAATTCTGCAGCGGCTGGGAAAATTGCTGTAGCAACTTGGGGAATTCAAGCTGTGTAAATAAAACAGTCAGAGCATCACGATCCGGTTCAACAAGAGTCAAATCATCCAAACTGACATCTATGTCAAGATCATAAATCAGATCAGCCAGAGTCCTGGATAAACGAGCCTGGTCAGCAAATTCCCGTAAATTTTCCTGCCGTTTTTTCCCTTTCACCTGATCGATATTGGTCAAAAGGTTTTCAATAGTCCCAAACTCCTGAATCAAGCTGCTAGCAGTTTTCTCACCGATCCCCGGAACCCCCGGAATATTATCGGAACTGTCACCGGCCAACCCCAGGATTTCCAGAACCTGCTCCGGTGGAACTCCGAAACGTTCAATAACTTCTTCCCTCCCTGAAACTTTCCCTTTCATAGTGTCCAGCAAACACACCTGTTCATTCACAATCTGCATCAGATCTTTATCGCCGGTCACAACAGTGACATCCAGCCCCATATCAGCATACCTTTTTGCCAAGGATGCAATAATATCATCCGCCTCATATCCATCAAGTTCCAGCGCCGGGAGCTTGAAAGCACGCACAACATCTTTAATCAAAGGAATTTGTGGCACCAGGTCTTCCGGCATAGCAGAGCGGTTTGCTTTATAAGCTGGATACAGTTTTTTTCGAAAAGTTGGCCCTTTAGCATCAAAAATAACTGCGACCCGATCCGGTTTTTCTTCACGTAACAGGGTCAGAAGCATATTTGTAAAACCATAAACAGCATTGGTTGCTTCTCCCCTGGAATTTGACAGATGGCGAATAGCATAATAGGCTCGATAAATATAAGATGAGCCATCAATTAAATAGACCCGTTTATCCTCAAGTGACATAGTCAACCTTTCTCGATTTAAATTTTCTGGATTATTTCACACCCAAAGCTAAAGGGGAAGGTTGGAAGAGGAACAACATACAAAAAGATATCTACAACCAAGACAGGCATATTGACATTCGAAGTGTGATATTATTATCTTCCCCTTCAAGCTTAGTATGCGATACTAGGTCCAAGATATATAATTAGTGGAGAAACTTAAATGCACGATAACTTTGAAGATCACGACGAATCGATCGAATACGAAATTGAAGTTGAAACCGATACTGATGTCCAGGCCATTCCCGATGAAGGTTTGGTTCTCGCACGGGAGATGCTGCCATCGCGACTACCAATTATACCGTTACGACCACGTCCGGCATTTCCTGGAGTTATCATCCCCCTGACAGTTAACGGTAAAGCCCGTGTTAATACCATCAAACAGGCGATGGAAACTGACTCGCAGGCTATTGGGTTGGTCATGGTCCAGGAGCTGGATGAGGATGATTCAACCAGCAACTTACAACGTGTTGGGGTTGCAGCAAAAATTCTTAAACTGATTCATGCCGAAGAGGACAGCGCCCATGTTCTAGTCAATAGCCTGGAGCGCTTCAGTATTGATGAAGTTATGGAGATCAATAACATTATCTACACTGATGTCACCTATTTCCTCAGTACCGTCTATACAGATAATCCGGAACTGAGAGCCTATTCGATGGCCATCATCTCAACACTGAAAGAGTTGGTCCAGATCAACCCCCTTTATTCGGAAGAAATTAAACTGTTCCTGGGTCGTACAAGCATGGACGATCCCGCGCGGTTAACAGATTTTGCCGCCAACCTGACCAATGCCGATGGTTTCGAACTCCAGGAAGTCCTGGAGACTTTCGATATTCACCGACGCATCGATAAAGTCTTGGTGCTTTTAAAAAAAGAGCTTGAAGTTTCCCGCTTGCAGAACAAGATCTCTCAAAAAATTGAAGAAAAAATTTCTGCCCAGCAACGTGATTTTTTCCTCCGGGAACAGCTTAAAGCCATAAAAAAAGAGCTCGGCCTGGAAAAAGAAGGAAAAGTCTCCGAAATTGAAAAATACCAGAAGCGGCTTAAAAAGCTGACCCTGAACGAAGAAGCACAAAAAGCTGTTGATGAAGAGATCGAGAAGCTGCAGATGATTGAACCTTCTTCTCCTGAGTATAATGTCAGCCGCAATTATCTCGACTGGCTGACAATTCTGCCCTGGGGAAAGTTCAGTAAAGATGCATATGACCTGACCCGGGCCCGAAAGGTTCTTGATCGTGATCACTACGGCCTGGATGATGTTAAAGAACGGATCCTTGAGTTCATTGCCGTTGGCAAAATGAAGGGAGATATTTCCGGCTCCATTCTTTGCCTGGTCGGCCCTCCAGGCGTCGGTAAAACTTCGGTGGGCAAAAGTATTGCTGATGCTCTTAAACGCAAGTTCTACCGCTTCTCCGTTGGTGGTATGCGTGACGAAGCAGAGATCAAAGGACATCGGCGCACCTATATCGGCGCTATGCCAGGTAAAGCGATTCAGGCAATGAAGAGTGCCGGAACGGCCAACCCGGTCCTGATGCTGGATGAGATTGACAAAATTGGGGCGTCATTTCAAGGCGATCCCGCTTCAGCGCTGTTGGAGGTTCTTGATCCAGAGCAAAATGGCAGTTTCCGTGATCATTATCTTGATGTCCCTTTTGATCTATCGAATGTCATGTTCATAACCACCGCAAATCAGCTGGACACCATTCCGGCACCACTGCTCGATCGGATGGAAGTTATCCGCCTGTCAGGCTATATCCTCGAAGAAAAACTGGAAATTGCCCGGCGCTATCTTATCCCCAAAGCCCTTAAAAGCCACGGCATGACAAAATCCAAGGTCAGCATCAATAAAGCAGCAATTGCTGATATTGTCACCCGCTATGCTCGCGAGTCCGGAGTTCGTGGGCTGGACAACAAAATTAAAAAAATCATGCGTAAAGCGGCAATGGAATTTGCCGAAGGGCGTGAAGACAAAGTGCAGGTCACCAAGCATGACATCGAACACTACCTTGGCAAGCCGGAGTTTGCCGAAGAGGAACTCATCAAAGGGTCTCCGGGGGTAGTAACAGGACTGGCCTGGACGCGCATGGGGGGAGCCACCCTGCAGATTGAAGCAACGGCAATGAAGAGTAAAACAAAAGGGTTCAAACAAACTGGTCAACTGGGCAAAGTGATGGTTGAAAGTTCGGAAATTGCTTATTCTTACGTTATGGGGCACCTTGACCAACATAAAATCCCCGAAGATTATTTCGATTCCCATTTTATTCATCTCCATGTTCCGGCCGGAGCCACGCCAAAGGATGGTCCTTCTGCTGGGGTGACGATGACAACCGCTTTACTCTCAATGATTATGGAGAAACCGGTGCGGGCAAAATTGGGAATGACCGGAGAGCTCTCCCTGACCGGAAGAGTATTGCCCATTGGTGGCGTCAAAGAGAAAACCATCGCCGCCCGCAGAGCTGGACTCAAGATACTTATCTTCCCCTCTGAAAACAAAAAGGACTACGATGATCTTCCCGATTATCTGCGTGAGGGAATAGAGGTCCATTTCGTCAAAGAGTATCCAGAAGTTTTCAAGATCGCCCTCGGGGCTTAATTGATTCGCAAACAGGAGAATTAAATGACCGTTACAGAAATAAAAACTGCCCTGCTGGGACTTTCAACCGAGGACAAAAAAGCCTTCATCATCGAGACTCTTCCAGAGCTGACAAAAGATGTCATCAACGAACCAGGGTTCATGATGCAACTTTTCCCGGTATTGCTTGGGATCCTCAAAGAAAGCGGCATGGATCTGCAGCAATTGTTACAGTTTGCAACGATGATGGGCGAACAGCAAAAGCAGGAATAGCAAACACTATCTCACCAGCAACATTTTTTTTGGAGTCAACAGACAATGCGTGTTTTATCAGGCATCCAGCCTTCGGGATCCCTTCATCTCGGGAATTTCTTTGGCATGATGCAAAAAATGATCAACTATCAGGAGCAGGAAGACCTATTCTGCTTTATTGCCAATTACCATGCCATGACCAGCCTCTCCGATGGCAAAACATTGGCCAAGGGAACCCTGGAAGCTGCGGCGAATTTTCTTGCCCTCGGACTTGATCCGGAAAAAAGTACCTTCTGGGTGCAGTCCGATATCCCGGAAGTTCAGGAACTCACCTGGATTCTCTCCAACTTCACCCCGATGGGACTGTTGGAACGCTGCCACAGCTACAAAGATAAAGTGGCCCAGGGGATCAAGCCAAATCATGGACTGTTTGCCTATCCGGTTCTGATGACTGCAGATATTCTCCTGTTCCAAAGTGATCGTGTTCCCGTTGGTAAAGACCAGAAGCAGCACTTGGAAGTTGCCCGCGATATTGCCATAAAATACAATAATGAACATGGCGATGTTTTCACGATCCCAGAGCCCGAAATTGATGATGACGTTGCAACTGTTCCCGGTCTGGATGGTCGCAAGATGAGCAAGAGTTATGGCAACACTATCGATCTGTTTCTGGAAGAAAAAGCGCTGCGCAAACAAATTATGCGCATCGTAACGGATCCAACTCCGATAGAAGAAGCCAAGAATCCTGACACCTGCAATATCTTTCAAATTTATCGGTTATTCCTGAATAAACAAGAAGTAGAAGAATTACGGCAGCGCTATCTTACCCCTGGTCTCCGCTATGGTGATGTCAAACAGGAACTGTTTGAAACTGCCCGTGACTTCTTTGCTCCCTACACTGAAAAACGCAAAGAAATTCTGGCAGATCCGGAAGGAGTGAGAAAAATACTTGCAACGGGCGCTGATAAAGCTCGTTACATTGCCAGCAAAACTTTACGGAAGGTCCGTAAAAAGGGAGGGTTGCTTTACTGAACGCAAGGGGCGGTCCTTATGATCGCCCCTACTCAGCTTCCTCACGGGTGAAAGTGACAAACGCCATTCCTGGACGGCGGCTGGCTTCACGCATAGCAAAATAAATTCCTTCAAGTTGCCAGCCCTCATGGGTCCAGGTGTTCAAAATTTTTTCCAGACTCAGGTCATCAACCTGGCTGGTTTCCACAACTTTATAGGTCAACATAATTCAACCTTTCCCGGTTCCAGTGACCAGAAAAATTGGAACGATGACAATCATACCAAGGCAACAGTACTATTTTAGAATGCAGATCAGTCAACAACAGTTTCTGCGCTATTATCAGGGAAGTGCCAACGCCATTCAAGTGATGTCAGAATGTGGAAAACGGCTTCACATCCCCGCCGTAAGGGTGCGTCCATTTTTAACCCATAGTGGCATCAACGGTCGCTTTCTCCTCACTATCGACAGCAACAACCGTTTTATTGATCTACAGCAAATTTCCTGAGAGACTCGTTATCCACCTGCCCTTTTTCCAGCCACAGCACTCTCTCCACCAATGGAGGATGGGAATAATAAACTGCAGCATAAAGTGGATGAGGGAACAGATTACTCAAATTCTCTCGCGCCAGCTTCACCAACCCAGAAGCCAGCTCCTGACCGCCACCAACCATATTGATGGCAAACTGATCAGCCTGACGTTCATGGCGACGTGACCACCAACTGCTGAGGGGTGTCCAGAAAAATCCAACGAGAGAACCAATCCAACCCAGAACCAGAACCTGAGCAGCAAAAGAAAGTTGTTGCAAACCAAACCAACCGGGCAAGAGTTGACTATTCAGCAACGTGAAAGCCAGCCAGCAGCTGAACAATGCCAGGACTTGGCTCTTGATCAATTGTTGCCGCAGATGACCGCAACGCCAATGCCCCAGCTCATGGGCCAGCACCGCCAACAATTCCTTATTATCCAGTTGCTCCATCAAAGTATCAAACAACACCACCCGTTTGACTTTGCCGATTCCGGTAAAATAGGCATTGCTGTGACCGCTACGACGGGAGGCATCAACCTGCAAAACTTTGCCAGCATGCGCCCCGGACTTTTCAAGTAAATCACGAACTTCATCTTCCAAATCCGCTTTTGCTAGCGGAGTAAATTTAAAAAACAGGGGTTCAATCAGATAAGGAGACAGGTACAGCAGAAAAAGCGAAACAACAACCCAGAAGCCCCACACCCAGAGCCACCAGCTTTGAGGCGCTAATTGCACCAGAGCAAGAGCTCCACCGGCCAGCAGCACAAACAGTACAGAACCAATCAACAGGGATTTGAGCAAGTCGGCACACCAGAGCTTAAAACTCATCCGGTTAAAGCCGAAACGTTCTTCCAAGACAAAATTTTTGTAGAGAGAAAAAGGGAGACCAATCAGCAACTGCACCAGAGCCAGAAGCCCAAAAAACAATAACCCACTGACAATAAAATTGTCTGTATATCCTGCGATCAAGTGATCATACCAGGGAAGGATTCCCCCAAACAGAAAAGCCAGGGTCAGCACCACCCCGAAAATATCCTCGACAAAACCGACCCGATCCCCCGCCAAAGCATAAGCATCACTGTGATCAAGCCGCTCCTCATCAATCTGGCCGATAAAGGCTTCCGGCAACGGTTGGCGACCCCTTTGTCGGTGCTGGATATTGATCCAATCAAGAGCAAAACGGATGATAGTGACAAGCAAATACACAGATAACAACAGTAATTGCATTTATTTCTCCGCTCTTTTAAGGCGCAACAGATCTCCCTCTTCAGCCCATTCAGGAAGTTGCAGTCGCAGCTGAGAATTCGGCTGGCCGGCCGGAAGGGACTCCCCGGTCACTGATTGAATTTCATCAACCCGAAACTTCTCCTGCTGCATCCCGGGGCCGATCAGTTCAATTTCATCTCCCAGCAGAAAGCGATTACGCCCTTCAACCCAGAGACCTTTCTCATCTCTGCGAACAAAACCGACAAAATCATGGGTGCGGATATAATGGGTATCGGCAGCATGAATTTTGGCATCCTCATGACCGAACAAAAAGCCGGTATCATAAGGGCGGTGGCTGACTTTTTCCAGTTCTTCCCGCCAGAGGGGATCGATATCGGTTGGATCAGCACAGAGACGATCAATGGCATCACGGTAAACCCGTGCTGTTGTCGCCACGTAATAGAGACTCTTCATCCGTCCTTCAACCTTGAAGCTGTCAATTCCTGCAGCAAGCAATTGCGGTAGTTGCTCCACCAGGCAAAGATCGCGACTGTTCATGATATAGGTGCCGCGATAATCCTCTTCGATAGCAAAACTCTCCTCCGGTCGCGTCTCTTCAACTAACGCATAATTCCAACGGCATGGCTGGGCACAATCACCCTGATTGGCACCGCGCCCCAACAACGCGGTAGAAAGGAGGCAGCGCCCGGAATGGGCGACACACATGGCGCCATGGACAAAGCACTCCAGTTCTACTTCTGTCTGCCCGGCAAAGCCACGCATATCGTCAAGAGTCAATTCTCGAGCCAGGTTGATACGACTGACACCGCAGCTGCGCCAGAATTCAGCGGTCTGTGGATTGCAACTGTTACTCTGAGTCGACAGATGGATGGATCGCTGCGGATCCACCCTGCGAATAGTCGTCAGGACACCGGGATCGGCAATAATATAAGCATCCAGTTCGAGCGGCTTCAATTCTTCGAGCAAGTTTTCCAAAAGCGAGAATTCATCCGGTCGCAACGAAGCATTGAGGGTCAGATAGAGAGCAACATCAGCCTCACGGGTTAACTCCCGAGCAGTCCGTAACTGTTCAATATCAAAATTACCCGCATGAGCCCGCAATCCAAAATCAGCAGTTCCAAGGTAGACAGCGTCAGCGCCAAAGCGTATTGCCGTTTTCAGCTTTTGCATGTCACCAGCTGGCATCAGTAACTCGGGACGAGTTCTATTATCTTTTTTACTCATTGAAAACCCTTACAATATCTAATTTGTAAAACAACTGCAGGAGCATAGCATAAACAACAATTTTGAAGCAGCACATCGAATGTAAAAAATGGTGTTTTGAGTCACAGTTTTGCTAGAATAGTTTTCTATAGCAAATGAGATAGGAGCGAACAATGATCCTCGATCCAGACAATCAGTATATTCAAGCTATCAATTCACAGATCCCGTTGGCTGGAGCAACAGTCTTGGAAATCGGCTGTGGCGAGGGAAGAATCACCAGAGATATGGCAAAATACGCCACCAGGATTGTGGCAACGGACCTGAACTTAGCAGCCCTGGAACAGGCTAAAAAAAACACAACCGCTAAAAACATCGAGTTTTTATACTCGTCCGATGGGATTCCAGACTTCCCGAAAAACTCATTTGACACTGCTATCTACACCCTGTCTTTACACCACATACCCAAAAATAAAATGGTTGATAATCTTTGTCGTTCAGGAAGTCTATTAAAAAATGGAGGGAAGATTGTCGTTGTTGAGCCAGGTGATGGCGGGTCATTCATGGAGCTTAAAAAACGTTTTGGCGTTGGCAGTGGCGATGAAAGCCAGGAAAGACTTGATGCTATTGCCGCAATGCAAAACTTTGAAGGCTGGACATTATTTCCGACATATCATTTTGAGGTCGCTTTTCAATTTGCCGATGAAAACGATTTTTTCAGCAACAAAGTACCTAATGGCTCCAAAATGGCCACAGAAGAAATTGCCGAGCTGAAAAAGTACCTGAAGAAGAGTTCCACTGATCGAGGTATTATTTTGACCTCAGCAAGGCGCCTAAACCTCTTAACTCAAAAAGTCTTTTAAAAAATGAGTATATAAGGTGCTTTTTTGGAGTATTCTCATTCTTCCAGCTTGACAACCAGTTAAGAAAACTATAATTTTTATAAATTAGTTTTTATTGTTTTATTGTAAATTTTTCGTTCGGAGTTTTGCTATAAATATGAAACATCCCCATTTAATCCTTACGTCTAAGGTTCTCCTGCTTGGGGGGGTTGTTCTTTTGCTCAGTTCCTGTGCGCCCACATCTCCCATTGCTCCTTCAGGGGCACTGAAAACACAGCTCTATGAGATCAAACAACAACAGCAAACACAGGCAGAACAACTGCAGCAGTTACAGCAACAACTAGCCCTACTACAGCAACAACTGGGGACTCAAGTTATTCCTGCTAACGACCAAAACGTTCTGGGAACAGAGGATCAACAACAAGAACCAACTGCGCCTATGACAATCCAACCAGAAAGAGCCAATCAGTTTTCTAGCAATCAGGAGGTTGCTACTGTTGCAGCATCAGCATCATCCTATCTTGCTGCATTTTCAAATTTAGCAGCCGGTCACTTTACTGCAGCAGAAGCTGGGTTCCAGGAGTTCCTACAGGAATTTCCCAACCACCAATATTCTCCAAACGCACGCTACTGGTTAGCCAATGCCCAATTGTCCCAAGGGAAAAGGAATCAGGCTATTACCAATCTCCAACTGATTATTGCGAATCCAAATGCTCAAGCTAAAGCCCCTGCTGCGTATACACAACTGGCGCAGATCTATCACCAGGAGGGGCAAACGATACAAGCTGAAAATATCCTTGAACAGTTGCGCAACCGCTACCCAGAAAGTCCGGAAGCTCAACAACTTTACCGGAGTAATGAACCGACAAATTAACGGTTTACAGCTCTGTCTGAGAGGGAACTGATGACACGTACACTCTTTCGTTGGTTATCGCTGCTGGTTTTATTGCTGATTTTGTCAGGAACAAGCCTAGCTATTGCTGCTGAGGGCCAAGTTTACACGATAAAAAAAGGGGATACTCTCTGGGACCTTTCCAAAAAATTCATTGACGACCCCTATTATTGGCCGAATATCTGGGCAAAAAATCCAGAGATTACGAACCCTCACCTGATTTTCCCGGGGCAAAAAATCCAAATACTGGATGGCCAAGTAAAAATCATTCCGGCGTACCCTGAAGCCAACAAATCATCTGAGGTTGAGACAAACAATCAACAAATAACTCCACCTGAAACTGACGAGTTGATCACAATAAAATCCACGGGCAGTGGGGATGGATTCATTCTCACCGACGAAAAACCATTAGGTATTCTGGTTGATTCCGTCGATAACCGGATATTACTGACTAAAAACGATGTTGTTTTCCTCAAAATGCATGATCTTGCCAATGTCACCGTTGGAGATACCTACGGATTATTTGAACGTGGAGAAAAGGTTAAGGATCCACAGACAAAAAAACTGATTGGCACGATGATGTATAACCTTGGCTTTCTGCAAGTCACAGAAATCAATGGCGAAACTGTCATAGCTAAAATAGGGAATGTCTTTCGCGAAATTGCCCGTGGAGCGGAGCTTTTTGAATTTATTCCTCAACGTAAAGAGATCACTCTACAGCGTGGGAGTACCAACAAGGGTGGCTACATCATTGCCGCACGAGATGAAAAAGATACCTTTTCAACCAACGATATTATCTTTGTTAATTTAGGCAGTGATGATGGCCTCGTAAGCGGAAACCTTTTTTATATTTCCCGCCCCCGCAAAGTCTCGGATGAGGTTATTAAATCTGCAGGTGACATTCAACTTCCAGATGCTGTTCTTGGTGCCGCCATCACCATTGAAACCAAGGCAAAGACCGCTTCAGCTATCATCATCAAAAGTGTAGATGCTGCATTTATTGGTGACAAGGTTTCAGTTGTAACCGAATGATTTAGATCGGCGAACACTCAAGTCATAAAAAAGGATTGAAGCAATGTTCAATCCTTTTTTAGTTATAACATCCAGGGGGGGGATGGAATGGACAGGGAACAACAATCTTTATTAAGACTACACTTGACGCCGGGAATTGGCCGCGTCGCTCTATTTAAGCTTTACCAATATTTCGGTGACTTTACCGCTCCTCTCCAAGCACCACCGCAGTATTGGAGAGAAGCGGGTATCAGCGAAAAGATCTACAACAAGATTCCCTCTGCAACTGATTCGAAATACCTACAAATTTGCTATAAGTTACAATCATTACAAATCCGCCTGATCAGCTTTTGGGATCAAGACTATCCATCCCTCCTGCGCGAAATCCACGACCCACCTGCAATTCTTTATTTACGCGGTAAAATGCCTGTAAATGAGTGTTTTGCGATCGTTGGTGCTCGGCGCGCAACCAACGGAGGACTCACCTTAACTCGAAATCTGGCAGCAACCCTAGCAAACCACAATATCTGTATCGTCAGCGGTCTGGCTCGTGGTGTCGATAGTGCCGCCCATAGGGGAGCCCTGGATGCAAAAGGATCAACAATTGCTGTTCTTGGCTGTGGAATTGACTGGATTTATCCACCTGAAAACACCAAACTATTCCAGGAGATACAGCAAAACAATGCCATTATCACAGAATATCCCCCTGAAACACCCCCCCTTGCCGGCCATTTTCCAGGTCGAAATCGAATCATCAGCGGCCTTAGTCGCGGCGTCCTTATCGTTGAAGCTGCGGAAAAAAGTGGTTCATTGATTACCGGTGATTTTGCTCTGGAACAGGGCCGTGAATTATTTGCAATTCCCGGTTCATTACAAAATCCCTACAGCAAAGGGACCAATCGACTCCTCAAAGAAGGGGCTCAATTTGTCACTGAAGCAACTGACATCCTCCAAGCGCTCTGGCCTAACTTGCCATCAAAAAAACAACAGCAACAGCAGAATGATTTCACAGCACAACTTGAAGCAACTGCACTGAAAGTGTTTCAGGCAATCGGACATGAACCCCGGCATAGTGACGAAATAGCCCGTGAATGCGGCTTGACTCCCATGGAGCTTTCCGCTATTTTACTCGACCTAGAGCTCCGGGGCGGGATACAAACACTTCCGGGGAAGAATTATATTTGCACTCAAAAGTAAACTTAGCCCTTTTTGGGAGGTTCCTTGCGTGAGCGAGTTTTGGCGATTGTCAACCTGATCGCACAATATGTTCTGGGAGCAGAAGAGGCTCCAATAAGTGAACAAGAACTGATGGCAGAACTGATCTCCGTTGGTTTTGAAGCTGATGAGATCAATGATGCTTTTTCTTGGATGGAATCCGTTGCTCTGACGCCTCAACCTGAGGCGGCATCAGCCCCACTGATGATGACCCAACCCACTTATCGGGTTTTCGATATCCAGGAGCAGCAGAAACTTACCATTGAAGCGAGGGGATTTCTCATCAAAGTTCGCACCATGGGGCTACTCTCAGATGAAGCTCAAGAAGAGATTATTGATCGGGCATTACGCTCAGCTGAAGACCCCATCAATGAACAAGAAATCAAATTGATCACAATACTGACTCTTCTCTCACGCTCAAGTAGTCTCTGGCTGCGAGAGATAGACTGCCTCCTTGAGAACGACTGGCATCGTATCTACCAATAAGTCTTACGGGTTGTGCAGTTAGCACAACCTTTTTTACAGAAGCCTTTCCTGTTGAAATTACACCGAGGCTCGCAGAGGAAACTGATGGCACAAACACTGGTTATTGTCGAATCACCGGCAAAAGCAAAAACCATCGAAAAATTTCTGGGTAAAGGTTATAAAGTCCTTGCCTCCTATGGGCACGTTCGCGCCCTGCCAAGCAAACAGGGGTCAGTTGACACTGCCAACGACTTTAAACCCAATTATCAAATCCTTGCTGACAGTGAAAAACACATCAGCACGCTAAAAAAAGAAGTCGCTAAAAGCACCGAACTCATCCTTGCAACTGACCTCGACCGGGAAGGAGAGGCCATTGCCTGGCATCTGCTGGAAGCTCTTGGCATTGATGAACAAGCAAAAAAACCAGCCGTTAAAAGAGTGACTTTCCATGAGATTACCCAGACAGCTATTGATGAAGCGATGGCTCATCCACGTTCCATTGCCCGAGATATGGTCGATGCTCAACAAGCGCGTTCTGTCCTCGACTATCTGGTTGGCTTCAACCTGTCGCCTTTCCTTTGGAAGAAAATTCGTTATGGATTGTCAGCAGGGCGGGTCCAATCGGTAGCTTTACGCCTGATCTGTGAACGTGAAGATGATATAGAGGCATTCAAGCCACGCGAATTTTGGAGCATAGAAGCTCTTTTGGCTAATCTTGCCAAAAACCAATTAACAGCCAAACTTCATTCTTGTGACGGTAAGAATCTCACTAAATTTGCAATCAGCAATCAAAAACAAGCTGAAGATATTCTTGCTGAATTGGAAAATGTACAATTCCAAGTAACATCACTGGAAAAGAAAGCTCGTAAGCGCAACCCTGCTCCACCCTTTACAACCAGCACCTTGCAGCAGGAAGCCAGCCGTAAACTTGGTTTCTCCGCAAGAAAAACCATGAGTGTTGCACAAAAATTATATGAGGGAATCCAGGTAGAAGACGGAACTCATGGCTTGATTACCTATATGCGAACCGATTCGGTGGCTTTATCCACAATGGTCACCAGCGAAGCACGGGAAGTGATTTGCCAGCTGTACGATGAGAGCTACGCTCTGGACAAACCTCGCACATTCAAGAATAAAAGCAAGAATGCTCAGGAAGCTCATGAAGCGGTACGACCAACGTCCGTTGCCCGCACTCCAGCACAGCTGAAGCAGTATTTGAGCTCAGATCAACAACGTCTCTACGAACTGATCTGGAAACGGACTGTTGCTTCACAAATGGCTCAGGCAATTTTCGATGCGACCAGGGTCGATATAGCGGCGGGTGAACGTTACACATTCAGAGCGACCGGTCAGATTATCCGTTTCCCCGGTTTTATGGCACTGTACATAGAAGGAACCGATAACGGTGAAGATGAAAATAAGGAGGGCTTACTGCCACCATTAACTGAGGGTGAAAAACTCAGCAAAGAAGAGCTGACACCAGAACAACACTTCACCCAGCCACCACCCCGCTTCACTGAGGCCAGTCTGGTCAAAACTCTGGAAGAGTACGGTATCGGTCGCCCTTCGACCTATGCCAGCATTATGAATACTCTCGTCACCAGAAAATATGTGCGTCTGGAAAAACGGACCTTCTACCCCGAAGATACTGGGCGAGTTGTCACCAAGCTATTGACTGAACACTTCAGTCAATACGTAGATTATGATTTTACCGCGGGGTTGGAAGAAGAATTGGATGCTGTTTCCCGGGGAGAAATGGCCTGGATTCCGTTGATTAAACAATTCTGGGATCCCTTCATCGCACTGTTACACCGTAAAGACCAGGAAGTCAGCAAGGCAGATATCACAACTGAGAAGACCGACAAAACCTGTCCCGAATGCAGCAAGGAACTGGTGATCAAATTAGGCCGCTCAGGTCGTTTTCTCGCTTGTTCCGGATTCCCCGACTGTCGCCACACAGAACCTTTGAACAGTGATGGCAAAGCGATTGAAGAACCGGTTTTATCAGAGGAAAAATGCGACAAGTGCGGATCACAAATGTTGATCAAAACAGGTCGTTACGGAAAATTCCTGGCGTGCAGCGGTTATCCAAAATGTAAGAACATTCAACCGCTGGAAAAACCCAAATCTCTCGGCATCACCTGTCCAGAATGTGGTGAGGGAGAAATGATGGAAAAAAAGAGCCGTTACGGAAAGATCTTCTATTCCTGTAACCGTTATCCAAAATGTAAATATGCGCTCTGGAATCCACCTAAAGAAGAGCCTTGTCCAAAGTGTAGCTGGCCACTGACGGAAATCAAAACCACCAAACGCTGGGGAACGGTTCAACGTTGCCCACAAGAGAACTGCGATTGGGAAAATGTTCTGATTCCACCTGAGAAGAAAACTCCGGCTAAAAAAGCACCGGTTAAAAAGAAGCCAGTTGCAAAGAAAACAGCAACAACTAAAAAAACTGCTAAAAAAACAACATAACCCGCCAAGAACAGAGTATAATCTTTACCGGTCGAGCCATACAGGTTCGGCCGGTTTGCGTTTAAGAGGACTAAAAATGGATATTACCGTTATCGGTGCCGGGCTGGCCGGCTGTGAAGCTGCCTGGCAGGCGGCTGCAGAGGGCTGTCAGGTCAAACTTTACGAGATGAAACCGTTGCACTATTCTCCAGCTCATCAGAGTGAAGGGCTTGCTGAACTCGTCTGCTCAAACAGCCTCCGTGGTGCGGGGATGAATAACGCGGTCGGCTGCCTGAAAGAAGAGCTACGCCGTACGGGTTCTTTATTTATCGAAGCGGCAGATGCCACAGCAGTTCCAGCTGGAGGGGCTCTGGCCGTAGATCGAGATGAATTTTCCACCTATATCAGCGAAAAAATTGCCGCGAACCCAAACATTGAACTCATCCGTGAGGAAGTAACCAAACTCCCTGCAGAAGGGACAACGATCCTCGCCAGCGGACCACTGACATCACCAACCCTTTCCTCTGAGCTGGAGAAGTTAACCGGCAGTGAACATCTCTATTTTTATGACGCCATTGCTCCGGTTATCGAAGCGGATTCCATCGACTTCAGTGTTGCCTGGCGTGCCTCCCGCTACGATAAAGGGGGCGATGATTACATCAATTGTCCGTTCAATGAGGAACAATATTATAACTTTGTTGAGGAACTGGTTAATGCGGACAAGGTTGCCGGGCGCGAATTTGAAAAACTGATCCATTTTGAAGGTTGTATGCCAATCGAAGAGATGGCCAGCCGTGGAGCACAAACCCTCTCTTTCGGACCAATGAAACCGGTCGGCTTACCTGACCCTAAAAGCGGAAAAATTCCTTTCGCTGTCTTGCAGTTACGGCAAGACAATCGCCACGCTACCTTGTTTAATCTGGTTGGATTTCAGACCCGCTTGACCTATCCGGAGCAAAAAAGAATATTCCGTACCATTCCCGGATTGGAGCAGGCACGCTTCGTCCGTCTGGGGAGTATGCATCGAAATACTTTTATCAACGCACCGGCCTGTCTGACTGATTCACTGCAGTTTAAAGCAGCGCCACATATTTATGCGGCAGGTCAGTTAAGCGGTGTTGAAGGCTATGTTGAATCAGCTGCCTGTGGCTTTTTGGCAGGGCTTTTTGCAGCTTATCACCTGCATGGTGAAAGCTTATCTATTCCACCAAAAGAAACAGCTCTCGGTTCACTTTTAGGCCATTTATCAGCAGCAGACACAGATGGCTTTCAACCAATGAATATCAATTATGGTCTCTTCCCTCCCCTCGAAGGTCGTAAGATGAAACGAGCCGACCGCCGTTTGGCAATGGCTGAGCGAGCACTTTCGGCCCTCCCCCAGTGGTGGAACAAAATCGCTGCTAAGCGGAGGACAAATCCATGAAAGATCAGCTTGTTCTTGCCTCTGCATCACCACGCAGACGGGAATTACTCCAACAGATAGGTCTCAAATTTCAGGTTGTCCCTAGTCGGGCAGAGGAGCAGATACTTCCAGGAGAAACTCCGGAGGAGCACGTAATCCGCTTGAGTCTTGACAAAGCGGAGGAGGTTGCAAATCGTGATGACATATCGGGTCGCTGGTTTATCGGCAGCGACACCATCGTTCTCTGCGACAGGCAGATCCTTGGAAAACCAGAGGATGAACTTCACGCTGCAACAATGTTAAGACAGCTCTCCGGGCGAGAGCATCAGGTTCTTTCCGGCTATGCCATTATTGACCGGCAAACCGGCAAGCAACAATCTGAGGCAGTCAACACCAAAGTCTGGTTTCGTCAATTGACAGAATCTGAAATCACGAGCTACATTGCTACGGGAGAACCTGCCGACAAAGCGGGAGCCTACGCAATTCAAGGTTTGGGGATCTGTTTTGTTGCCCGGATTGAGGGGAGTTACACCAATGTTGTTGGTCTTCCCCTGTGCAAACTGACCCTGGCAATGAAAGAACTGGGAATACCGTTATTGATATAACCTGGAGTAGAATAGATGAATGATATCAGCGCCAATATTGCACAAATTCATGCAAGAATTAACCAGGCTTGTCGAAATTCTGGTCGCAACCCTGAAGAAATCACTCTGATTGCTGTCTCTAAAATAAAACCCGCTGAGGATATTGAAGCAGCCTTCCATGCTGGACAAAAATTCTTTGGAGAAAGTTATGTTCAGGAGTTTCGCGACAAGCAACCCTTAGTTACAGCTCAGGTGGAATGGCACTTTATTGGGGGATTACAAAGCAACAAAGTCAAATATCTACGCGGCAAAGTTGCCATGATCCACTCCGTAGACCGCCTCTCACTCGCCAAAGAAATAAATCGTCAGTGGGACAAAATTGATAAAAAAGCCAATATTCTCCTGCAAGTCAATGTTGGTGATGAAACAAGCAAGTCGGGATGTAAGCCGGAAGCTCTGGAAAATTTAGTGCGTGCAACGGCTCTACTTCCCAATCTGAATATTCTTGGATTGATGTGCTTGCCGCCCCATTCCGATGACCCTGAACAGGTTCGCCCCTTTTTCCGCCAGTTGAAGGAGCTCTCAGAACAGGTCAGACAGTTGAAAATTCCCGGGGTGAAAATGGAAGAACTTTCAATGGGAATGAGTGGCGACTTTGAAGTTGCTGTGGAAGAAGGAGCAACTCTGGTCAGAGTGGGAACCGCAATATTTGGTGAAAGGATAAAAAAGGATTGAAATGAAAAATCTTCATTATTTACTTTTTGATCTTGACGGCACTATGGTCGATTCAGTTCCCGACCTGACCCTCTCTCTCAACCTCCTCCGGGCTGAGCTGGACTGCGCACCTTTACTAGAGAAACAGGTTGCCCCGATGATTGGTGATGGTGTTGGTGCTTTGGTCAAACGTGCGCTTGGAGAAAATCTTTACCACCCTGTACACCGGGATAGGTTCATGGAGCTATACGCGGAACATCTCCTTGATCACACGATCTGTTATCCCGGAATTGAAGAGCTTCTAAATTGCCACTCAGCAGATAAAATGGCCATTGTCACCAATAAACCCTATCAATTGACGATGGAAATACTCGATGGATTGGAGCTGACAAGACATTTCAAAGTGATTGTCGGTGGTGATAGCTATAGTGAAAAAAAACCTCACCCGCTCCCGGTCATTAAAGCCTTGGAGGGTCTTGGTGCTGTTCCGGAGCAAGCGGTTATGATCGGTGATCATCATACCGACCTTTATTCTGGTCGTGAAGCCGGGACAGCAACCTGCTTTTGTGCTTATGGAATGGGGCATACCGATGGGCTGGCAACAGATTTTTATGCCGAACAATCGACCGACCTGCTAAAGCTTTTCCCAGAGTTTCCCCTTGACTGAGAAAAGGCTGACCACACGAGAGATTGCTTTTTTCTTTTTTCCGTTGGTCCTCAATGTCCAGTTAATGAGCATCTCCCATACGATCATCAATGGTGCCCTGGCTCGCCTTGACGATTACGTCACCGCCCTGGCAGGCATGTCGGTCGCACTTGTGGTCCATCTGTTTATCGCCTCCCCCTCGTACCAGAATCATACGATTACCATCACCATGGTTCGCGGACGCAAATCGATGGTCAGCGTGTTGATCTTTATCAGTTTGGTCGCTATTTACGTCGCCACAATGCTGTCATTGATCGCCTTTACCCCTATTGGTGATTTCATCCTGATAAAGCTCCTCGGAACTCCGGAACAGATTGCCGAAGAAGCTAAGAAAGCATTGTACATATTAGCATTCCTCCCCTTTTTTACCGGCATTCGTGGTTTTTGCCAGGGGTTGATTATCCGTGCGCGTAAAACCAGCCTGGTCTCTCTTGCCACGGGAGTCAGGGTTGCAGGGCTGTTAGGTTTTCTCTCATTTGGATATAAATATTTTTCTGGTGCACAACTTGGAGCTGTTTCTCTGGTCGGCTGTGTCATAACCGAGACACTGGTTATTTGCTGGCTTGCGTGGAAAACCCATATCCCATTTACAAAGGGTCAAACTGAAAAAACAACCAGTGAGATTTTACGTTACTCTTTTCCTCTGGCGTATTCATCTTGTCTACAACAAACAATTCCATTGTTGATCAGTTCAATTATCGGTCGCCTGCAAGATGGGGCTCTGGCTCTGGCTGCATTCGGAGTCATCCGTGGCTTTCTGTTCCTGTTGGCCGGACCCATGCGCAACCTGCAACAGGCGTATTTGACTCTGGTCAAAACCGTGGACGATAACCGCACTCTGCTCCGCTTCAGTTTTATTATCGCTATCGCCCTGGGTGTTTTAGTTCTCTTGACCGCTGGACCATTAAACCAATCCATTCTGGGTCAATTGCTCGGAGTTGAAACAGATTTACGCCACTATTTACAATGGCCACTCGCGGCGTGTTCATTCTTTCCGTTATTTTATGGTTTAACAAATCTTCTCCGTGGCTGGTTTGCCGGTGCAGATCAAACCAGACAGCTGGGGCGGTCAACTCTTCTGAAAAGCGGCCTTCTCCTGGTTTTATGGTGGCCTCTTGTATCCTGGCAACCACCTGTTTCGGGTATCGCCATTGCTATTGGACTTCTGCTGGCTGCCGAGCTACTGGAATCGTTATATCTCTATTACCAACGCCAACAGCAATCTGAACATATCCGCGATGCAGCACCACTTTAATGACAAAGTACGTTTTTGAACTCTTTTTTGGCTCAGAATAAGCGCCTGAGACCATTAACAGCAGGTAACTATGAAGCTTTAGAAAGGATGATTTATTTTGGCATCAAAATCTATTCAGGCTCCAGGAGCCGTAGTAATAATCCGTCCGCACAGGTTCCATCCAAACCCTGAAACAGCTTCAGACAATGTGTTCCAACGGGTTGATGCTGATCGGACCGTCAAACAAACAGCTGAAGATGCCTACAGAGAAGTCAGTGAAGCCGCTGCACAATTGGAAGAGGCGGGGGTACGAGTCCACATTTTTGAGGACCGTGGAGAAAAAGAGACCCCTGATTCCGTTTTCCCGAACAATTGGTTCAGTACCCACCCTGGCGGACACATAGCGGTCTATCCGATGTACTCCCCCAGTCGCAGACGAGAACGCCGCTATGACATTCTCGAAATGCTTAAAGCTGAATACCGAGTACAGGATATCATTGATTATTCATGTCTGGAGTATGACGGTTTATACTTGGAAGGCACCGGAGCCATGGTTCTTGACCACATTGACAGAGTCGCATATACCGCCAGGTCGAATCGCGCGGATGCCATCGCCCTGGAAAGATTCTGCACCCATTTTAACTTTGAGCCTATGGCTTTTGATGCCTTAGACTCCAATGGTCGTCATGTCTACCATACAAATGTAATGATGTGTATTGGTACCGACTTTGCCATGGTTGGTTTCGACATGATCAGTGACAAGGCGCGTCGCGAAGAAATTTATTCGAGATTGCAAGGAATAGGGAGGGATATTATCGAACTCAGTCATCATCAGATTGATGAATTTGCAGGGAACGCAATTGAACTGTTTACCGGGACGCGAAGAATTTTAGCCATATCCACACGAGCTATGGCTTCTTTGTCAGCAACACAGAAGAAAACCATTGAGAAATCCGTAGAAATGATTCCCATCTCGGTCCCGACCATAGAACTTGCCGGTGGTTCAATCCGTTGTATGTTAGCCGGAATCCACTTGAGCAGACGCTAACCACGACAGCATTTCAGCTTCTGGTTTTACAATGACAAGATCTGCTAAATTATGCTTTAATGCTGCGCCTGATATTGTTGATATCAATTTAAAGTTCTCATAAAAGGAGTTTCACCTATGTACAGTTGTTCCGATCTAAAAAAAGGGCTTAAACTACTGATTGATGGAGAACCCCATGTCATCGTTCAGTACGATTTTACCAAGCCGGGAAAAGGTCAGGCTCTCTATAAATGTAAACTTCGGAACATGATTACGGGATCATTGTTCGATCGCACCTATCGTAGTGGGGAATCTTTCGAACCCGCAAGTCTCGAAGAGCGTGATATGCAATACCTGTATCAGGACGATAGTGGTCATGTCTTTATGGACAAGAAATCATACGAACAGGTCATCCTCACAGAAGAAACGCTTGGTGATGACAAATACTTTCTGATTGACAATATGGATGTAGAGATTTTGATGTATGGCGAGAGGGCTATTGGTATCAGCCTCCCTAATTTTGTTAACTTGCGTGTTACCCAATCAGATCCCTGGGTCAAGGGTGATACGGCGGCAGGAAACAACAAGCCGGCAACGGTTGAAACTGGTTATACCCTGCAAGTTCCTTCTTTTGTTGAAGAAGGAACTCTGATTCAGATCGACACCCGCACCGGAAGCTATGTGACTCGCGTCAAAGAATGATGATTGAGCCAAATTGGCAACTCGCTCGTAAACGGGTTACTCTTGAGGAACGTGCTCGGATCATTCAACAGATCCGAGCTTTTTTTATTTCCCATAATTTTCTCGAGGTTGAGACCCCCCACCGAATTCCAGCTAATGCCCCGGAATTACATATTGATGCCGTTCCCTCCGGCAACTGGTTCCTACAAACATCTCCAGAACTCTGTATGAAGCGTCTCCTGGCTGCAGGATACGAAAATCTTTTTCAAATCTGTCGCTGTTGGCGCGCCGGTGAGAGGAGTCACTCCCATTTACCTGAATACAGCATGTTAGAATGGTATCGGAGTCATTGTGATTATTATCAGTTGATGGACGATTGTGAAGCACTGTTCTCCCATCTGCTTCCGAAGCAACTGATCACCTGGCAAGGGCAGACAATTGACCTGTCTCCCCCCTGGCCACGTCTGACCATTGCAGATGCCTTTTCGAAATTCAGCTCCATCTCTCTAATCACAGCTCTTGCGACAGATGAGTTCGACTCTGTCATTGCTTTTGAAATCGAACCTAACCTGCCAGCGGGTCGCCCTATATTTCTGACAGAATACCCCATCGATCACGCCTCTTTAGCAAGAAAAAAAATATCTGATACCACCGTTGCAGAGCGTTTTGAATTGTATATTGGCGGCCTGGAGCTCGCCAACGCTTTTTCTGAGCTCACCGACCCGGTAGAACAGCAAAAAAGATTTATTGAGGAAGAATCGCAACGGCGAAAAAAAGGGAAAGTGCCCTATCCAAATCCCGAACCCTTCCTTAAAGAGCTGACAACCCTTCCCCCTTCTGCAGGCATTGCGCTCGGTGTTGATCGCTTGATAATGCTGTTCTGTGATATAAATTTAATTGACGATGTCGTTAGTTTTACCCCGGAGCAGCTATAAATCTGCTTCACGCATCAACCAAAAATGGAAAATTTTATCAAAAACATAATGCTGTTCGTAAATAAGCATTAAGCTACACCCATATTATTTTACCTTAATTACTTCGTACAAACTATTCTTGCGCATTAAGATTTAATTCTCTACATACCCCCCCAAAATTCGCGATCTCTCGACTTTTATTCCAATTTCTAAATATAAAAAAAACACACGTATAAATAGAACGGCATTCTACATAAAAATCACTTATTGACTTCATTTTATAACGGCGTATTATACCGCTGGCTCAAGCAACCAACATAGCTCATTTATTACCAGCTAAACTGAAAAACTATTTAGTATTTTCAACCATATAGAGATTTAAAAAATCATTTTCCAGTGACAAAACTGGTTTTTAGTAAATTTAATGGAGAGGCTGATTCGGCCTCGCAATGTTGAGAGAGGAGATTATGCTATGGGACATGGACCTGCTGTAAAGCTCGGGAAAGACGATGCATCAGGCTACAAGACTAAATTAGGGGTGAAAATGTTTGTTGTCTACACCTTAGTCTACGCTGCCTTTGTTGGACTGAACACCACAAACCCCAAAATAATGGAATCAACCTTTTTTGGACAGACTGCTGCTGTAATCTGGGGATTTGGATTAATAGTCCTCGCCTTGATAATGGCTCTTATTTATAACCGTCTCTGCACCAAAGCAGAAGAACAGATGAACAGCTAGGAGGCTGCTGACATGATTTACACTCAATCCCCCCTGGCTATCGGCCTATTCATTTTCTTTGTTCTTTTTGTCTTGGGATTATCCTTCTATCTTTCCCGTCGTGCCAGTTCAGCAGAAGGTTATTATGCAGCCGGCGGCAACATCCACTGGGCAACAAACGGTATTGCTTTCGCCGGAGACTATCTATCAGCTGCATCCTTTTTGGGTATTTGCGGCATGATTGCTACCGCTGGGTACGATGGTTGGATGTATTCAATCGGCTATCTAGCTGGCTGGATTGTCGCCTTGTTTCTGGTTGCTGAACCGATGAAACGATTGGGAAAATACACATTTACAGATGCCCTCGATTCAAAATTCAACTCTAAACCGATACAGTTAATGGCTGCAATTTCTACCCTCTTAGTTTCAGTTTTTTACCTTATCCCGCAGATGGTTGGTGCTGGGGTTTTGGTACAACCCCTCTTGGGACTACCTCACTGGGTTGGCGTTTGTATTGTCGGTATTGTTGTTACCCTTATTGTTGCAACAGCTGGAATGGCATCCACCACCTATGTCCAGTTTTTCAAAGGTGGCATGCTACTGGTCATGTCAACCATTCTTGTAGCCTTGGTTCTGTTTCGAGGCCTGTCAACAACCCCGGCAGACAACAATGGTACACCTTACCACGACTTTAAAACTTTGCATGCAGACAGTGCACTCGTCATCGCAGAAGAAGGTTACAGTGTTGTCGCTGGAACAGACTCGGAATTTGGTAAAGCAGGCTTTGTTAAATTGTCAAAAGATGGGCAGGAGTCTGTTTGGAAACTGACCAAATCCGCCATGGGCTATACCCTTGAGGAAACATTATTTGTTACTGAAATGGCTGACGGAACTAAACTCTTCAATGGAGCCGAAGCGCATGAAGGAAGGTTCTTTCCCATCGGTCATATCAAAGAGCTACGCGTAAACGGTGAAGAAGTTGCGGCAACAGGTGCAGTTGGTCCTTTAGCCTTCCTTTCTGCGATAAAAGACTCAACGATTGTTCTTTGGGGTAAAAAATATATCAAAGTTGGTGAAAATACGACCACGATCTATTATCAAAAACCTACTCCGGGATCTCGAATCCTTCGACCGGGATTAAAATTCAAAGTTGACAATGCAACCGGCCTACAAAAGTTCAACTTTATCTCTTTGATGCTTGCTTTATTCTGTGGCACTGCAGCCCTACCCCACATCTTGATTCGTTACTACACAGTTCCAAGTCAAGCTGCGGCACGTAAATCAACAATTGTCGCTATTGCTGCTATCGGTTTTTTCTATGTGTTAACCCTGTTCATGGGCATGGGTGCCATGACGAATGGTGTCATCAATATCACTGACAACAATATGTCCGCTCCATTACTGGCTTTGTCTTTCGGTTTTATCATGTTTTCGGTTATTTCATCTCTGGCTTTCGCAACCGTACTAGGAACTGTTTCTGGTCTTATTGTTGCAGCTTCTGGAGCCATTGCACACGACCTGATGGATAATTTCCTCGGCATGCAAATGTCTGATCGTGGAAAAGTTCGTGCCGGTAAAATTTCTGCAGTCATCATCGGCTGTATTGCGATCTACCTTGGGATTGTGTTTGAGGGAATGAATGTTTCATTCTTGGTCGGTTGGGCTTTTGCTGTAGCCGCTTCAGCAAACTTGCCTGCCATTTTGATGTTACTCTTCTGGAGCAAAACGACAGCAAAAGGGATTGCCGCCTCTATCTTAATTGGTCTAACCAGTTCTTTAGGACTTATTCTGGTCTCCCCTGATATGTGGGTACGTTACGGTAACTTACCATCAGAAGCCCCGGTGCAATTTAATAGTCCCGCTCTTATTTCTATCCCTCTTTCTTTTCTTGCTCTAGTGATCGTCTCTATGATGACCCAAAAAGATGTTAATATCGGACATTCAAGAGAAACTGCATAGACCTTGCAGTTCAGATAATTTTTTGCAATACTTTGAGCCGCCTTCGGGCGGCTCTTTTTTAACTGTTAAGCTTACGGGAAATATTTTATGAGACGATTTCGCGCCACCATTATCGCTATCTGCCTGATTCTGGGTTGGCTAGGTTTTGCTGATTTAAGTCTTTTATTACGCAATCAAGAACCGCTTGATATTTCCATAAACAGCCTTGAAACCACTGGAGCACCACGTGAATGGCTGACAATACATGATGGTTACCAAGATTTGCTCCAATCTATCAACATGTCGGGAACCATGGAAATTGGGTCTTTCCTGGTCCCACTGAAACATTCCAAAGATGCGGAAGAGTTTCATATCTGGGTTGAAACCCGAGACCCGGAAATCGTTAAGACTTTAAAAAAGTATTATTTTATGCTTGAAACCGAGGCTCAGCAGCAGAATTTTCTCAAGGAGAATCAAGATTTGTTCTTTGCCCAAAAAGAAATAACCGGGATGACAGTGGGAAATCTTGTTGCAGACTCAAACCAACAAAAACTGACTAAATTGCTTCAACAAATGAATATTCCTATATCTGAAAATACAATATTCATAAGTGAGGGTAAAAAACCTGCTGTCTGGCGTGGAATTTTTTTCATGGGCATAGCGATTGTTGGGTTAATTAAAGTCATTCTCAGCAATAAAGCACCTTCTTAGAAATACAAAAGGCCGAAGATTTCTCTTCGGCCCCAATATATTAAATCTTTCTAAAAGATATTAACCAACCTTGGTATCACTGTGACGCGATCTGTTCGCCAAGATGATTGGATCAATCACCTCGCCACAAGCACTACATTTCCAGGCGTCAAACTCTCTGACAAAATCATAATACCTCTCGGTATACATCCTCCCCTTGCATTTTGGACATTTCATCTGGCACCTCCATAATAATGATCTAGAACAAAATTTGCCAAGTCAGCTTAGTTTGATATTGCCTACACAAGCTGTGCCAAAACTCATAGCAAGGGTAGCCATTAGTATAATAAAATGCCAAATGCCTTTGATTTCAATAGGTTGTCTTGTTTGCCAAAAAAAAGTGAGGATGACTTGCAGAAAACAGGTGTATAGCGACGACCAGTTCGTCATTTTTATGACGAATTAAAGTCTGAAAATAGAGAGATATCAAACTCTTCCAATAGCTGACCGATTCATAAAACACTTAATTTAACTCAACTTTCCGAGCGTTCGTCACTTATTTGGCGAGCGCAAAGGGGTCGTTATTTTTTTGACGGAAGGGTAAAATAAAAACGGCTCTTCCCGTTAGAAAAGAGCCGCTCCACACATTTAAGCTTTACAAAATCGCTATTGATTGTCTTTGTAGAGTTTGTAGGTCAGAGCATCTGCCAGTGCCTGGTAAGAAGCATCTATGACGTTCGTACTCACCCCCACAGTTCCCCAACGCTGGTTGTGATCACCTGATTCAACCAACACCCTGATGACAGAATCAGTTCCCTGATTTGTTGGCAGAACCCGTACCTTGTAATCGAGCAATTTTACATCGGCTATCTGCGGATAGAAGTTGACCAGAGCCTTGCGCATAGCTGTATCCAAAGCATTTACAGGGCCATTTCCATCAGCAGCAGTATGCTCAACCTTACCACCGACTTTGACTCGAATCGTTGCTTCTGAAACTGGAGCTTTGTCACTCTCGCGCAAAGTATCTATCACCCGGAAGGCGGTGACAGAGAAGTAGTGCTTGAGCTTGCCCATGGCTTTGAGCATCAACAGCTCAAAAGAGGCTTCCGCACCCTCAAACTGAAAACCCTGATTTTCCATCTCCTTGATATCTTCAAGGATTTCAAGTGTAACAGGATCCTTACTATCCAGTTCAATGCCACATTCTTCTGCCTTGGCAAGGATATTTGAACGCCCCGACAGATCGGAGATCAAAATCCGGGTCTGGTTGCCAACAAGCTCTGGACGAATATGTTCATAAGTTTCTGGGTGGCGCTGAATAGCTGATACATGAACACCCCCTTTATGGGCAAAAGCAGAGTTCCCAACATAGGGCTGGTGTTTATTCGGGGTCAAATTTGCCAGTTCATAGATATAGCGAGAAACTCTGCGCAAAGTTACCAGCTTTCCTTCTTCAAGGCATTCCTGCCCCATTTTCAGAGCAAGTGACGGTACAATAGAGCACAGATCAGCATTGCCACAGCGCTCACCAAACCCATTAATTGTTCCCTGGACATGTTGTGCACCGCAATGAACCGCCATAAGTGAATTTGCGACAGCACAACCACTGTCATTATGGGCATGAATACCGATCGGCGTAGATACCGCTTTCTCCACCGCTTTCATAATAGCAGGGAGTTCATGAGGCAAAGTACCACCGTTGGTGTCACAGAGGACGATGCAGTCAACATTAGCATCAGCAGCAGCCTGCAGAGTTTTTAAAGCATATTCCGGATTAGATTTATAACCATCGAAAAAATGCTCTGCATCATAAATAACTTCACCAACTCGCTCTTTCAGATAGACCAAAGAGTCATTGATCAGTTCTAGATTTTCCTCCAGAGAGATACGCAAAGCTTCACGGACATGAAAGTCCCAGGTTTTTCCAAATATGGTCACAGCATCAGGCTTAGCTTCTATCAACATCTGGATATTGTTATCTTCAGCGGGTGTAATTCTGGCACGCCGCGTAGAGCCGAATGCAGCGATTTTACTGTGGCCCAATGTTTCATTCTGGATAGCTTTAAAAAAGGTAATGTCTTTTGGATTCGATCCTGGCCATCCCCCTTCTATATAATCAATCCCCAGTTCATCCAGTCGCTTGGCAATCCGGACTTTATCCTCAACCTGAAATGAAATATCTTCAGCCTGAGTCCCATCCCTCAATGTTGTGTCATACAATAAAATCTTGCCCATCAGCTTGCGTCCCTTCCACTTTGGATATGTCTCGATCCTTGTTTTTAACTATAGAGTTCCTGCAAAGCAACGCTTAAGCCGTTATTGTCTTCACCCTGCAGGTTAAAAGCTATCTCACGTCGTTCAGCATCAATGTGGGTTAACGTCACCCATAACCCTGGTGTTGCTGGATTATGTAGTTTTTCTGGCCATTCGATCAGAGCGACCCCAGAACCATAAGCATATTCATCAAAACCCAGCTCGATCAATTCATCAGGATCAGACAAGCGATACAGATCAAAATGATAGAGATCCAGGCGAGCCTGATAATGATTCATCAGGGTAAAAGTTGGGCTGGTAATCGGTATCTGGGCATCTACCCCTAACCCACGGGCGACTCCACGCGCAAAAACGGTTTTCCCAGCACCTAAATCCCCCTGCAACAAGATCATAATCGGTTGTCGCAATAACCGGCCTAAAACTTCCCCAAAATCCAGTGTTTGTGATTCGCCATCACTAACAACTGACAAAAAGCTCAATTCAATCCTCCATCACCTTGATTAAATCAAGACGCGCCACCACCCCGACCATCTTTTTACCATCAACAACGGGCAGCAAGTGAACTTTATGTTGACTCATCAACACAGCCAGGTCACGGACAGGGGAATCTGGAGAACAGGTAATTGGATCTTTTTGATACAACTCTCCAACCGTCGCTGCAGTCACCCGATCAACTTCCTCCTGGAAGCTTTTCTCACTACCAAAAGTAAAAACCCAGTCAAACAATGTCATGACTGTTGGAATATGGAGAGGCTTGTGTTGCTCAATCAAATCGGTTTCACTGATGACACCCACCAGGTTGCCATCGTCATCAAGAACCGGTAAATTACTGAAGCGCGTTTCGACAAATTTTCTGGCTAAATCTTTCAAACTGGTATCCAAGCTTACCGAAACAACATCAGTCGTCATAATATCTCGTGCAGTCAACATTTCAGACTCCTTTCACCAGCTCTTGTCGAGCAACCGGTAGTTTGCAAACGAGATCAGAAGCAATCATTCCTGCGGTTCCCTGAGCCTCAGCTACAAGCTCTGCAGCGCGACCGTGGAGCCAGGCACCAAGACTTGCAGCTGAGAAACCATCAAGACCCTGAGCCAATAAACCACCAATTAATCCAGTTAGGACGTCGCCGCTGCCACCACTGGCAAGACCGTCATTCCCGGTCGCATTGATATTGACTCGACCATCCTCTGCAGCAATGATGGTCCGTGCCCCCTTCAACAACAATACCACACCATGTCTAACAGCAAACTCCTGCGCAACCTCAAATCTATTCGCCTCAATTTCAGCAACTGTCAGACCCGTAAGGCGGGCCATTTCTCCAGGGTGCGGAGTCAAAATCAAAGGTTGCTCATTCCGGCCCTGGAGACTCTCCAACTGAGTTGCAAGCAGATTTATCCCATCCGCATCAATAACAACTGGCACGGTTGCAGATCGCACCAAAGAGCTGACCAGCTCTGCCAGAGCCGGATTTTGCCCCAAGCCAGGACCAATGGCCAAGCTATGGCGAACAGCCAACAGTTGCTCGATCTGCGATTTTGCCTGCATGCAAAGCAAACCGTCCTGATCTGGCAGAGGACAACTCATGGCCTCTGTCAGCTTGACTTCAATAATATCATGAATTGCTGCCGGCACAGCAACAGTCACTAATCCGCAGCCACTGCGTCCCGCAGAATTTCCAGCCAGAGCGGCGGCACCGGTTTTCCCGGGAGAACCAGCAACAACTAACAGATGCCCAAAACTCCCTTTATGGCCAGAGGCTGAACGATCTGGAAGCAATGCCTGGACATCTGTTTTATCGAGGAGCTGAACATGAGTGGAGAACTGTTGCCGCCCGGCCTGCGGAATGCCAATGTCAACGACACTCAGAGCTCCAACATAACCGGCACCAGGATAACTGCCGTGACCTATTTTTGCATGGTCAAATGTCGCTGTTTGGCTGGCCTTCACTGCCAGTCCACAGATACGGCCCGTTGAACTATCAACACCTGAGGGGATATCAACGGCAAAAACAGGAACTTCCGCCGCATTGATAAGCCTTATTGCTGCCGCCTGTATGCCAACGACTTCTGAGTTTAATCCAGTACCAAAAATTGCATCGACAATGAGGGACGGTGCAATTTCAGCAAAAACGGTTTTTAAATCAGTAGGATTGTCAACAAACAGGGTTGGGAGTCCCAACTTTCGGACGATGTTCAACATGATCCTGGCATCGCCAGATATTGATTCCTCCAGGCCAAGAACCAGCGTCGTCACCTGCCAACCCCGTTCGGCAAGGATCCGGGCCATCACGTAGCCATCACCACCATTATTCCCTTTACCGGCCAGAATCAGAACCGAACCAGGAAAATATTGACGGAAATCCCGCACAAACAGATCACTGCAAGAACGCCCTGCATTCTCCATCAAGACAACACCAGGAATTTCTAACTGGTTGATTGCCTGCCGATCAAGAGCCATCACCTCACTTGCGCTACAGAGTCGCATCAATCCTCCAGGATAACGGTGGCCACTGCGTAGTCACCATCATGCGAATAACTCAGATGTGCTTTACTGGCCCCACAGTCTGCCATCAATTCAGCTGCGCGGCCGGAAAGTTCGAGAGAAGGGCAACCCAAAGAATCAAGAACAACACAAACCTGCCGCCAGGCTAGACCATCTCGCAAACCTGTCCCCAGCGCCTTCAAAAAAGCCTCTTTCGCCGCGAAGCGAGCCGCCAAATGGGGAACTGGGTCGCGTTTTTGCAGTGAATAAAGCCTCTCTTCATCACTGAAAATCCGTTCCAAAACTTTATTACCTGGGTTGAGAAACTTTCGAAACCGCTCACTACGAGCCAAGTCAGTTCCTATCCCGATAATTGCCAAAAGTTACCCCTTCAACATCACCAGCATTTCTCGTACAGCTTTATCCATCCCAACGAGAGAAGCCCGCGAAATAATACTGTGGCCGATATTAAATTCCTCAATTCCAGTAAGCGCTACCACCGGAGCGATATTGCGATAATCAAGTCCATGCCCGGCATTTATCCCGAGTCCCAATCTGCGAGCGGCACTGATCGCCAACTCAATCCGCGCCAGCTGTTCACGTCGTTCTGCTGCAGTGTTCGCTTCACAGTACGTGCCAGTATGGATTTCCATATAATCAGCGCCAACCTTATGGCTGGCTTTAATTTGCTCAATATCAGGTTCAATAAATACGCTGACAATGATTCCGGCCTGTTTCAGCAAAGCAACATTCTGTTTCAATGTACTTTGCATCGAAATAACATCCAGCCCGCCTTCTGTGGTGAGCTCGTGTCGTCCCTCAGGGACCAGAGTAACAGAGTCCGGGAGAGTTTTTAGTGCAATAGCCACCATTTCATCGGTCAGAGCCATTTCCAGATTCATGCGAGTTTTAATTGTCTGTCGCAGAATTTCAACATCTCGATCCTGGATATGGCGCCGATCTTCGCGCAGATGAATGGTTATCCCATCGGCCCCAGCAAGCTCAGCCAGAACAGCTGCAGCAACGGGATCGGGTTCAGAGCCACCGCGAGCCTGACGAATAGTTGCAATATGATCAACATTGACACTCAGTTTTGCCAATTTCTCTACTCCTGAATATAGGGTTTATGCTCCCAACTGTTCTCGTACAGTTTCAGCGACCTGATGAGCCAGAACCTCAATTCTGCTTTGATTTTCACCTTCAATCATCACCCTCAACAAGGCCTCTGTACCTGAATAGCGCACGAGCAGACGTCCATTGTCACCGAGCTCAGCTGTAACTTGATCCATGACATCTTTGACTGCTTTATTTTTTTTCAAATCTGTTTTTTTTCGTACTTTAACATTGACCAGGACTTGAGGCAGCGAGGTCATCACCTGGGCGAGTTCCGAAAGGGGCTTGCCGCTACGCTGAATAATTGCCAGAACCTGCAAAGCAGAAAGAATCCCGTCTCCAGTGGTATTATGATCCAGAAAAATCATATGTCCAGATTGCTCACCACCCAGATTATAGCCATTTTTGAGCATTTCCTCGACAACGTAACGATCGCCAACGGCAGTCTTAACTACCTTACCTCCTGCCTTTTTCATCGCGATATCGAGACCCATATTGCTCATAACTGTAGCCACCACTGTCTTTTTCTTCAATTGACCTGATTTGATCAACTCAGTGCCACAAAGAGCCATAATATGGTCACCATCAACCGTATGCCCTTTTTCATCAACAAAGATAACCCGATCAGCATCACCATCCAGAGCAATTCCCAGATCAGCTCTATATTCACGCACTTTTTCGGCCATAACTTCGGGATGCATAGAACCACAGCCATCATTGATATTCATTCCGTTTGGACTGACTCCGATAGGAACCACTTCAGCACCAAGTTCAGTCAATACCGCAGGTGCGACCTTATAACCTGCTCCGTGGGCACAATCGAGAACGATCCTTAACCCCTGAAGATCAAGGTCCTTCGGAAATGAATTTTTCAGAAAGACAACATAACGGCCAATGGCATCAGAAATGCGATAAGCCTTTCCCACTTCGTCAGCAATAGGCCGCAGTTCATCCAACCGATGATTAATAATAAGATCTTCAATTTTCAATTCCAGTTCATCCTGAAGTTTATACCCGGTACTGGAAAAGAATTTGATGCCATTATCTTGGTAAGGATTATGGGAAGCACTGATGACAACCCCGGCATCAGCACGCATGGAAGAGGTCAGAAAGGCAATCCCCGGAGTTGGCAGCGGCCCGACAATAAGGACATCAACCCCCATGGAACAGATTCCTGCAACCAGGGCATTTTCAAGCATATAGCCGGACAATCGGGTATCCTTGCCGATAACCACCCGATGGCGCCGCTTGCCACCGTTTTTAAAAACAAAAGCAGCGGCTCGACCAAGCTGCATAGCCATCTCAGTTGTCATCGGATCAATATTAGCAACACCTCTTACGCCATCGGTGCCAAATAATTTTTTTTCCATTTTCAGTTTTCCCCTTCCTTTTCCTTCTTAGTGGTCTCGGGTCCTACAGCATCGATTCCCTCTGGTAAGAGTTTCACCGGCTGGATATCCACTTGAACCTCGGTGGTTTTTTCATCTTTAAAATGAGTGTAGGTTCCCTGATGGACCAGCGGAACAATAAGAGAAAACCCCTCATTAACCCCATTCAGATCAACATCTTCGGTTGACACCTCACTCACACTCTTGAGCTCAGTCTCCGCGCCTTCAATAATAACCTCGTCAGGAACAGCCTTTACACTGACAACCTCAAAACCTGTCAGCGGAGCTCCAGTGAGTCCTATCTTGACTGGAACCAGTTTTTGCTTGATCCGTTCCAGTTTCAGGTCAATAAAGGAAGGTGACAATCGGGTCACTCGCAACCCGCTCGGTAAATTCAATCGTTCTTCCAAGCGCTTAAATGTTGTCAAGCCGGGCTTCAGATCTGTGAGATCAACAATAATACTGATATCATTCGGACTCACTTTCATTTGCAAAGTTCGTGGCCCACTCACCCGTACATCAACCATACTTGGAACTTCATTCGCTATCATCAACGACTTTGGAATATTCTGCAGTTCAAGTGGAACCCGATACCCAACTTCAAGTCGACGTTCCCCCATAATAAACATCCAAAGCAGCAGTGCAAAAACCAGAGAGATGATTTTTAATGTCCAATTTTCCGTCAACAACTTGAACATCCAGTCTAGCCTTTCTTTTTTTGCTGTTTTTGCTTTTTCAGCTTAACTTTGCGGGGTTCCAACAATCGGCCAAGAACCTTCTTCAAACTAATGGCATCCAGATTTCTAGTCATGCCACCATTAACAGCAACAGAAATATTTCCAGTTTCTTCAGAAACGATGATAGCAACAGCATCAGATAATTCCGTTATACCTATTGCAGCCCGGTGTCGGGTACCAAGGTCTTTGGTCAAATCAAGCCCCCGGCTCAATGGCAAGAAACATCCTGCTAACGCTAAACGGCCTTGCTGTATTACCAATGCACCATCATGAATAGGAGACGAAGGCATAAAAATCGCCCGAACCAATTCACAAGAAACCCGCGCATCGATAGAAGTTCCAGATTCAAGAATATCTTTGATCCCTGTTTCCCGCTCAATAACGATCAAAGCGCCAATCTTCCGACTCCCTAACGCACCACACGCCTTTACCAGTTCATCGATAACGACTGACTCTTCATCAGCATTCATCCCGCCTAGAAAAGGGTTCCGTCCGACATGCATCAATGCTCGACGGATATCGTTCTGAAAAATAACGACAATAACAAGGATAATTGAGGAGAGGAAATTACTCAGGAACCAGTTGAGGGTATGAAGATCGCCAACGCGAGAGGCCATATATACGGCAAGAATAACGGCCAGGCCAAGGAGCATTTGAACCGCACGGGTTCCTTTAATCAGGAGGATGATCCGGTAAATAATAAAAGCAACAATAGTGATGTCAAGAATATCGAGAAAACGAATATTTATGAAAACATCTAACATTGTCGCCACCATACAGAGTTTATCTGGAAAGAATCAATGATCAGGATTGAAGATTATTTATTGACACCGTTTATTGAATGCTTTTCAAAAGCTCAAAGAAAACCGTTACGGAAGTTTCTGCTCCCGGATCGCCCAGGCAACCAATGCTGCTTCTCGAGCAGGGCGGACATCGTGAACTCGAAAAATCTTCACTCCATGATTCACACCCAGGACAATTGTCGCCAAAGTTCCAGAAAGTCTTTCCTGCGGAACGTCCTGATTAAGAATCTTGCCGATAAAGCTTTTCCTTGAAGTCCCAAGAAGAACCGGATAACCAAGAAGGGACAATTCGTTCAAGTGGCTTAGTAATTCAAGGTTGCCAGTAACACTTTTACCAAAACCGATACCAGGATCTATTGCAATCCGATCAGGCGCAACCCCAACCTGAAGAGCAAGATCAACACTCTTACATAAGCTATCTTTTACTTCAGCTACAAGATCCTGATAATCGGTATGTTGCTGCATAACCTCAGGGCGACCGCTGGTATGCATCAGAAATAAACCAGCACCTGTCTCGGAAGCAACTGAAGCCATTTGGGGGTCAAAGGTCAACCCACTTATATCATTGATAAAATTAACCCCGGCAGCAACCGCTTCACGTGCAACAACTGCTTTGCTGGTATCTACAGAAAGAGGCAGATCTGTATTCCGGCGCAGGGCTTTTATAACCGGGAGAATCCTTGCCAATTCTTCGTCAGTCGAGACCGCAAAGGAACCAGGCTTCGTACTTTCACCCCCGATATCCAGAATCGCAGCACCTTGTTCCTGCATCGCCAGCCCCTGTCGGACGGCTTCATCAGGTTCAAAGAACTGTCCGCCATCAGAAAAGGAGTCCGGGGTGACATTCAAAACCCCCATAATGCACGGCTGGGTCAGGTTGAGCTGACAGTCGCGTCCAAAAAGGGTCTGAGTGCTTGTACCCTCAAGGTTCAGGAGTTTTTTCCTCTTTGCTTTCAGAGGCAGGGGCTATATCCTCGTCAGTCTTTTTATTGCCCTCAGTTGTGCTGGTTGTATCAACTGCAGCACTGTCAAAGCTGAAATCACTTTCTTGCGTTGATTCTTCCTTTGTCTGTTCTTCAACTTTAGGAGCTATATAGTCCGGCAAACCGTCTGGGAACACGACAGCAAGAATTTCGTGGCTATCCAGAGTCTCTTTTTCCAACAACAGCTCTGATAAGGCAATCAGTTGCGCCTGGTTCTCTTTAAGCAATGTGCGGGTCAATTCATAGTTTTCATTCACAATCCTGCGAATTTCATTGTCAATGTCGACAGCAGTTGCTTCACTATAGTTCTTAACATGCCCCATATCGCGTCCAAGAAAGACTTCCCCGCCTTCCTTTTCACCAAAAGCCATGGGACCGATTTTTTCGCTCATACCCCATTCGCATACCATCTTCCGAGCGATAGCGGTCACCCGCTCAAGATCGTTACTTGCTCCACTGGTCACCGATTCAAAGGTTAACTCTTCTGCAATTCGCCCTCCAAGCAACGAACGGATGCGAATATGCAGCCCCTTGGCTGTTTCACTATATTTTTCCTCGGTAGGAAGATACATCGTCACACCCATAGCGCGACCACGTGGGATAATTGATACTTTATGAACCGGATCAGATCCCGGTGTCAGGAGAGAAACCAACGCATGTCCAGCTTCATGATAAGCCGTTACTTTCTTCTCATCTTCGGTAATGACCATTGAGCGCCGTTCAGCCCCCATGAGCACCTTATCTTTGGCCGCCTCAAAATCAACGCTCTCAACACTGGTTTTGTTGGCGCGTGCCGCCAGCAAAGCAGCCTCATTAATCAGGTTCGCCAGATCTGCACCTGAAAACCCCGGGGTTGCCTTGGCGATAACCTCAAGGTTCACATCTTCAGCCATAGGAACTTTACGGGAATGAACAACGAGAATCTTATGCCGCCCCTTAATGTCTGGACGCGGCACGATCACCTGCCGATCAAAACGACCAGGGCGTAACAATGCGGGATCCAAAACATCCGGCCGGTTAGTCGCAGCAACCAGAATGACACCTTCGTTTGATTCGAACCCATCCATTTCGACCAATAGCTGGTTTAGAGTTTGTTCCCGCTCATCATGTCCGCCACCAAGGCCGGCTCCACGATGACGCCCAACAGCATCGATTTCGTCAATAAAAATAATACAGGGAGCATTTTTTTTACCCTGCAGAAACAGGTCACGGACACGACTGGCACCGACGCCAACAAACATTTCTACGAAGTCCGAACCCGAAATGGTAAAAAATGGAACCCCAGCTTCACCGGCAACAGAGCGAGCCAAAAGGGTTTTACCGGTCCCTGGTGAACCAACAAGCAGAACCCCCTTGGGAATTTTCCCACCCAGCTTGGTAAATTTTTTCGGGTCCCGCAGAAACTCAACAACCTCTTCAAGCTCCTGCTTGGCTTCATCAACGCCTGCAACATCTTTAAATGTGACCAACCCTTGAGTATCCGTCAGCAATTTAGCTTTGCTTTTGCCGAAACTCATAGCCTTGCCACCACCACCTTGCATCTGCCGCATAAAGAAAATCCAGACGGCGATCAATAGCAGGATTGGTCCCCAGGAAATCAGCAAAGTAAACCAAAAGCCCTGGTCATCGACAGGCTTCGCTTCCAGAACAACTCCCTTGGCCTTCAATTCGGGAATCAGTTGCTCATCCATCGGTGCATAGGTCTGAAACTTGCTTCCATCAGCAAGGACACCAGAAACCTGGTTCCCCTGAAAGGTAATATTCGTAACCTGACCGGAATCAACAGCACTGAGGAATTCGGTGTAATTGATTTTCTTTTGCTCAGTATCTTTCTGAGTCATCATATTGAAAAGCATGATCATCAACAAAGAAATGACCAGCCATAATGCTAAATTCTTCTGGAATTGGCTCACGAGACCCCCTATGGAGTTATTTTGTTTATGTTTTTATTAATGTCGAGTTAGGTCACCAAAAACTGCTTAAAACTAGCTGAAAAAACTACCATAAAAGGATGTGATGCTACAACCCCCTTGTCCCTTTTTTAAACCATTCAGATCAATTCTACGCGCAGAATCATTCCTTTGTCTTTACCGGCGACAGCATAGTTGGAACGACGCATTCCAATCACCCATAAAATTGTCTCTCCGCTAACGAGAAGAGGCGTTTTCAATCGCGCCTCAAGTTCAATCTGGCAATCAGAAAAATAATTCTTCAACCGTTTACGGCCCGTCATCCCCAAAGGTTCAAATCGATCCCCAGCCTGCCAGCTACGAACCCGCAAAGAGTGAGGTAAGAGAGCTAAAGAGTATTCGGCTACGTTTGTAGATTCGCCTTCTTGTTCATCCTGGATAGAAGAACGCAATATGCGCCCATCAGGAAGTTCAAGCTCCCCGGGAAGGGGCAATGACAGATCAAAGCGCTCTGGCAGCTTTGGCGCAACATCTCGCAACCATAGGGTTTCGTATCGGCGCGCCACCCAACAACCCGGCAAATCAAGTTGAGCCTGGCTCCGTTGCCCAGTCAGAAGCATTTCGATACTATGCAAATGGACCGCTTCAATACGCTGCAGATCACCACGAAGCCGACGTAAAGCTTCACGCAACATGCGCATACGTAAAGCAGGGTGCATCACCAGAAGATCACCGCGTCGCAAACGGAGACCATCGTTGCATGAGATAACAAGATCATTAAACTGTTGCGTAATCAGCTCTTGCCAATAATCCTCTTCGACCTGGATTTGCTGTGTTAATCCGGCGACCTTTTGAGCAATATTTGAATTAATTTCAAGCAGTTGTGGAATTAACTGATGTCGCAGCTGGTTGCGCAAAAACACGGGGTTGTTATTGCTTTGATCCTCAACCCAGCGCAATTCGTATTTCTGGGCGTATTCCAGAATCTGCCCACGAGAACAACCCAATAGGGGGCGCCACCAGATTCCAGTATGGATACGCATAGCCGCCAGCCCACTCTGCCCACTGCCACGAAGCAGCCGGATCAAGAATGTTTCCAACTGGTCATCTAAATGATGGGCAAGAACAATTGCGTCCGCCTCAATCATCTCGGCGATCCTTTGAAAGAATTCCCTCCGAGCCTGTCGCCCGGCCATTTCAATACTTAATTTGCCCCGTTCAGCCAGTTCTGCAACATCATAAGATTCCGCATAACAGGGAATATCCCATTGACCACAAAGATCACGAACAAAAGCAGCGTCGTTTGAACTTTCAGAACGGATTTGATGATCCAAATGTGCTACATGCAAAGAAACATTTAAACGTTCTGACACATCCTTCAGCGTATGCAACAAAACAACTGAATCAACACCACCAGAAACTCCGACCAGAAGCTGCTGTGCATCGGCGGGGAAGGGATCGATAATTGACTGCGCTAAATGGATACTTTTCATGCGGAAGACAATCCTGATGTTTTAAATTTAAACGACAGTGTGAGCTCTGACTATAAACGAAAAAAGCCCTCCCCGAAAGCGGGAAAGGCTTTTAAATGGTGGCGGTGCAGAGATTCGAACTCCGGACACTGCGGATATGAGCCGCATGCTCTAACCAACTGAGCTACACCGCCTGACTTATCTAAACCTCCGTAGAGGAATTTAGCTTTGGTTGCGGGAGAGGGATTTGAACCCCCGACCTTCGGGTTATGAGCCCGACGAGCTACCAGACTGCTCCATCCCGCGACATGAGCACAGGAAAATAGACTTCCAGCATGGAAATGTCAAGCGAAAAATCCAATACTGTCACCCCTTTTATATTCTTTACTGGCGGGGGACAAAACCCTTGATCTTTTCTTTTTCCTCCAGAAATTTCTGTGCATTTTTTGCGACAGCAGCATCCAGATACGGACCGATCCGAACCCGGTACCAGAGCCCCTTTTTCCCAAGATCAGCCTCAACAACATACGCAGGGTAACCTCTATCCACCATTTTTTGCTTGAAAGCAATAGCATCTCCTGCGACACCAAAAGAACCAATCTGCACCGCATGGGTCCCTTTTTCAACAACCTTTGGTAGCTTTGCTACTGTTGCATCATTGGACTCTGCAGCCGGCTTATTTTGAATGGCTTTTGCTTCAATAACCGCAACAGTGGGGACTTCCTTTTTAACGATCGGTTGATCGGGCAAATCGATAGGTGGCTGAACGGCAGCCACTTCTTCTTTTTCTTCAACCGGAGCAAGATTAATGCCGCTCCCAAGGGGAACCGTCTCTTTTGCCAGGTCATCATAAAAGGTCAATTTAGGCTCTTCAGTGACTGCCTCACCTGCTGACATCTCAGATGTCTTCTCCGAATCAAGCTCGGCGACTGGCGGTGCAGTTGAAGCTGGCGCATGTCGAACCAGCACCCTCTCAGTTTGTTGAAACTTTTGAGCCAGATCCCGCTCAGCGCCCCGACGACCAACAATTACACCCAAGGTAAAACTGGCCAATGAAACGACGAGTACCAGCACCAATAAGATGACAGCCTGCCGTTTTTCCATCCGTCTCTGAGTCCTTGTTTTTGAAGTGGCTTTCATTTTTTCCCCTTTAATCTACATTCGTTCTGGAGCTGAGAGACCAAGCAACTGCAACGCATTGGCTAAAACTGTCCGTACAGCGTTCACAAGGGCTAGCCGAGCTTGTGTTGTCGTCGGGTCATCAACTAAGACCCTCTGACGATTGTAGTAACTGTGAAATTGCGTAGCAAGGTCCTGAAGGTAAAAGACAATCCGATGTGGCTCACAGCTAAGAGCTGCGCCAACAATGGTTTCAGGAAAACGGGCTAGCTGCTTGACCAAAGCCAGTTCTTCATCCAGTTCTAAACGACTATAGTCAATATTTTCAGGTTGTAGCTGCTCCAGCCCGGCCTCTTCTGCATTGCGGTTAATACTGCAGACCCGGGCATGGGCGTACTGAACATAGTATACAGGATTGTCACTATTTTGTTGTTTGGCCAACTCCAGATCAAAATCCAGCTGACTGTCACAACGACGCATCAAGAAAAAGAAGCGACAGGCGTCGCGCCCGACTTCGTCGATCACCTCTCTCAAAGTAATAAAGTTTCCAGATCTCTTGCCCATGATATAGGGCTTGCCATCACGCAGCAGATTAACCATCTGAATCAGCAGAACCTCAAGATCTTCAGGTGGATGGCCCAGCCCTGCAAGCATTGCTTTCATCCGGGGAATATAACCATGATGATCTGCCCCCCAGACATCAATAACCCGGTTAAAGCCACGATCAAATTTTTCCATGTGATAAGCAACATCAGAAGCAAAATAGGTATAGCTGCCATCAGATTTGATCAACACCCGGTCTTTGTCATCTCCGAAGTCCGTTGTCCGTAACCAAAGCGCACTTTCCTGTTCAAAAGAAAGGCCCTTTTCTTTAAGTTTAGTCAGCTCCTGATCGACCATTCCTCGATCGTAGAGGCTTTTTTCACTGTACCAGTTATCAAATTGAATTCCGAATGTCTGCAAATCTGCCTCAATCCATTTGAGGACTTCAGCAACACCAAAACGGGCACAGGAGTCAATAGCTTCCTCTTCAGAAACATCGGTCAGCTCTCCCGCCTCGGAACGATATTTGGAAGCCAGATCAACAATATACCCGGCTTGATAACCATCATCGGGAAACTCAATTGTTTCCCCCTGCAGCTCTCGTAAGCGCAGCAGAATCGAGCGCCCCAGAGTCGAAATCTGATTTCCGGCATCGTTGACATAATATTCGCGCTGGACATCAAACCCGGCAGCCTGCAATACCGCAGCCACGGCATCGCCAACCACCGCTCCCCGCCCATGACCAATATGCAAGGGCCCGGTGGGGTTGGCACTGACAAATTCGACCTGGATCTTGGTTCCACTGCCAATCTGGCTGCAACCATACCTGGCCCCCAGCGTAGCAATCTGATCAAGAACCTCATACCAACAGGTCGCTGCCAGACGAAAATTAATGAAACCCGGGCCTGCGATCTCAATTTTATCACACAGAGGGTTCCCCTGTAGTGCAGCGACAAGAGTCTCTGCTATCTTCCGAGGGGCCTTTCGCTCAGGCTTTGCCAGGGTCATCGCAAGATTGGTAGAAAAATCACCATGATCCTGATTTTTAGGGATTTCCAGCTGCACTTCCTCGGGTAACTCACCCGAGTCCAGAGAACCATCCTCATAGCATTGTTTTAAAGCTGTCAAAACTGCCAGCCGCAATTGCTCTTTCATCTCGATTACTGCCTCTTTCCTTCATCATCATGATCGGGAAGATGGTAAATAAGTTCACCCTCACGAACCATTCCCAGTTTGGTTCGGGCCAGTTGTTCCCAGTAACTCTTATCTTTCTGCAACCGTTCAATTTCTACACGAAGTTGTTGCTGTTGTTGCTGCAACTCAGCAAGCTGCTGCTGTAACTCCTGTTTCTGCTTCTGCGCCTGAAAGATTCTCAATACCCCTCGACTGCCAAATACGGCATAGGCAAACATGAGGACAATGACGACAAGCAGGCAAATCGTGAGTAAATTCTTCCTGCCGGAAGTTTCCGGTTTGCGGGTAGCAGTCAAACAACACCTCGCAGATTAATAATGCAACCATTGAAAAGTGCCAAGAGGTGCATCCTAAATTCCGCCCAAACTGCTGCTGATATTACCAACTGAACCGATACCTCGCATTGTAAAAACCAGCATAACAGAACTATCACCCTCATGCTCGCGATAAGATAATTGTGTACTCCAACATTGTTGTCGATACTCTATGCCAATAACTTGCTCCAATTGTTCGTCCGTTGCAAATTCGTATCGCTGCTGGTAAGTCAAATAAAATGGTTTCAAAAAAGCAACACTCAGATTAACCACCCCGTAATCAATTTCACTAGCTGAATCGTATCGATATTCAACCCGCAAAAAATTATCTTCTTTACCCGTTATTGTTCCTGCAACAGCGACTTTGGTCCAATCACCGGTATCAACATCAAGGGTGGTATCGGTTTTCAGAGAAAGCCATTCCTGTGGTAACAATGTCATTTGCAGACGCAGATCCTGAAACCGCTGCTGACTGGCTTCGCTTGTCAGATCATAGATTTGTGACAAGCGTAAATAAAGAAAATCACGATAAGAAGGTTGCCCATCAGTACGGTCGAACCGCACTGTCAAACGCTGCACTAATGCATACTCAATTTGATTTGCTTCGTCAATACGATCATAGGTGTCAAAATAGGGTAAATCATCCTGATCAACCTCAGGAATATATCTATACACCATTTCAGGCTCTACAGAATGTCGCAACTTGCCCTGCAACCCCAGGGGGCGATTATAAATTTTCTGCACCCGGCTATTGATCCGGGTGGTAAATTCTGCCAGACCTTCCTCTTCAGAGTCAGAATTATCGCTCAGGTTCCAATAATAACGCTCTCGATAAGAGATTTCAGGAGACACCCCTATCACATCCCAAAGCTGAACGCTTGCCGCCAAAAGCGGTTTAGCCATAAAACGTTCCCCCCGCAAACCCTCCTGTCTCCAAAAACTGGTATATTCAGTCTCTAAAGCATAATAGAAGGGAGTGCTGCCAATTTTCTGCCTGGCGGCATCAAAGGTAATCCGTGGGAGATACTGCAGCGTGGTTGACTCATCAACCTCAAGATTTTTGGTGTATTTCATCTGGCCAACAAGGCTGTACTTACCCCAACTTTTGCTCAGATAAAAAAGAGATTCAACACTCTCCTTATTGTATTCCTCAGCAACCGTGCCAAAATCCTCAAAGTATTCATCATCATTGACATATTCAACATCTGCAACCATGCGGACACCTCCGGGCAAGGTGCCTTGATGCTGCCATTCGAGGGCATAACGCTCCTCATCGACCACAACCCCATCAACCTTATCGACATTCATGTGGTAGACCCGAGCCTCTCCGGCATTATCCCTGCCGAAGATATAACGGTACTCCAGCCCTTTGCCAATCCCCATTTCAGAGAGGTAGTCAAGATAGAATGTAGCATCCTGATTTACCCCAAGAACCTGATAATAGGCACTGTTATATTGAAAGCCACGCTTTTTTGAATAACCGACACCTGGAATCAGCAACCCTGATTCCCGCTCTGTTTTTGCGGGATAAATCATATAGGGGAAGTAAAGGGTGGGGACATTTCTGAGGTAAAAGATGGTGTTCCGAGCGCGGGCATATCCACCCAAGGTCACGTCGACTTGGCTGGCGCCAAACTTCCAGGAAGGAACATCGCCGTCACAGGTTGTAAATGTCCCTTTCTTAATCAGGTAATCAAGTTTTCCACGGCGCTCAATAGTACGACCGCGAACATGCAGATTCTCCTCCCGCAGATAAAAATGGCCATTCTCAACGATTCCGGTTTCTTGCTGCAAATTGTAGTGAGCCTTACTGCCAAAAAGTTCTTCATCCGGAGAAATGAGCTGGACATCACCATCAGCCATAATTTCGCCACTGACTTGATTCCATTCAAGGATTTGACTGCGAACGTCAAGGTCTCCTTGAGTTAATCGAACATCTCCACTGGCATGATATAGACCTGTATCTTTATCATAGCCCAACTGATCAGCCTCAAGCTGAACCGGCAGTTCTGAACTGCCAGCCTGTTTCCAATCAGCGGCCAATGTCAAAGAGGCATTGACAAAAAAAATGACGAAGATAAAGAAGCGCAACAGCATAATTTTATAGGGACCCTTTTTGATCATTCCACATCAACAGTAACTACAGAATCATTCACCAACCGTAATGGCAAGAGAATCGACCCCCGATAATAAAAAATCTCGAATTTCAGCAACTAAAAACAGGGATCCCGCAACAAGAATGATATCTTCAGGGGCTCTATTCATCATTGCCGCCTGAAGAGCCGCAACCGGATCAACATACCCACTGACCGGAATAGCAGCTTCACGAACCTGCTGAACAATTTCTGCGACGGGAACCACTGCATCAACTGGAGGTTGCGTTGCGTAGACACAGCTGACAAATGGTAATAACTCAGTTATCAGCTCACTTGACTGCTTGTCCCCCTTGCAACCGACAATCAGATGCAAATCAGCTAAATTCTGCTGTTGTAAATAGGCGGCAAGTTTTTTTGCTCCGGCAGGATTATGGGCCCCATCCAAAAGGATACGATCCGATAACCATTCGAGTCGCCCTGGCCAGCTCACTTTTCTCAGCCCTTGTTGAATTTCTGCTGCGCTGATTTCCAGACCCGCCTGTGAGAGATAATCAATGGCTGCCGCAGCCAATGCAAAGTTCTGCTGCTGATGCTCCCCAGCCTGCTCAGCCCGGATTTCATCCAATAAAGGACTACCACCGGCAATGGTAAATGAGTCTCCCTGATTATGCCAATGATAATCTTGCCCAAATTCCAACAACGGAATATTTAACTCTGCGGCCCGTTGCTGTAAAACAGCCGTGACAGCTGCTTCTTGATAAGCACAGATAACTGCAACACCAGATTTGAAAATTCCGGCTTTCTCAGCAGCAACCTCTGTCAACTTCGAGCCCAGATATGCAGTATGATCAAGGGCGACGGGGGTTACGAGACAGAGCTCAGGAATCACAACATTTGTCGCATCAAGCCTGCCACCTAAACCTGTTTCCAGAATCGCCCACTGAACCCCACGCCGTTGGAAGCAGAGAAGGGCCATCGCCGTTGTAAATTCAAAAAAAGTTGCCCGCAACGCTTCTGCGTGCGGACGTAATTCCTCAATCAGTTCAACAGCTTCTAACTCTGAAATCTGTCTGGTGTCGATTCTGATCCGCTCTGTGAAACTATGCAGATGGGGAGAAGTGTACAGTCCGGCTGGAATCCCTGCTGCATGAAAGATACTGGCAAGAGCTGCAGCAGTTGAGCCTTTACCATTGGTTCCGGCAATATGGATAATCCGCAAATGTTGTTGCGGATTGCCGACGCTGGACAAAAGTTTACGGATATTTTCTAGACCAAGTTTTATCCCAAAAAACTGTAGAGAATAAAGGTAAGCAAGACTTTCCTGATAGTTGCTCATCTGCACTTATTTATTTTTTGGTGAAAATTCGCAGTAACTGGGACAGTTTCTGCTTCATCTCCTTACGCGGAATAATCATGTCTATCATCCCGTGCTCAAGCAGGTACTCTGAACGTTGGAATCCTTCAGGGAGCGTCTGTCTGATAGTCTGCTCAATAACCCGTGGACCGGCAAACCCAATCAAAGCTCGAGGTTCAGCAATATTCAGATCACCCAGCATGGCAAAACTGGCTGTCACACCGCCTGTCGTCGGATCAGTCAGTACCGAAATGAACGGTACTCCGGCAGCCTTCAGCTTTGCCAGAGCAGCACTGGTTTTGGCCATCTGCATGAGCGACATAATACTTTCCTGCATCCGTGCCCCACCGGAGGACGAGAAAATCAATACGGGAACGTTGGTGTCCAGACCCTTCTCAATCACCCTGGTAATTTTTTCACCAACCACCGAGCCCATGCTGCCACCCATAAAAGAAAAATCAAAAACGGCAACCACAACCGGTAAGCCGTCAAGATTCCCCTCACCACAAATCACAGCATCACCATCACCAGCTTTTTTGACTGCTGCTTTAATCCTGTCTTTGTATTTTTTTGAGTCTTTAAAATCAAGAAAATCTACCGAACGCATTTTGGCATCCATCTCGACAAAGGTTCCTTCATCAAGAATCAGATCAATTCTCTCACGAGCACCAATACGGAAGTGGTAATCACATTTCGGGCAGACATTCAGATTTCTCTGCACCTCTTTAGCGTAGATAATTTCCTGACAGTTTTTACATTTTGTCCAGACCCCTTCAGGAACCTGCACATTCTTTTTCTCAATAGAAGCGGTCAACGCTGTTTTCTTACGGAACCAAGCCATGAAGCATCCTTTTAGTTTGCGCTCAAAAATATACTCACAAAAATTCTCGCGCTCAG
>JAZBPC010000069.1:0-2631 GCA_036351455.1 Desulfuromusa sp.
AACACCATGTACACCGGTTCCCGCTCAGCTTGTAAAGCCGCATCGATACACATACGGATATCTTCCATCTTTTCAAACTTAGTGATGTCTTTTATAGCATCACGATTAGCAATCAACTGCGGGTTAGAAGTGAACAATTCTGCAACAATGTTGTTACCGTTGGCCTTTAAAGTGGCGCCAGTCTCAGTGATATCGGTAAAAGCATCACATTCACCCATATTCACCTTGGCTTCGGTCTTCCCTTCACTGTGAAGAATTGTGATATCTTCGATACCATACAACTCTGCCATCCGCCGCCTGGTCAGGTTTGGTAATTCAGTTGCTATTATTTTACCCTGACAATCTTCAGGCTTTTCAATCCCCAGCTCAGGACGGCTGGCAAGAACCAGGCGGGACGGCTGATTGGTATATTTGGAGAAGATGAAATCACCCAAGACCTCAACCTCCCTTTCGCGATCAGCTTCGAAAATATAATCCTTGCCGGTAATACCACAATCGACAATGCCATCCGCAACCTTCTGGGGCATCTCTTTACGATCCAGCACCCGGAAAACCACATCTTTATCATATGGCCCCTGTAACTCATATTGACGACCCGCTTTCAATGGTCGCCCAGACTTGGCCAGCAGGCGCAAAACCTGTTCATTCAGACTTCCTGATGGTATCCCAAAGTAGAGAACACCCTTTTTTTTGCCATAAGACATAACAATATCCCTCGTAGAGTCGTGATTTTTGTCAATATTTGATTTTCGGCATTCTGCCAACATGCAGGATAAACATCAATCATAGTTTTGTTTTTAAACAATAAAAATGGCGGCAGGTCGATTATCGACCTGCCGCCATTGTGTTCTGACTATGGAAATGAAAATGATTTTTTAGTTTGCAGCCATCATTGCTTCAACATCTGCTTTCACATCGCCAGTCGGCTTGATATTAAAATTATCAACCAGGACCTTGGCCACATTTGGCGACAGGAAGGCTGGCAGAGTTGGTCCAAGACGAATGCCTTTAACTCCGAGGGACAATAGTGCCAGAAGAACAATAACAGCCTTCTGCTCATACCAGGCAATATCGTAGGAAATGGGCAGATCGTTAATATCATCGAGTCCGAAAACCTCTTTCAGCTGTAGAGCAATATAAGCGAGGGAATAGGAATCGTTACATTGCCCGGCATCGAGAACCCTTGGAATACCACCGATATCACCGAGATCCAGCTTATTATAACGGAACTTGGCACAACCCGCAGTGAGGATAACTGTGTCACTTGGCAGCTCTTTGGCGACATCAGTAAAATAAGCACGACTGGCTTGACGGCCATCACAACCACCCATCACGACGAAACGTTTCAGAGCACCGGATTTAACCGCATCAACAACTTTATCTGCCAGTGCCATCACCTGAGCGTGAGCAAAACCACCTACGATTTCACCTGTTTCAATTTCAACTGGAGGCTCACAGGTTTTGGCCTGTTCGATAATTTTTGAAAAGTCCTTACTGCCACCTTCGGGACGATCAGCAATGTGAATAGCACCAGGCCAACCCGCCATCCCCGTGGTGTAGAAGCGATCTTTATAAGCCTCTTTAACTGGAGTGATGCAGTTGGTTGTCATCAGAATAGGACCATTGAAAGAAGCAAACTCTTTGTCCTGATGCCACCATGAATCACCGTAGTTACCAACAAAATGCTCGTATTTTTTAAATTCTGGATAATAATTAGCAGGCAACATTTCACAGTGAGTGTAGACATCAACACCAGTGCCTTCTGTCTGCTTAAGCAACTCTTCCATATCCTTCAGGTCGTGACCTGAGATGAGAATACCGGGATTTTTACCCACGCCGATATTAACTTTGGTAATTTCAGGATTACCATAAGTTGTCGTATTGGCCTCATCCAGCAATGCCATAGCTGTCACAGCCGTTTCACCGCATTTCAAGACCATGCCTACCATTTCATCAACACTCAGATCCTGAGTAGTTGATACCAACGCATCCACCATAAAATCATAAATTTCTGATTTTTCGAAGCCAAGCATGGCGGCATGGTCACTATAAGCAGCCATCCCCTTAAGACCGTAGATCAACAATTCACGTAAGGAACGAACATCTTCATTGGCCTGCGACAACACACCAACTTCTGCAGCCTTGGCAGCAAAATCAGCCTCGGCACCATTCCAGTTGACAACATCAGCGTCACTACTAAAGCCAATAGCCGTTTTCAGCCCATCACGTTTCGCAATTGTTTCCTTAATCAATGCAACAAAACGGGCATTGTCAAAGTTAGCATTGGTAATGGTCGCAAACAGGCTCTGAGCAATGAACAAACCGATAGATTTGTCCAATTTCCCCTGTTTTTTGGCTTCGTCAGCAACAACAGCCAACCCCTTGAGGTTAAAAACCAGCAGATCCTGCAAGTTTGCGGTATCTTCTTTTTTTCCACAGACTCCGGCAATAGTGCAGCCAGTGTTTTTTGCTGTTTCCTGACATTGAAAACAAAACATACTCATTTGCTGTTCTCCTTTTCTTGACATTAGGGATGCGTCTACAAACTTCAATTCATTTACGGCTTCAAAATTGTAACTAGAGATATCTCACAATCGAACGTAGAAAAAATTGACGCAGATCAATTTATAA
>JAZBPC010000070.1:0-2576 GCA_036351455.1 Desulfuromusa sp.
GACTGTGAGTACTTATGCGCAAGGGTCGCAAAATCGCCCCCCTCTTTGAGCAGCTGCAGGACTTTGTTAGCCTCATCCCGGGTTTTAAAAAGCATTTGTCTCGCACGTATTTCAGCCGGTCGATTAAACTCTTCCCGGTGATTTCTATAGTAATCTTCACATTCGCTGTCACTCACCTGCACTTGCGAAGTTTGTGCAACTTGGGCAACTTTCGTCGTCAATAACCTCAGTCTTAATGCAGTCATCCAACTTTCAAGGGTTTCCCCTGTTTTCTCCAGAACGTTTCTGAATTCCTCTTCACTATAACTGCCCCGCACTTCTGTCATCGCAGCATCAAGTTCATCCGGCGTGATCTGAATATTCAATCGGCTGGCTTCACCAAGAATCAACTCCCGATCAATCAGCTGTTTGAGAAGTTGCTTTTTAAGTTGCAGCTGTTCCTGATCTGTCAGAGCAGAAATATCAGGATAGGCATCTTTCAGTTCTCGATTGAATTGCTGCAGGGTTAATTGTCGTTGTCCGACTTCCAATAACGGAGGCAGTGGTTGCTGTTCCTGTGGTTGGCAAGCGAGGAGAAACAGCAGAAAAAAAAGCGACAATCCTCTGGTTAAAATAAGTGAAAGAATACCTGATTCCCCATATTATTCTCTGTTAAAACCATACCGAAAGACCCGGCATGAGGATCTCTTTGACAATGCCGTCAAAATTAACATAGTCAGAAAAATAGTTGCAATTCTTTTCTCACCCTGACAAGCAGCTCACCCGGTGGGAGGCGGCCAAGATGAATACTGAGTTTGAAATCCGCTCCCAGGCGATATTTATCAGCTTGCTCCGTAACCAATTGACGGATCAGAGTAGGAGAAACTTTAGTCGATGAATGAAATAACAAGCTCAGGTTTTTATGGTCATATTCCAGTAGCTCGACACAGAGTTTTTTCAGCAGAATACGCAAACGCATCGTTGCAATCAGAATCTCTCCCGCCCCTGGAGGTTCACCGTAACGATCCCGAAGCTCTTCAACCAGATCAAATATCTCTTCATCATTCTCGGCTCCGGCGAGCCGTTGGTAAAACTGCAAACGCTGATTGGGGTCGGGGAGATATTTTTCCGGGAAAAATGCAGACAGGCCAAGGCGAATTTCAGGATCAATCCGCTCCTCTCGCTCTTTGCCACGCAAGCGATCAATGGTTTCTTCCAGAAGTTCAGTATAAAGTTCAAACCCGATGGCTGCAATCGGTCCCGATTGTTTGCCGCCAAGTAAATCCCCGGCACCGCGAAGCTCCAAATCGTGGCTGGCGATCCGGAATCCAGCTCCCAGTTCGGTCAACTCCTGCAGAACCCGCAGTCGTTCACGCGCATCCTTAGTCAGCGCAGCCTCCCCGGGAATTAACAGATAGGCATAGGCACGGCGATCACTGCGACCGACCCGTCCCCGCAACTGATAAAGCTGCGAAAGACCAAACCGGTCAGCACGGTTAATAATGATGGTGTTGGCGCGGGGGATATCGAGACCATTCTCAATGATTGTGGAGGCGACCAGCAAATTACTTTTGCCGGCGATGAAGTCGAGCATCACCTGTTCCAGCTCTTTTTCTGCCATTTGCCCATGGCCGACAGAAACAGTCGCTTCCGGGACCAGCTGGCGCAACTGTTCTGCCATCGCCTCGATGGTCTGGACCCGATTGTGGACAAAGTAGACTTGCCCACCCCGACGCAGTTCACGCAGGATCGCCTGACGAATTAACTCATCATCAAAGCGGGTAACATAGGTACGGATGGCCAATCGATCAACCGGAGCTGTTTCAATCACAGACAAATCCCGCATCCCGGTCATGCTCATATGCAGGGTGCGGGGAATCGGGGTCGCACTCAAAGTCAGAATATCGACCTCGGCACGCAGTTGTTTCAACTTTTCCTTATGACTGACACCGAAGCGCTGTTCCTCGTCAACAACCAGCAATCCAAGATCTTTGAAACGGACGTCACGTTGCAACAAGCGGTGGGTGCCGATGAGGATATCAACCTTACCCGCCGCCGCATCTTCCAGGGTCTTGCGATTCTCAGCAGTGGTCCGAAAACGGGAAATCATATCGACACGGATGGGAAAATCTTCCAGCCGCTGCTGAAAACTCTCCCAGTGTTGGCTTGCCAGAACCGTTGTCGGAACCAGCACCGCCACCTGCTTGCCGTCCAGAACCGCCTTGACCGCACCACGTAGGGCAACCTCGGTTTTCCCATAACCAACATCGCCACAGATCAAACGATCCATCGGTTTGCTCGATTGCATATCCTCCAGAATGTCGTCGATAGCCTGTTGCTGGTCAACCGTCTCTTCATAAGGAAAGGTGGCTTCAAATTCACGAAACATTTTATCCGGTGGAGAATAGGAGAAACCTTGGCGCAGCTCCCGTTTGGCATAAAGTTCCAGCAACTGTCGCGCTAACTCTTCAACCGCAGCCCGTGCCTTAAGGTGCGCTTTAGCCCAGCCCTGCCCACCCATTTTATCCAGCTTGGGCGTATAACCTTCACCGCCAAGGTACTTTTGTACTTTTTCAATCCGTTCAATCGGCAGATAA
>JAZBPC010000071.1:0-3050 GCA_036351455.1 Desulfuromusa sp.
AGAACCAGTTCCCTCCATCTAGGGTCTTAAATATTGCTTCAAAATTAGCGGCAAAAGTCCTTTGGAGTTGCTGACGAGAGGGGCGCATATAGATCGTCTTAAATTTTACTTGCGGGATTTTGGCAATCACCTTACAGCCAATTCTCTGCGTTCCTACAATTCCTGCATTATCAGAAATCCCGTCCGGTCGATCCGAGCGGGATTTTGGTGTGTTTATGGTGGCGAGTCATCGATTTAACATTTCCCTTGGTAATTAGTGATAGTCCTCTTCGAGCTGGTGCCGGATGGCTAAAATAGTGACTGTCTTACTGTCCTCAATTTCAAAAAGAACGATATATCCCCTTAAACCAAAAGAAATGATCATTTCGCGCAATAGGGGATCTTCTGGAGTTGCCTTTCGGCAGGTGAAGGGAAATTCTTGTAGAAGTTCGATGCCCTTTTGGATAGAACTTAGGGCTTTTCGTGCAGCATCAATATCTCGTTCAACAAGGTAACCGTAGAGCCGAACAAGATCGTCCTTAGCTGCTCGCGTATATCGAATCCGATAATTCACCTATTTTTCTCTGTCTTGTGCCTGTGCGAGCATCCCGCTCAGTTCGTTGAAGACCTCTTCTGCCGAGTAATATTCCCCAGTCCGTCGAGACTCGTCCCTTGCAGCCAAACCTCTGGAAATAAATTCCCGGTGGATCTTTCGGTGCTGGATACCGGCCCGTAAAGATTTTTCCATAAAACCGGACAAGGTTTCCCCTTCACGCAAGACACTTTCAGCCGCTTGGCGTAATTCGGGATCAACTCTTAGAGAGGGGATTGTTGCTGATTTCATCACAAACCTCCTTGCGTTGCATTTGCAACTCATTCTATCGGATTTCAATTCTGGGGGCAATGGAATTTAGTGACCAAAATGTAGAGATTTAAAAGAAAACTCAATGACAAGGAAATCGTGAGCGTTTGATGTATTGTTGATGGTGAAAAATAAGATCTGACTCTGCTCGGCAATATCCGGAGATTAACCGAACAAAGACGATCCAAAATTAGTGATGATGATTGTCTCCGTCCTTCTTGTTTACTGAAGTCTGAAGATCGTAAATGTAATTCACCAGATGCCAACGATTGACCGGTTCAATATCTTGAAATGCAGGCATTCCTGTTTCACCGCTGCCGTTACCAATAATCCAGTACTTTTCTCCCGGGCCGTAGATTGAACTGTGCTCAAGGTCAAGAAAGTTTGCGGGGGGCGTTTCCAAACCGTTCGCAGCGGGTCCATTGCCACGACCATCGTCACCATGGCACAGCGCACACTGCTGCTGGTAGAGATCCTTCCCTGAATGAATTGATTCCTGATCGGGAACTATCGGTGTACGCTCCATGATGCGGTACTCTTGGGGAATATTATCTTTCAAGGCATACATGGCCTGCATATGGGATGTTTGTTGGTTGTTTTCGGGATGTTTTTCGTCACCGTGAGCCCAAAGTGTTTGCGCTACCAACAAAAATCCTGTCATGATAAACACAGTGACAAAAATCGTCGGCATGCTCCCTTTATCCTTATTCATGCCTGATTCTCCTTATAGCTATGACAAACCTCCTCGCACTTAACACCGATCAATTTATATGTTCACGCACATAGCGCACCAGTTCCGGAACTTCAACATACATGGTGCGGTCCGGGTTGTCAGGCGCACCGTAGTCTTTGATCCAGACAATTTTCCCGTTGTCATCAACCAGGACAAAGGTATGACTGGGCTCGCCATTACCGATTGCCCATTTCAGTACATCATATTCTGCTGACACACTCAGATCAGGATCGGAAAGAACCGGCACAGAGATAATACCCAGTCGGTCGACTTCTGGGGTCATTTCTGCGATGGAGTCGCGGGCAATGCTGATAAGTTGCACGTTCATGGCCTGAAATTCAGAACTATTTTGCAAATCCACGATTTGCTTCATGCACGGAGGTCAGCCAACCGCCATATGGAAAAAGAGCAAGGTCGGCGTTTTTTGTTGAGTGTAATCGCTTAACGAAACCTTCCCGCCGCGGGCATCATCCAGTTGAAAAGCGGGCGCTTGCGTTCCCACAAGCGACTCGGCTGTCACGTCATTTTGGGAGCACGCGGTGATAAGAAACATCGAAGCGACTATCAGGAGCCACATCCTGTTTTTTATATGCATATTTCTTTCTCCTTTTTGGACGCTGGGGCATTGTCTAGCCTGGAAGATGTTCGGTTTTTTCTCTATTTATTCTCGCAGGTCCCGCTTCATCCGATCGTATTCGTCCCTGGTAATTTCTCCTTTTGCATAGCGTTTTTTTAAAATATCATCCGGCGAATTATTTTCAGATGTCCCGGATGACACGCTTTTTACCGCCCAGATTCCAACGACAATAATAATTGCCCAAAACAACATCATAGCAAATCCGCCAAAACCATGTCCCATACCGTATCCACCATTTCCAAACCAACTCATCATGGTAATATCCACCTTTCTTTTTACTGTTTTTGTTTCTTACGTTGTTGTCCTGTCAGACAACTTCAAATTGCCCCATCATTCCGTCATCTTCATGCTCCAGCAGATGACAGTGATACATATAAATTCCTTTATAATCACGGAACCTCATGATAATGCGCGCCCTCTCTCCAGGAGGAATCAGTACCGTATCCTTGCGGCCCAGTTCATACGCAGCCGGAGGCCTTCCGTTGCGATCCAGGATCTGGAACTGCACGTCATGGAGGTGCATTGAATGGGGCATGTTCATCATCATGGCCGAACGGTTTTCGATCTCCCAGATTTCTGTAGATCCGAGCTCAACCCTGGCATCGATGCGATTCATATCCATCTTTTTCCCATTGATCGTCAGGCGCCCCCCCATCATCATGCCCATCCCCATGGTTTCCATGACAAAGGTTCTGGTTCTGGTGGCTTCGCTCTCGGGAATCCGTTCAACCTGTTTGATCCGGTCCGGCAAATTAGCGTTGTTTTTCAATGTCTGCGCTTTTTGAATAGTCATGGCGGCAAACTGATTTCCTCCCCACTGATCTACCACCAGGGTCGAT